>NZ_JAPNXR010000017.1:0-111004 GCF_030397615.1 Vibrio sp. 14N.309.X.WAT.E.F5 | reverse complement strand
TAGCGAGTAGCGAGTAGCGAGTAGCGAGTAGCGAGTAGCGAGTAGCGAGTAGCGAAATTATGTAGGGTTGGCGTTTAGCGTCAACCCTTTTTGTTTCTGTGTATCTAAGAAATGTTACGCACTTAGCTCTTGGATTTGAGCAACAATCGCCTTTAATCCATTGCCGCGAGATGGGCTTAGATGGGTAATTAAACCGATTTGTTCAAAGTATCCATCGATATCGAACGCTTGAATCTGCTCTGATGTTTTACCGTCATACGCAGCCATTACTAATGCAATCAGACCGCGCACGATACGCGCATCCGAATCAGCACAAAAGTACCAAACACCGTCGATACTTTGAGAAACCAACCACACTTGGCTTTCGCAACCAGAAACCACAACCTGATCACTTTTCAATTCATCAGGCATAGTTGGCAGTTTCTTACCCCATTGAATCACTTGGCGATAACGGTCTTCCCAGCCGCTGAATGTCTGCATCTTCGCGACAATATCATCACTGGTAATTTCAGTGCCGAATGGAGAGCTTGGGAGTGTGGTCATTTTAATATCCAGTCGATTATTAATTGAATAGAAGACGTTACTTAGTATGCTTTTGAACGATCTTTTCTACGATACGTGAAACCGCCACAAAACCAAACGTAGCCGTGACAACCGTTGCCGCACCAAAACCCGTCGCACAATCCATACGCTTTGGACCTTCTGCTGTTGCTTTCGCAGCACATACACTGCCGTCAGCTTGAGGGTATTTAAGTTGCTCAGTAGAGAACACACAATCGATGCCAAACTTACGTGCAGGGTTCTTAGGGAAATTATGATGACGACGTAATGTGTCTTTCAATTTCTTCGCGAGCGGATCTTGAATCGTCTTAGTCAGATCAGCCACTTTGATTTGAGTCGGGTCGACTTGCCCACCCGCACCACCCGTGGTGATCACTTTGATTTTGTTGCTACGACAATACGCCAACAGCGAAGCCTTAGCTTTCATGCTATCAATCGCATCTAGAACAAAATCAAACTCTTTCGATAGGTATTCAGCCTGATTCTCAGGACCAATAAAGTCATCAATCAGGCTCACTTTACACTCAGGGTTAATCAGCTTAACGCGCTCTGCCATCACTTCGATTTTGCTCTTGCCAACCGTACCCGACATAGCGTGGATTTGACGGTTGATGTTAGTCACGCACACGTCATCCATATCGATCAACGTCAGCTCACCTAAACCAGTACGAGCAAGCGCTTCAACAGCCCATGAACCCACGCCACCAATACCGATAACACACACGTGTGCGGCTCTAAGTATATCGACTTCACTATTGCCATACAGGCGACGAGTGCCACCAAATCGTTGGTCATAGTTTTCTGAAGCTGGAGTGGTCAATTCACGCATTGTTGCCGCCAATTTATTTCTGAGAAAAAGAAAAGAGTGCGTTTTATACGCACTCTTGAATAAAAAGTCTAGGGGATTAGCGATTCGCTTTCAATGCCCTATTTTATTGCCGTTTACTCAACCTTCTCAGGAGGCAAAGCCCAAGGCGCTTCGGTTGCGCTGCCATCTAGACCCAGCTTCCACACTCGACCAAAATGCTTGTAATGACCCGCTTCAGTACCCGCTCTTGGTCCCATACCGTGGTAGAGGTCTAAGTGGTTCTGCTTAACCGCACCACCGGTATCCAAAACCAATAGCAGTCTTAGTTGGTGCGCGCCGCTCCAAGTACCATCAGCATTCAGTAAGGGAACCTCAGCAAGGATAGGTGTGCCCATCGGGAGAATAGAACGATCACCTGCAACCGCCGCCATTGGCAACAATGGAATGCCTGCGCTGCCCATTACCGATAAATCTTCCCTAGAAGTAAAGAAAACAAAAGAAGGGTTTTGCTCAAGCAGCTCTTTTACCACTGAAGGCTCATTAGCCAACACCCACTCTTTAATGGCTTTTAATGACATTTTTTCGCGTGGAACTAAGCCTCGATCAATCAATACACGGCCAATGCTCACGTAAGCTTTGTTATTCTTCCCCGCATACGCGAAATATTTAAGTGTATCGTCGTCACCAAAATGGACAAAGCCACTGCCCTGCACTTCCATCATAAACGGGTCGATACGGTTTGCTGCGTAACCTAACTCCAAGCCTTGGCCTTCTAATGCACCGTTGTAGATCTCTTCGCGAGTAGGACAATCTTTATCACAATCAGGAAGTCCATAAACAGGGAATCGGTATTCTTCATTCGCTTCATGGCGCAGTTCCATCACAGGAGAAAAGTAGCCCGTGAACAAAACATTGCCTTGCTTATCACCACCACCAAGTTGAGCGGTTTGAACACCGAAGTTGGCTAGCTCGCTCGGATCACCACTTTGCATCGCCCACTCATTAAGTTGCTGATAAAGCGGTTCATAGATTTTTGCCATCGAAGGGGATTTAGAAACCACCATCTCAGCTTGTTCTGAAAATGCGGTGTAGTCTCTTGGTTTGTTAGATTCAACCTGATCGACCTTATTTAAGGTGCGGGGAAATTCATCATCAAGGTGTTGTTGAGCACGATCGGTTGGTTGAGCACAGCCAAATAGTAAAGAGGCGGCAACAAGGGGAAGCCATTTTTTAATCACAAGAGTCATCCTAAAAATTCTATGCATCGAGGATGACAAAAACGGTCAGATAACACAATCTTAGATTGTAAGAGTTTACAGTAAGATAACCTATCGAACGGAATTATCGATATAGCCTTTGAGGCGAAATACTGGGTTGTAGTGCCCATCTGAATCGAGCACCATTTCTGTATGATCAGCTTTGGTCATGCGGAAGCGATACGTTTTATCCCCCGCCTTATATTCAAAATAATTGCCATCGAACTCAAAGTTAGTCGAAATGACTGAACCACCGACTGAAACACCGTTGTCATTTAGCACAAATTCATCTGTCGCATAATGAGCAACATCTTGTTCAACCCAGGTGCCATAAAGCAAGTGATCGGGTGTTGCTGCATCTTGCACTCGATTAATAACATCACTAAAAAGAGACACCACCGCAAACGTACCGACCAACGCTAATGCCATTAAGCTGCGTTCAATGATCTTACGCTTCAATTTAGATTGGTTGCGTTGCTCAGCTTCACTGTAGAGGCCTTTAGTTATCTCATCGATCTTGTTCTTTCTTGCTGGAGCTTGTTGCATTCGGTAACTACTCATAAAGATGCTATGCGCATTCTACACTGAGACAGTTTATATAATGAACCCTAGATGAGAATAGTTTGCGCTTTATTCCAAAAAATGTGTTGTTTAGTTTTGAATTTAAATGCTAAATTAACGAATAAATAAACATAAATGGACTTGTTCTGTGAAATTAAGAAGTACAGCGCTAGTAAAAGGTTTCAGACAATCAACCCCTTACGTAAATGCTCACCGTGGCAAAACCATGGTAATTATGCTGGGAGGCGAAGCCGTTGCCGATAGAAACTTTGGTAACATTATTAGTGATATTGCCTTACTCCACAGCCTTGGGGTCAAGATTGTTCTTGTTCATGGGGCAAGACCGCAGATCAACCAACTGTTAGCAAAGCAAGATTGCCATACGCCTTATCACAAGAATATTAGGGTCACCGATGAGTATTCTCTGGGTGTTGCGATGCAGGCTGCAGGCCAATTACAACTCGCCATCACAGCTCGACTCTCAATGAGCCTGAACAACACCCCAATGGCGGGTACTCAACTGAATGTTATGAGTGGCAATTTTATTACTGCTCAACCGCTAGGTGTCGATGATGGTACAGATTACTGTCACAGCGGGCGTATTCGTCGAATTGATATTGAAGGGATCAATCGTACACTCGCCCAAGGCTCCATCGTCCTACTTGGCCCTATTGCCAGCTCGGTAACAGGCGAAAGCTTTAACCTGCTTTCTGAAGAGGTCGCAACTCAAGTGGCCATTCGTTTAAAGGCCGATAAGTTGATTGGCTTTTGCTCGGAGCAAGGGGTAACGGATCAAAACGGCAATGTACTCGCCGAACTTTTCCCTAAAGACGCAAAACAAATTCTAGAACGTTTAACTCAATCTCAAAACCCAGCTGAAGACATGAGTACAGGAACACTTCGATTCTTGAAAGGTGCAATCTCTGCTTGTCGTGCTGGTGTACCTCGCTGTCACTTAATCAGCTACAAAGTGGATGGCGCATTAATCCAAGAGCTGTTCTCTTTCGACGGTATTGGAACCCAAGTGGTCATGGCGAGTGCTGAGCAAGTCAGACAAGCTCAGATCGATGACATCGGTGGTATCTTTGACCTAATTCGCCCTCTTGAAGAACAAGGTATTCTCGTTCGTCGCTCAAGAGAGCAGCTAGAACAAGAAGTGCATCGTTTTACCATTATCGAAAAAGACGGTCTGATTATTGGTTGCGCTGCACTATACGCTTACCCGGAAGATCACATGGCAGAGATGGCCTGTGTTGCTATCCACCCTGACTACCGCGATGGAAACCGTGGGCAATTACTGCTGGATTACATGCGTCATCAATCCAAGTCGCGTGACATCGACCAAATATTTGTTCTTACCACACACAGCCTTCATTGGTTCCGCGAACAGGGGTTTTACGAGATAGGTGTTGATGAATTGCCAATGGAAAAACAGGGGCTATACAACTACCAAAGAAACTCGAAGATCTTAGCGTTGAACGTGTAAATAAAGTTTTGGACTAAAATCTCACTTTGATCGTAAATTAATTGCAAATGTAATCGTTTACTGTATAGGTTTTATCAAATATGCACTTTCACTCACACGGATTATTGTATAGAATTTAAGCGCTTTAATAATATTAACAAATGTTTTTATAGGAATTGCCATCTCGATAGTCGTATCGAACTCATTGAGATGGTAACTGCACGGATTGCTATACCCGTTAACGGTCAGCACGCTAGCAGTAGCTCTGCTCGTTAGTATAAACAGCAAAAAGAGCAACATTGATATGAGAACCATTGTTTGTAACTCGCTGCAAAGTTTTTGGGATATGGCTGATAACCAATTCTTAGAAGGGCTAGACGTACACTGCGTGTTCCCTGTGAGCGAGAACCTAAAAGAGTTTATTTTGAATTGCCAAGCAAAGTACAAGATAAACCATATATCGTTTACTCGAGCGTTTTTAGGCACGGATTCCTAATAACGTTCAAAGCAACCAGGGATGGTTGCTTTGTGTATACGATTTACCCTGCCATTTCGTAGTTTTACTTCCAGAAACACCTTCGCTAAAACTACTGACTGTTAGCTGGTTAAGCGACTTCCTAAACCACTGACTCGCTCTGTTTTGACCTTAATACCACGCTTCAACACATTCGTATCACTGAACATCATCAGTCGTTTCTTAGCACGTGTAATCCCCGTATAGATAAGTTCTCGCGTTAGAATTGGGCTGAAATCTGGCGGTAAGATCATCAAGGTCAGATCAAATTCGCTGCCCTGAGATTTGTGTATCGTCATCGCATACGCGGTTTCATGATCAGGCACTCGACTTGGTAGTACGGCTTTTACACTGCCATCGGGCAATTCAAAGTACACCTTCAATCGAGGGGCTGAGTTATCGTCAGTTGCAGAAGAGCGACTTGCATCAGCCTCAAGCATACAGATACCAATATCACCATTGTATAAGCCCAAGCCATGATCATTGCGTGTTACCATTACTGGTCGCCCGTGATACCAGAGTTCATCATTGTGCGGATTCACCAAGCGTCTTGCGGCAAGTGCCCTTTCGATTCTGTGGTTGAGGCCTTTAACACCAAAGTCACCTTCACGAATGGAACACAGCAATCGACACTGGCTGAACAAATCGAGAACCGATTTCGCTCTCGCTTCTTGAGTTTCTAATTCTTCTAGCGGCACATTCATTCTGTTGAGATACGCACCATACTCATTAACCAAAGTTCGCAGCATCAAGTTATAGCTGTCACTCGACAGGGGATGATTTTCGATATCCGCAAACCCTTTCGCAAACACTTGATCAACCTGATTAGCAGAGCCGTTATTGATCGCTTTTGCCAGTTGGCCGATACCTGAACGCGCATCAAAACGGTAACTCTTCTGCAGCATACACAAGCTATCTGCAATCGCAGGAGGGTTAACCGATCCAGCTTTGACCTGCCTTGGTTTAGCTATCGCATCAAAGCCTGTCATTTCCGCAATCAAGTTACCTTGCGCGCTGCTGTAACCGGCAGAATTGAATGAACAGATATCACCTAACACCGCACCCGCCTCAACAGAAGCGAGTTGATCTTTATCGCCAAGCAAGATAAGCCTTGCATGCTCAGGAAGCGCATCCACCAGCTTATACATCATCGACAGATCGACCATTGATGCTTCATCCACCACCAAGATATCAAGGTGAAGTGGATTGCGTCGGTTGTGTCTAAACTCAGCTCGATTAGGAATAGCGCCGAGCAGTCTGTGCAAAGTGCTCGATTCTGTTGGTATGTTGGCCTTTACTTCAGGCACCAGAGGTAGTTGTTCAATCGCTTTACCAATCGACTCAGTTAAACGCGCCGCCGCTTTACCTGTCGGAGCCACCAGCTTGATCGTCGGTATTTTATCTTGGCTGAGTGATTGCTCGACCATCGCCGACAGTAATTTGGTTACCGTGGTTGTTTTACCGGTACCCGGCCCACCAGAAATAACCGCAAAGCGACGACTTAACGCCACCGCTGCCGCTACTTTTTGCCAGTTCAAACAGACAGATAGTGGCACTAGACTATCCAGCACATCTAAATCAGTCACTTGTTTGGCTTGAACAATCACTTGATCGATAGAACCCCAATCCAAAGCCTGTTCGTCGACAATATCTAGATGGTCACACACTAACTGCTGACGTAATACCTGAGAGGTTTGTTGGTTTGCTTCAGCCTTGGCTAAGGCATTAAACAGGAAGTGATGACTACGTGCAAAAAGCTGATTGAGCGTTTCAGTCAGTGCTTTTTTCTGCTCAATATTGAACTCTACTGGCTTACTTAAACGGTTTAGAGTTTCAGCCAACACAACTTCGTAGTTCCAATAACGCTGTAAGTAGACACGTTGTCCATCAAACATTAGCGGCTTAACGCAGTCATTCGTTGTTCCAACTAGGTTAGATGATTGCAGAACAGTCACCCAATCAATACCCAACAGTTTTTGATTCAATTGCAGTGCCGTTTCACCGTACAAACCAAGCAACTGGCCAAGATCTGTCGTTAGTTCAGGGCCAGCCGTTTGAGCTTGTATAAGCTGAGTACAAATATGCCCCTTGCCTAATTCATGGCTTACAACGCCAGCTAGAAACCCTACCTCTTGAGAATGACTCGTCGCTTGCTGAGCAATAAAACGGGCAAACTGATAATCCAGCTGGCGAATTGAGCCCTTATCAGCGAGGAACTTTAGTACGTCCAGAAGCTGATCAGGGAGCAGGGAAACAGGCTTAACTGAGTTCACGGTCTCTGTGCTGGTATTAGTGGTGGTCGTTGTCATTATAGAAGCCCCATCTGTCCAGTTTCATTGTCATTCAATTGTGCTGAACGTCTGTCTATCACTTTGCCGTCAATCAATTGATCCATTTCATCGAGCAAAGCCAATGTAGGTTTAGCCGAGAAAATACCTTGTTGAGATTGGCCGTCCATTCCTCTTAAAAACAAGTAATAAACCCCACCAAAATGCTGCTCATAGCTGTAATCCGCAACGCGGCTGCGTAAGAAGCGGTGCAATGCCAACGCATAGATTTGATATTGCAGATCGTAGCGGTGATCAGCCATCGCCGATTTCAGTGCTTCACCATGGTAGACGGCAACGTCATCACCTAAATGGTTCGATTTCCAATCGAGTACATAGTATTTACCTTGATGTTCGAACACCAAATCGATGAAGCCTTTCAACATGCCTTGCACGGTTTGGAAACCTAGGTCGCCCGCTTTAGCCGACAACGGGTCATGATATTGAATGGTTTGATTCAATTCCGATGCGGCAAGCACTTCGATCGGTAGTAAGAATTCCATCTCAACTAAGCGTTGCGTTGAGTCTTTCTCGCTTAGCTTTAAGTTCTTACCATCCAGCGCGGTGTTCAGCACCGTATCGACCAGTTGTTGAAGCACAGGTAACCACTCTAGTTCGTATTGCTCCGACTCTAATAAGTGAGTGATTACTTGCGTGTTATGTTCGCTGGTTGCTGGCTCGGTAAATTCAACATCCTCAAACAAGGTGTGTAAGAAGGTACCCGGGCGAGCGCCGCGAGGGAACGTGAATATAGAACGTTCAGGTTCAATCAATTCCGACTCATCGTGTTCATCAGCCGAATCAATATCGAAGCCAGACACCTCAATCGTGGCATCATGACTTGCGCCGTGACTGCCTTGTTTTACAAGTCCCGAGTAACTGGTAATTCGCCAAGCTCGGTCTATTGAAGCCTTCAGTTCACTGGCCTGTAAGTCTTCACTCACTTGTTCTGTTTGTACAAACACTTGCTCATGAGCGGTTGGGGTTTCGGCTAACAACACACTTGAATTTTTGCCTTCAATTGCCGCTAGAGCTAGATTCAACTCGGCAATGCCTTGCTCTTGTCCATTTTGAACCAAGTAGCCCATGGCACTTAAGTGAACGCCGGTCGGCTCTTTGGTTGAACGCCCTTTACGTAGCGGTGCCATACCAATGAAACAACCGTAAACGGCACGAGTAAGCGCCACGTAAATCAAACGTAAGTCTTCCGCCAATCGCTCTTTGTCGGCTTGCGCTAAGGCACTGTCGCTACCCGTAATATCAAGCACTGTGGTATCTGATTCATGGTCGTAGAACTTACCTTCACTCGCTTCACGATAACTCGCCACGAACGGCAGGAATACTAGGTCATATTCCAAACCTTTCGATTTATGAATGGTAACGATTTGAACTAAGTTTCTCTCTGATTCAAGGCGTTGAATGTCGTCTTCACTGCCGCCTAAACCATTTTGCGCATCTGATATCGCTTCAGCTAGCCAACGTAACAAGCCATAGTCGCTGTCGAGTTCTTGCCTAGCTTGTTGTAACAATTCGCCAATGTGCATTAAATCAGTGAGTGAGCGCTCACCATTTTCTTCTTCTAGTAAGCGTTCCGCGAGATGTCGTTTACTGATCACGCTGCGCAGCATTGGTAGTACGCCACGCTGTAGCCACAACTTACGATATTCTCGGAATTCGTTAACGACGTTTTCCCAAACCACTTCATCGTTGTTGAGTTCATCCAATGATGCGGCATCCAGAGCAAATAATTCCGACGCCAAACTAGCGCGCAATGCACGGTCGTTTTCAGGCGTCAACACCGCTTGTAACAGGCGTTGAATATCTTGCGCGACCAAACTGGTGAATACACTGTCTCGGTTAGATAAGTACACGCTCGCAATGCCTTGCTCAGACAGCGCGTTCTTGATCAGACGACCTTCACTACCGGTTCTAACCAAGACAGCAATATCACCCGCATTCACGGCATGTTGTTTGTTACCGTTATCAAAATAGGCTTGCTGGTTTTGAGAAGCGGTCAGAATGGCTTGAATTTGACTCGCCGTCGCCTCGGCCATTGCCTTGTGATATTCGCCTTTCGGTAAGGGCTTGTCTTCCGCCTCTTGCAGCCAAAAGGTGAGCGCGTGCTGAGTTTCACCATTCATCACCCATTGGCGTTTGTCGGCCGATGGGCTGGCTGCTACGGACAAAAATGGAATGTCTTGGTCGTAGATAAACGGGCTATCCGAATTCATAAACACTTGGTTTACTGCGCTGACCATATCAGCACTCGAACGCCAGTTGGTGCCTAACGTGTAGTGAGCACTAACTTGGTTTCTTGCCTTGATATAAGTAAAGATATCTGCACCGCGGAAACCATAGATAGCCTGCTTAGGGTCACCGATCATAAACAGGCCACATTGCGGATTGTCTAAATAGATTCGACTAAAAATACTGTATTGCAGCGGATCGGTATCTTGGAATTCATCAATCATCGCCACTGGGTATAAGGTGCGGATCCTCTCCACCAGCAGTGATTGCTCATCCACATCAATGGACGCGGATAACTGAGTCAGCAAATCATCAAACGATAACCACTGCTTTTGTTGTTTAGCTTTGGCTAACATGGTTCGACAATGAGTAATCGCATGTGCCAACAAGGGGGCTTTCAGGTCTGCAGGAGAATTTAAGAACTCCTCAATCGCTTCGAAAACGGCGTGCTGAGGTGCAGTGCCTTTCGGTGTTTTTTCAATTAACGTGGCTTGAGAGAACTTCTCTAGTTTATCTGGAAACTGGTAATCATGAGTGTCGCTCTGCGCCCATGCTGTGACGGCTTCTAACCAAGTCGGCAAAGACTTCTTGGTGTAGCTGCGCTTGTTGACATCTGAACCTGAAATCAAAGCCAAAAAGTCCGCTTCAGATTCACACCACAGCGCTTTAAGTTGCTTCACTTTATCTAGGTTTTGATTGTGCAGTGTTTGTAAGTCACCCGACATTGCTTCGACGGTTAGCTTTAATGGAGACCCTGTCAGGTAGCGATTGACATCAGCTAATAATGAAGCGGGAGAGCCCCAAATATTACGAACCTCACCTGCTAATTGAATTGGCAGCGGGTAGAACTGTTTACGCCAATAGTCGGCAACCACTTGTGCTTTCAGATGGCTTTCATCGGTCACAAATTCATTGTCAAAGCGGCTTCCAGACTCGAAGGCATTTTGAGTCAACATTCGCTGACAGAAACCGTGAATGGTGTAGACCGCGGCCTCATCCATTTGTCTTTCGGCATTGAGTAGGGTTTTCGCAGCACCAGTATGATCATCGATGGCTTGTAACAGAGGAGCAATCACTGGGTCGTCACTTTGCCCACGTGCAAACGCAATGCGTGCATCATGGATTCGAGCACGAATACGATCACGTAGCTCTGCCGTTGCCGCTTCAGTAAAGGTCACAACCAAGATTTGGTCTACGGTTAGCGGCTCATGGTGTCGAGTGGCTTCAGTCAGATCACCTTGTGGAGCGGCCGTGCCGTGCCCGAGCAGTAGGCGCAAGTACAAGCCAGCGATGGTAAATGTTTTACCCGTACCCGCTGATGCTTCAATTAAACGCGCGCCATGAAGTGGAAACGTCATGGTATCGAGTGTCTGTGGAGCGATTACCTGAACACTGCTTGTGGTCGTCATGCCTTACTGCCTTCTGATAAATGTGTTGTTACAAATGTGACCTAGCGTGGAAAACGTCATTCAATTTACGTCCTACGCTAATTTGTTAATAGTTAGTGCGATCTCTCTCACGGATCAATTCAGATCGCCTCGCTACTATGCGCCCACGAGTTCAGGAGCGCGTACGAGTTTTGTACTTTACTGCGTTACTTTGAACCACAGAATAATGGTCCCTCTGACCTGTGGCCGTACAGCGAACGCCCTACACTAATAATGATTTACTGGCGGCCACTTTATTTCCTGTACCTTGCTTTTCTTCACCTTGATTCCCTTCACCTGGAAAGCAGGCATCCCAAATGCTGACCAGCGACTCTCTTTCGTTTTTCATTAATTCAGCGCGCACGCTATTGATCTTGTCGATCACAACTACTTACTCCTGATCTTCTAGATCGGCTGCAGCCAACCTTGCCGCCTGTAACACAAGCGTTGAATACATACGCGACTCAGTAGCCAGTTCATCGTCCCAATTAGACCAAATACGTGAGATATAGGTATCTCGGCCCTCGCCCGTGAAAGCGAAGCTATCATTAAAAGTATCGGCCATTTTCTTGAGCGACTTTTCTTCGTCATCGACCCACTTACCACGGCTAAAGCCCGCTTCAACACCAGCCAATGCGGTTTTCGGGAAATAAGGCAATGGTGCAGTCATGCCTTGGTAAAACAGTCGGACTAACTCAGCTAGCAAACTCTTCGCCTGCTGCGCATCGCCGATAGGTTGTAGCGTTTGGTGAACCACGCCCTCTTTTCTGTCGTAGCCAATAATATGGGTCGTTTTTCCGTGTCCCATGACTGCACAACATAGATGATCAATCCACGCTGCCAAATAATCTTGAGAGCGTATTTTACCGCTGCGGAAACGCACTAGACCCGATTGATAGTTTTGAGTTAACCAACCCATCAAGTGAACAGGTTTGCCTTCGCCTAACACATCAAATTCGATATTCACTTCGAGATCTTGTTGCGGTGATCCGCTCACAAATCGAATCTCTTTAGCTAAGTCTTCCGCTTGAACACGGTTGGTTTCAAATTCGATATCACCAAAGGCGCCAACCGGTAATCGGCCCTGTGCTTTTTGTTCAGAGACAAACAATCGAACCGCTTCGTCTGCGCCTTCAGGGTGGTCCAGTAACACTTGCAGCAAAGCATCCTTAAGTTGGAAACTCTCTAAACCATTAAGTACAAATGGCTCATCGTCTTCCATCACAGGAAGTGGCGGCTCAAATACCACTTTTAGACGACGATTAAAGAAGTACTGCACTGGCAAACGCCAAAAACGCTGTAACTCAACCAAATCGAGTTCTAACGGGTACGTCGCACCCAACAAATAGTCATCCAATGCACGATTGAATTCACCACTGCGTTCACCGGAACGGTTAGCCGCTGGAAGCCACTCTTTGGCGTAACTCAACACATGGCTTGCATCACCTTGAGTAAAGGCTGCTGGGCTAAACGGTGTCATGGTGTGTTCAAAGCTGATCGCTTGAGTCAGGTTGATGCCTGAATCATCACTTGGTAAGGCTTGGTCGTCACTCAAACAATAGTTCTGTTGGCAGTATTCAATCAACTCTGAAACCAATACCGACGGCACTCGCTCAGTATTATCTTGAATCGAACGGCCGACATAGCTGATGTACAAGCATTCTTGCGCCGACAGCATCGCCTCTAAGAATAGATAGCGGTCATCATCACGACGAGAACGATCGCCCGCCCGTGTGCGTCCGTTCATTAGATCAAAACCTTCTGGCGGCATTGAGCGAGGGTAAACACCATCATTCATACCTAACAAACAGACGGTTTTGAACGGAATAGAACGCATCGGCATCAAGGTACAAAAGTTAACTTGGCCAGCTAAGAATCGCTGGCTAATACGCGCGCCAGATAACTTATTATTGAGGTACTGGTAGATAATACTTGGCGACAACTCTTGTTCATACAAGGCATCATCAAGCTGTTCATTCAGTTGCGAAAGCGCATCACGTATCGACTTAAGCACCACCTCGCCTTCCAGTTCAACAGCAAAGAAATCATCAATCATTTGCAGCAAGGTTTCACGCCACATATCGATAGATTGTGTTTCAGTCAGGCGTTGACGGTAATGGGCAATACGATCGATAAAGTGAGCTAACTTACCTGCAAGTTCGGCGTTAATGCCTTGAACTTCGTTATAAGCGGCAATCGGAGAGTGTTCAGTTTCAAATAAACCCGCAGAATCCGACATCGCATATCCTAATAACATGCGCTGAATGCCGAATAGCCAAGTATTTTGCTCGGTCGCAGGTAGATCAAATTCTGTCGCAGTTGAAGCATCGACACCCCAACGGATACCCGCTTCTTCAACCCATTGCTTAGCTTGCTCGAATTGAAACTCGTCAATACCAAAGCGTGCCATCATCGCAGGAATTTCTAACAGCTCTAGCAACTCAGAGGCTAAACAGCGCGTATTCGGTAGCGCGACTAACTGCATGAAAGCGGTCAGAATTGGGCTTTCTTGGTCTGCGGTTCTATCAGAGATCGAGTAAGGGATATAACGCTCACCAGGAGCATTACCAAATACCGCCTGAATCGCTGGGCTATAAGCATTAATGTCAGACACCATCACGATGATATCGCGTGGTTTCAGGGTCGGGTCGGTATCAAACATCGCCAACAACTGATCATGAAGAACTTCCACCTCGCGCATTGGGCTGTGACAAGCGTGTACAGTTAACGAGCGATCGCCAAGCTCAACCACCTGTTTATGGTTGCTGGAATCCAAAACCTCATCATTGCGATGCTCTTCCAATTCAAGGATATCTCTTTGAATTTGATGCAATAAGCCATCTCGCTCTACATCAATAAAAAATTGATACTCCTCAGTATCTCCCTCAGAGAGCAAAAGTAAGTTATCTCGTCCTAATTTTCCCATCGAAGCTAATAAATTATTTCCAATGGCATTATCAATATGCAGTTCATCATGCACTTCATATTTCCCACCTTCCATTAAGGAAGACGAGCCAGCTGATGAGAGCATATTATTAGACAAAGCGAGCTTTTTACGTTGCTTAGCCTCAAATCTTGCTAAATCTTTGAGGCTTTTGATGTCTCCCCAATAAGGCTTACTTGGGTTAGTAAACATCAGATGCACATCAACCTGCTCACCCAGAGCTTTCAATGCATCCATGTAACGAGGAGGCAACGAAGAAATACCAAACACAAATAAGCGTTTAGGCAGATGTTGCAATTGGCCTTGTTGCTTGGCTAGCGCTTCAATGAAGTCGTGATACAAGTTCCCACGGTGGTATTTTGATTGGCCTTGAGACAAGGTTTGCTCATAGAGTGCTTGCCACAAAATCGGTTGCCAAGGGTGAGCTTGCTGCCCTTCATCATCGACCAACTCAGCAACGGGCTCTCCCGCTTCCCACATCGCCATCCATTCAGGCCGATACACCAAGTAACCATCGAAGATATCGGCAATTTTCTCGGCTAATTGATACAACTTAGAGTCATCTTCGTCGTTTTCAAGATAACGTTGCAGAGGTAAGAAATCAGGGTGGTCAAGCTTAGCCGGTAGCAAACTCATCAACTTCCACGTCATCGCTTCTTTGTTAAAAGCACTGCGTTTAGGTACATCAGGAAGCACTTGGGTAAACATATCCCAAATGAAGGTTGCTGGAAGAGGAAAGTCTATATTTGCTGCTACACCAAACTCTTTGGCGAGTTCCATCTTAAGCCATTGAGACATACCTGGGCTCTGAACCAAGATCTGCTCTTTTTCGAAAGGGTTGGCTAAAGGATCACTTTTGATTAAGTGAACGAGAAGGATTTTTAAAGTATCGACGTTATTGGAATGGTAAACAGTAAACAAAGTGCACTCACGCTAATCTTGCCACAATATAAAGCCAGATTAGCATAAGTGCCGAGTTTGGATTAGGAATATAAGCTTATGAAATACTGAAAACTTAAGGTCCGTTTATCTTTTGAACTATTGCTTCTTACAATCTACTGCCTACCGCACTTAGAACACGGTGAGGTTTGTAATTCATGTAATAACGAACCGCCACATAACCCACTACAAACGTTGCCACAATCAATTCTAGATACGCTAGGTTGAAGACTTGATCCACATAGTGAGTTTCCACACCAACAGTTTGCATCCAAGCAGCCAATTTGAATAGCGCCGTTGCACCAATCACGATTGGGAATGTAAACGCCGCATAACCTGGGCTGAATGGCAGACGAAGTAGTTTGAAAAACGCGATGTAGATAATAAACGTCATCAACACTGCAATGCCAAAGAGTAACCCAATGATCACTGGCGAAGGATTTGCCGTCACCGTTAGGTAGCCAGCTAAAGATAGACTTGCTGGTGCCGCCATAATCGCAATGGTTGGTTTTGCTGCGTCAGGCACTTCATGAGAGAAGATCAAACGGTAGATCATGAGCGGTAGCATTACGGCATAAACCAATAAGCCAAAAACTAAAGTCGCGTGAGCAACGGGTTCTAAGATCGGGTTACCTGAAAAAGAAACGTCTGCCACGATAATACCGATTGGTGGCACAAACCAACTTGGCACCATGTGGTGAATCTCAAAGTTTTTAGCTCTGTGGTATAAGAAGCTCACCAAGAACACGACATGTAACGCTACCGAAGCGAGCCACACTGCTTCTTGTAAGAATTGAGAGATCGGAGCCAACGAAGCAGACACCACCATACAACCCATCGCGAATGTGGGTACAACACTGCCGACAACAGGGTGAGCAAGGTCTTCACGTAATAAGTGGCCATGAATCAAAAATTTCACAGCTAAAACAAGAAGTAATACCGCCGCAATGCCTGCACTGATCCACTGCACCAAACCCGGTGTGTGTAAAGTACCTTGTGCGACTAAAACACCATCCCAACACCAGCCTAAGCTTGCAATTGCGAGTGCTAACCCTGCCATGGGTGTTGGAGCTCCTGTTAATCTATATTTAATACGTTGAATCATGTCAGCCTCTCTTAAACTTAATTCACTAAACTTGTGAACTCATCAGCTTGTTGAAGCCATAATACGCTTGCGCTTCGTTAAACAATATCCAATTATATATAACAAGTGTTCACTAATACTGAACAACACTTTTCCACCAGCAGCGTAAAACTAGGAACCTGATGGCTAATATTTCAATCAAACAACTCAAAGTGTTTGTCACCATTACCCAACACTCGACGCTTACCGCCGCATCGGAAGCACTGTTTTTGTCTAAGGCTGCTGTCAGCATGGCGCTGGGCGAAATGGAGAAGCAATTGGGCCACTCTCTATTTGACCGGGTCAACAACCGATTAATTCTCAATCAAGAAGGACAAAAGCTACTTCCTTTGGCTGACGAGATTCTTCACAGAGCCGCAGGTATCGATGTCTTGTTCCGAGATGACCAACCATTAAGTGGCAATTTAAAGGTTGGCGCGAGTGACACGATTGGTAATCAGGTCGCACCGTTTATTCTGTCTGGCTTTCGCGAGCTAACTCAGCATCAAGATCAGAGCTTGTTCATTTCAAACAGTGCGCTGATCTGCCAAAAGTTGGTGGATTATGAACTGGATATCGCGTTAATTGAAGGAAAAACACTCCATCCGGAGTTGATCTCTAGCCAGTTCAGTAGCGATGAAATGTGTATTATCGTTAGTAATCAACACCCTCTCCTTTCTCAAGACAAAGTTGCATTGCAAGATTTAGAAGGCAGCCATTGGATACTGAGAGAGTCAGGCTCAGGAACTCGCGAGTTTTTCCTGCGTGCTGTCGCACCTCGTATTGAGCATTGGTATGAGTCCTTTGAACTCAACACCACCGAGGCCATCATCAATTCGGTTTCTGCAGGGCTTGGGCTCGCCTGTTTATCACGGTTAGCCGCACAACGAGCGATTGATTCCGGCCGAGTAAAAGCACTCGATGTCCCGCTCGACATGAAACGCCGATTCTGGATGCTGGTGCACAAAGACAAATATCAAAGCCCGCTGCTGAAATCTTTCATGGGTTATTGTGAAGACTGGGCTACACATCAAGATTGAAGCCGCATAGTTTGGTCATCAACTGGACTTTTTGCATTAGAAACTGTATAAAAAGCCAGTAAAATTTATCAAACTTAGAGGATTAACCATGGCTGTTATCGTCAAGTACGTGGTCGAACGCAACGGAGAAGAGAAAATGACTTTTACCTCTAAAGCCGAAGCTGACGCATACGACAAAATGCTGGATATGGCTGATGAGCTTTTTGAACTGTTAAGCAAAAGCGATTTAGTTGAAGATGAAGGCAAGCAAGAAGAACTTGCAATGTACCTAGCGAAGAATAAAGAAGAAGTTCTTTACGCACTAGGTGCTAAGCGCAAACCAGCTCCGAAAAAAGAAAAGAAACTTGAAGCTGTTGAAGACGCAGAAGAAGATGCAGCATAACTAGCTGATACCTTTCTAAAAAACGTCAATAATGCCTCTAATAAGAGTCCGTTATTGGCGTTTTTTTATACTTATTGAAATATAATGAAGCTTGTTTATAGTCGAAATCGCTCTAAACATTCGCTTGCACAAAAGTGTGATAAAGATCTAATCTATAGTCATCAGGTGATGGGGTTCCACCTAAGCTTTTGCTTCAACCGCCCGTTCTTTTCGAACAGTGCTAATGACTCCTACAGAATCGAAAACAGGTAATACTGTTGGATGTATCGCTATTCCTCCATTTTGAAATGGACTTAGTCTATTAAGACCAAGCTTCATGCCACCTTTGGATTACCGATACTCAAGATCTGTAGTGAATTAGCCGCACCTCTTCCAACACGTCCTGTTTTCTCAACGCCCTAGGTCTTAAATGGCTCTAACAGTGAGAAAACATTATGCACTACTCTTCAGAAATTCAATCAATGTGCCCTATTCAAAGGGGTGATCTGCACACTTCAGCGCCAATTCCAGTTGAAGGCGCTATGGTTAGCCCAAAAGATGTCATCGCTATTTCTGGCTTAAGCCATGGCGTAGGCACTTGTGCACCACAACAAGGTGCGGCAAAACTAACGCTAAACGTAAAAAACGGCATCATCGAAGAAGCACTAATCGAAACGATTGGTTGTTCAGGCATGACTCAATCAGCCGCGATGGCAGCCGAAATCCTCACAGGAAGAACCATTCTTGAAGCCCTGAATACTGACTTGGTGTGTGACGCTATTAACGTAGCCATGCGCGAAATCTTTCTGCAATTTGTTTACGGTCGAACTCAATCCGCATTCTCTGAAGGCGGCCTAGAAATTGGCGCTGCATTAGAAGACCTAGGTCAAACACAACGTAGCCAAGTAGGTACTAGCTATTCAACCTCAGCGAAAGGCGTTCGTTACCTAGAGCTTGCAGAGGGTTACGTGACCAAGCTTGCACTTGATGACCATAGCGAAGTAATTGGCTACGAATATCTCAACCTCGGCAAAATGATGAAGGCGATTAATCAAGGTATGTCAGCTAATGAAGCAGCAGACCTTGCTATGGGAACTTACGGTCGCTTCGATGAAGCCGTAACCACCATTAACCCACGCCAACAATAATTTTTGCCAATTTAGAGGAAAGATATGATGAACACTCAATTTAATGAATCAGTAACTCGCGTATTGGCAGAAATGAACTTCGACTCTTTAGAGCAAGCGAACCAATACTGTCTATCACACAATGTCGACCCAAAAGCGTTAGTGATGGATACCCAACCTATTGCTTTTGAAAGCGCTGCCGATGCTTATATCCTTGGCTCAGCACTGGCGCTATTTCGCAAAGCCACCAGCGCAGAACAAGCAGCAAATATCATTGGTGAAGGCCTTCAAGCATTCACCAAACCTGGCAGTGTTGCTGAGCAACGCCAAGTGGGGATCGGCCACGGTGCATTGGCTGCACGTCTTCTAAATGAAGAAAGCCACTGCTTTGCTTTCCTTGCGGGCCATGAATCTTTTGCTGCTGCAGAAGGTGCGATTAAAATCGCACTCAACGTCAACAAATCACGTCACAACCCATTAAAGGTAATACTCAATGGTCTAGGTAAAGATGCAGCTTACTTAATTTCTCGCATCAATGGTTTTACCTATGTTCGCACTCAATACGATTACCAAACAGGCGAGCTTGTTGAAACAGAACGTCGCCGCTTCTCACAAGGCCCTCGCGGAGAGATCTTATGTTACGGCGCTGATGATGTACGTGAAGGCGTGGCAATCATGCACAGAGAAGAAGTGGATGTAAGTATTACGGGTAACTCAACTAACCCAACGCGCTTCCAACACCCTGTTGCAGGTATCTACAAAGCAGAACGTACTCGCCAAGGTTTACCTTACTTCTCAGTTGCTTCAGGCGGCGGTACAGGTCGAACATTGCACCCAGATAACGTGGCAGCAGGCCCAGCATCTTACGGCATGACAGATACCATGGGCAGAATGCACGCTGACGCTCAGTTCGCAGGTAGCTCTTCTGTTCCGGCTCACGTGGCAATGATGGGCTTCATCGGCATGGGTAACAACCCAATGGTCGGCGCGACGGTTGCATTGGCTGTAGCAGTAAGCGAATCTCAAAACGCATAACGACAACGTTGGCGCCACGATCTATCCATAGAATAGAGTCCGTTAACTGAGAAACAAGCAATAACAGACGACCAAAACTCTATACCTATCACTAAAACCAAACAGCCAGCCTTATGCTGGCTGTTTTTTATTCACACTTGCTCTACTATCTATTTCTAATAATTATTTGTATTTAACTGCATCTTTTCAAAGGAATAATATGAAAGAGCTCATCATTCATACCATTACCGTGTTCATGGGCTTTTTTGCCATTATGAACCCTATCGCTAATACGCCAATCTTTCTTGGATTAACCGGTGACAATGACAGAGAAACGGTAAAATCTATCGCATTCCGATCGGTACTCATTGCCTTCGTTATCGTTAGTACTTTTGCGATTTCTGGCAAACTGATCTTTGACCTCTTTGGTATCACGCTGTACGCACTGCGCATCACAGGCGGCATTCTGGTCTTTTTGATCGGCTTCCACATGCTGCAAGGTGATTCAACACACTCAAAAGCAAAAGAGAAAGTAAACTCAGACGCCCAGCGAGACGCAGCGCTAAGTATCGCAGTATCACCTTTAGCCATGCCAATACTGGCTGGCCCGGGCACTATTGCCACTGCGATGAACTTTGCCAGTACTGAAGGGATTTACGAGACCATCATAACCATTGTGGCATTTGGCCTCCTCTGCACCCTAACCTACGTCTTGTTTGTATTCGGTGAACGCTTCGTTAAAGCGGTTGGACCAAGTGCACTGAACGTGATTACTCGAATGATGGGTCTAATACTCGCAGTTATCGGTATGCAGATGTTGATTGAAGGGATTGAACAGGCTTACAAGGCGCTGTTTGTTTAAGCTCAGAACGACGATATCCTGATACAAAAATAGCCAGCGATCTGCTGGCTATTTTCTTTCAAGGTTAATCTATAGCCTTGCATTTTAAGACTTTAATTAACAATACATAACGCTCCGATAAGAGCGACATCAGTATTATTTGTATTCCATCGTTGTTGTTTCAAAGCCTAGTGGTTCTAATACTTTCTTATGCTCAGCCCAAGAAATAAATGATTCGGCATCAGTATTACATACGTCACCTGAACCTTCCGCGCATGGTTTAATACCACCGTCATAGTTGACGCTATATTTCTCGGTACTTCCATCGTATGTCAGGTTATTAACTTTATAAGTTTTAAAACCATTGCCTGAAATGACAATGTCTTGACGATCTGTAGATGTTAATTGAGCATCGCCTAATACATTCCAACCATCACTACCACTTGCATTATAGTTATTAACGATAACAGTGTAGTTATCAACATCGTTCATTGTCGCCCACACTGGGTTGTCTTCTGTTCCAGTATTGACCTCAAGAGTTGTCACTGTGCCTGATACACCTTTCACATCTTCTGTAAACGTGTAACGCATGCCTGATACGTAAGGGAACTTGCCAGCATGAGCACCTTCCGCAAGCGTCGGCTCAATTGTGCTGTCAATAAGATTTCGAATCACTTCGCCTTTAACGGTTAAAATCGACAAGTAGTTCGAGAATGGTAATAGTTCCAACGTAGCATTGCCTTCCCTGAAATCACCAGACGCAATATCCGTTCGAACACCACCAGCTCCCACCAAACCAATCTGAACATTTTTACCGGTAACCGTTGTTACCGACGGTTGATTTGCCCAATAAATCATACCTTGAGCAATCATAGGAGCAACATCTGAACCATGCTTATCAGTTCCAGCATCACCAGGACGGCGCTCATGACTGATTTCAGTCGGTGCAGCTGCAACAACATCACCATACGCAGCATCGAGAGCTGGCTTATAAGTTGCGTCGATACGGGTTCTTAAATCAATATCTTCATCTTTTATCGTGATTTTTTCATTATTATCAATAAACGACGTTACATCATCTTTATCAGTACTAATCATTTGATGTTCTCGATGAGAATCGTGATAAAACTCATCATTTGATAATAAAGTATTGTTCCCAACACATGAGATGAGATTGCCGTCTATGTCAAATGATACATCAACGTCTCCAATAGCTTCCGCATATTGGCCAGCTTGAACCACACAAGTATTTTGTGCTTTGTCTTTTTGCGGGATCATTTCGGCGTAAATACCATTATTGCCTTGATCAAGGTCGGTAAAATCACCAAGTAAAGTATGTGAATGACCACCAACAATGATATCGATACCCGTTGTATTGGCAGCAAGATCCTTATCGGCAGCATTTCCTATGTGTGATAAAACGATGATTTTATTCACACCCTTGGTTTTTAAATCATTTATAGTGGCTTGAGTTGCTGTAATTTGGTCACTAAATGTCACATCACCAGTTCCGGTAGCTATCGTTGGCATATCCCCCAAAACAACACCGATTACCGCAACAACTTTCTCATCGTCACTTGCATCAGAAACAGAGGTAATTGCTCTTTTTTCTGAGCCTTCAAATGCAAACAGTTGATACGGATATAAATTATCGACATTACTTAAAGACTGATCTTTTGATGCATCCATGTTATTAGCTAACACGGGAAAACTAACCGTATTGATGAACGATGCGAGCTTGTCGGTATCTAAATCGAATTCATGGTTCCCAAGCACCATTGCATCTAACCCCATCTGTGACAACAAATCTGCGTTTGCAGCACCTTCATTTAACTTAAAGTAAGCGGTACCTTGCCATGCGTCACCGCCATGCAAGAATAACAAAGGTTCTTTGTCAGCTTTAGCATCCGCTTTGATATCATCAGCGGCTTTCAATAGGCGAGGATAACCACCAAATTCGTTATAAACCTTCTTGCCATCAGCACCCATAGTAAAACTTGATTTTACAGGGTCAAAATTTGAGTGGGTGTCATTCACATGTGCTATGCGCAATGTCATATCGGGGGCAATAATATTGTCGTCATTGTCCGAGCCACAGCCAACCATCGCTACGCCGATAGAGAGCACCAGTAAAGACTTAGTAAAATTCATAGAAGATCCTTTATTAATCGTTTTAATGTCGTTATGGCTGGAAATATACTTATATATCGAAGGGTTTTAGTGATCATTCTCTTAATTACACAGCTGAAAACTTGAGTATTTACTCGGACTGTAAGCACAAACGATAAATCAACAGAACTCGATGAATTGTGATAATAAACATGCATTTATAAAGAAAATGTGACTGACTCTATTGATACGGATAACAAGAGGGGTAGTTATAGACCAGTATCGGGGGATGGAAACGAGGCTGCGCGGTGCAACTCAACCGATCAGCAAAACATTAAGCGCTAACAGTAATATCCGGATAATGAAAACTATCGCTAAAAAGACAAGCAATATCATTTTACAGACTTTATCCCGATACGCCCTTTCATAACGGGGGCGCTCTCTTTATGATGAACGCAATTAAATTAACTTTGCTAACGGCAGCGCTTGTTATTCGAGCCGCTGTTATTGAATAGCAAAATCAAGACTCAACACATGGAGATTCAACATGGCTTACTTTTCACTAGCCTTCGGTACGGCAACCAAAAACCGCGACAATAAAATCATTGAAGCGTTCTTCCCTAACCCACTTCTAAACCCAAGCGATGCTCTTGTAGCTGCTGTGGCTGAAGTTGCAGGTTACACTGAAGGCAACCAAGCTATCGAAATCTCTGCTGCACAAAGCGCAGAACTAGCAAAAGCATTCGCAGCAAACGACGATGCAGCTAACGCATCTTTCGCAGAAAAAGCAGCAGCATCTGAGCAGCCACTTGTTCTTGTTCTTCTTGCGGCTGACGAGAAGCCAGCATCAGTTGCTGAAGGCTTCCTAAAGCTACAACTTATCTCTAACCGCCTAGTTCAGCCACACGGCACGGTACTGGACGGCATCTTCGGTCTACTGCACAACATCGCATGGACAAACGAAGGCCCAATCGATCTTCCAGAGCTAGCTGAGCGTCAAATCGAAGCTCGCCTTGCTGGTCGCGCTCTGTCTGTAGATTGCGTAGACAAGTTCCCTAAAATGGTGGATTACGTGGTACCAACAGGTATTCGTATTGCTGATACTTCTCGTGTTCGTCTTGGCGCACACGTAGGCGAAGGCACAACAGTAATGCACGAAGGTTTCATCAACTTCAATGCAGGTACAACTGGCGTAAGCATGGTTGAAGGTCGTATCTCTGCGGGTGTTGTTGTGGGTAACGGTTCAGACATCGGCGGCGGCGCTTCTATCATGGGTACTCTGTCTGGTGGCGGTACTATGGTTATCTCTATCGGCGAAAACTGCCTACTAGGCGCAAACGCTGGTCTTGGTTTCCCAATGGGCGACCGTTGTACGGTTGAGTCTGGTCTTTACGTGACTGCGGGTACTAAAGTTCGCATGCTAGATAAAGAAGGCAACGAAGTAGAAATCATTAAAGCTCGCGACCTTGCTGGCGTTTCTGACCTTCTGTTCCGTCGTAACTCGATTACTGGCCAAATTGAATGTCTAGCGAACAAATCAGCTGTTGAACTGAACAGCGAGCTACACAGCAACAACTAATCTACGCGCTAGATGCTAAATTACTAGATACTAAAAAATACGAAGCCGCTGGGGTTAAATCCAGCGGCTTTTCTTTTATAGCGGTAAACCAGAGAAGGTTATACTTTTTCTGCGGCTAGCTGTTCAAGAGCCTGAATAGAGGTTTCTGAAACTAACGTGCCATCCATGTAGTAGCTGACTTTGTCGCCATCACGAACCCCCGTCAGAACAGCTTTCTGGCCATCGTTATAGGTGATATCCATTTGAATAGTGTTCTCATCGATCTGTTGCATCTCACCCCATTCAATCTGACGATTGTTGAAACCAAGTGGTGCATCTTTCAATGAGTCATCTAGGCTATCGTTAACATCAATCATAGTGTCGACTTTACTATCAAAGATATGAGGTGCACCTGTAAGTGGGTTTTTACCCGCCCAGAATTCGATTGAGTTAAATACAATGTAATCGGCTGCTGTTGTTAGCGCGTAAACTGGCGCAAGCAAGAAGTTGACCCCAGCACGAGCGTAACGGTTATCGACAACCTCTACGTTGAACTTCATTAATTTCCCAGTAACGGCGTTACTACCGACACACCCAGCTAACGACATGACAATCGCTGCCACTGCAACTGCTTTTGTGATTGTTGTTTTCATAGATCCCTCTTATGCCACGATGATTGATTCAGTTTTTGAACGGCCAAATTGAATTGTTCTTGTATGAATACAAGAAATGATGGCCTAACAAATTGATTCCATAACATTTAGCGTAGTGGAGATTTTTAGAACAGCAAACTGCAAACCTAATTTGTTTCGCGTTGGTTCCTAAAATTTTTGTAATAAAAAAGCGCAGACCTTTCGATCTGCGCTTTTAAATTTTTAGCTTTTAGTTAATCCAATCTAGATTAACGCAGCATGTAGGTAAGTGATTAACCCACATTCTTACGTGCGTTTTGGAACATACGCATCCAAGCACCATTCTCGCCCCAACCTTCTGGAGACCAAGAGTTAGCAACCGTACGGAATACACGCTCTGGGTGAGGCATCATGATAGTCACACGGCCATCCGTCGTTGTTAAACCAGTGATAGCGTTTGGCGAACCGTTCGGGTTATTCGGGTATTGCTGCGTTTGGTTACCGTTGTTATCAACGTAACGTAGAGCAACCGTACCTGAGTTTTCAATCGCGTTTAGGTGGTCGTTGTCACGCACTTCTACGCGGCCTTCACCATGAGAAACAGCGATTGGCATACGAGAACCTTCCATGCCGTTGAAGAATACAGAATCAGACTTCTGAACTTCAACTAGGCTGAAACGAGCTTCAAAACGCTCAGATTCGTTACGAACGAAACGTGGCCAGTACTCAGCTCCAGGGATAAGTTCACGCAGGTTAGATAACATCTGACAACCGTTACACACACCTAGAGAGAAAGTATCTTCACGCTTGAAGAAGTTTTCAAATTGGTCACGCGTAGAGTCGTTAAACAGAACCGATTTAGCCCAACCTTCACCAGCGCCCAGTACATCACCGTAAGAGAAGCCACCACAAGCAACAAGGCCGTTGTATTCTTCTAGTACCGCTTGACCCGTTAGGATGTCGCTCATGTGAATATCAGTTGCTTCGAAACCTGCGCGGTCGAATGCTGCTGCCATTTCAACGTGAGAGTTAACACCCTGCTCACGTAGAATCGCCATCTTAGGCTTAGCGCCCTTGTTGATGTAAGGAGCAGCAATGTCTTCGTTTACGTCAAAGCTTAGTTTCACGTTCAGACCTGGGTCCGAGTTGTCTTTCTTCGCTTCGTGCTCTTGGTCTGCACAGATTGGGTTATCACGTAAACCTTGCATCTTGTGCGTGGTTTCAGCCCAGATAGTACGTAGTTCAGTACGGTTACGTTGGATTACAACGTCTGCGCCTGACTTAATCACTACTTCGTCTGATGCTTCAACAGAGCCAATTACGTGTGAACACGCTTCTAGGCCATTTGCTGCAAGAGTAGAAAGAACTGCGTCTAGATCGTCGTTACGAACTTGGATTACCGCACCTAGCTCTTCGTTGAAGAGTGCTGCTAGTGTATCTTCGCTGTTCTCTGATGCAGATAAAAGCGCTTCAATGTTCGCGTTAACACCACAGTGACCTGCGAACGCCATTTCAGCTAGCGTTACGAATAGACCGCCATCGCCTTTATCGTGGTAAGCCACAACTTGGTCGTTCGCTACAAGCGTTTGAACGCCTTCGTAGAAGCCTTTTAGTTGCGCTGCGTTGTCTACGTCTGCTGGTTTATCACCAAGCTGCTTGTAAACTTGCGCTAGTGCCGTTGCACCCATACGGTTTTTGCCGTTACCTAGGTCGATAAGTACCAATGACGTGTTGCCTTTGTCTGTACGCAATTGAGGAGTAATCGTCTTACGAACATCTTCAATACGTGCAAACGCAGTGATAACAAGAGACAGCGGAGACGTTACTTCTTTCTGCTCGCCATTCTCTTCCCATTTAGTCTTCATCGACATTGAGTCTTTACCCACAGGGATAGTTAGACCCAGTGCTGGACATAGTTCTTCACCTACGGCTTTAACCGCTTCGTAAAGGCCTGCATCTTCACCAGGGTGACCTGCTGGAGACATCCAGTTAGCTGACAATTTAATGTGTTTGATATCGCCGATGTTCGTCGCTGCGATGTTAGTGATTGCTTCACCAACCGCTAGACGAGCTGACGCGCCAAAGTCTAGAAGTGCAACTGGCGTACGCTCACCAAGAGACATTGCCTCACCGTGGTAAGAGTCGTAACTTGCTGCAGTTACTGCGCAGTTAGCAACTGGAACCTGCCATGGGCCAACCATTTGGTCACGAGCTACAAGGCCTGTAACCGAGCGGTCACCGATAGTGATAAGGAATGTTTTCTCTGCCACTGTTGGTAGGCGAAGAATACGGTCAACCGCTTCGTTTAGTTCGATACCAGAACGGTCAATCGCAGGGTTGTTTGCTTTTAGCGTCTTCGCGTCACGGTGCATCTTAGGTGTTTTACCTAATAGGATGTCCATTGGCATGTCGATTGGCGTATTGTCGAAGTGTGAATCTTCTAGTTTCAAATCACGTTCTTCCGTTGCTTTACCAACCACTGCGTAAGGTGCGCGTTCACGTTTACAAATCGCGTCGAATGTTGCCATGTCTTTATCAGCAACCGCCATTACGTAACGCTCTTGAGATTCGTTACACCAGATCTCAAGTGGGCTCATGCCCGGCTCATCGTTTGGCACGTCACGTAGATTAAAGATACCGCCACGCTCGCCATCGTCGACTAGCTCAGGAAGAGCATTCGAGATGCCGCCTGCGCCCACATCGTGGATAAATGCGATTGGGTTCGCGTCACCAAGCTGCCAACAACGGTCGATAACTTCCTGACAACGACGTTCCATTTCTGGGTTTTCACGTTGTACAGAAGCAAAATCTAAGTCTTCAGAAGAAGAACCAGAATCCATTGAAGATGCTGCACCGCCACCAAGGCCGATGTTCATCGCAGGACCACCAAGAACGATTAGGCTTGCACCTACTGGGATCTCTTTCTTCTGAACATGATCATCACGAATGTTACCTAGACCACCAGCCAGCATGATTGGCTTGTGGTAACCACGAACTTCTTCACCTGCGTGAGAGTTTACTTTCTCTTCGTAAGTACGGAAGTAACCTAATAGGTTTGGACGACCAAATTCGTTGTTGAATGCTGCGCCACCAAGAGGTCCTTCAAGCATGATATCCAAAGCAGTAACGATACGGCTTGGCTTACCAAAGTCAGTTTCCCAAGGTTGAACAAAGTTCGGGATCTTAAGGTTAGATACAGAGAAAGCAACCAAACCCGCTTTTGGCTTACCACCAATACCTGTCGCGCCTTCATCACGGATTTCACCGCCTGAACCTGTTGATGCGCCCGGCCATGGAGAGATTGCCGTTGGGTGGTTGTGCGTTTCAACTTTCATCAAGATGTGTGTTTTCTCTTGGTGGTAGTTGTACTGACGAGTTTCTGGATCTGGGAAGAAACGACCGACTTCAGAACCTGTCATTACCGCTGCGTTGTCTTTATAAGCAGACAGAACATGTTCTGGTGTCGTTTCAAAGGTGTTCTTAATCATCTTGAACAATGATTTTTCTTGCTTAACGCCATCGATAGTCCAATCAGCGTTAAAGATCTTATGACGACAGTGCTCTGAGTTCGCTTGTGCAAACATCATTAGCTCGATGTCAGTCGGGTTACGACCTAGCTTTTCAGTGAAGCTTTCAAGAAGGTAATCAATTTCATCTTCTGCTAGCGCAAGACCTAAGGTAACGTTTGCTTTTTCAAGCGCTTTACGTCCGCCAGTTAATAGGTCAACTTCCGCATAAGGAGCAGGCTCAGCAACTGTGAAGAGTGCAGCTGCCGATTCGAAGTCAGTAAAAACCACTTCCATCATACGGTCGTGCAGGATTGCTTTCAGCTCAACAAGTTGAAGCTCAGAAAGTTCAGAAGAAGTTTCAATGTAGAAAGCGGTACCGCGCTCTAGACGTGACACTTTAGCCAGTCCACAGTTGTGTGCGATATCAGTTGATTTTGAAGACCAAGGCGAGATAGTGCCTGGACGTGGCGTTGCAAGCAGCAGTAAACCTTCAGGTTCATGCTCTTCAATCGTTGGACCGTAAGTCAGTAGCTTTTCTAGCTTCTCAACTTCAGACGCATCTAGGTCTGCCGTTAAATCAGCAAAGTGGGCAAACTCAGCGTAAATACCTGTTACAGGTAAGCTTAATTCACGACAAAGCTCTAAAAGCTTGTTAACACGAAACTCAGATAGAGCTGGGGAGCCACGCAAAATTCTCATGTGCTTAGGTCTCTTATGCAGTTGATTAAGGTGATATTGGAATAAATTCAGTGGGTTATAGGAACAACCTAACTGTTTTCTTCGAAGCTATTCCCGAAGGTTAACAAACCTATGCCGATTCCACCTCTTCAATGCGAGCGCATTATAAAGCATTTCTTTTTGTGACGTAACACCAAAAGCAACCGTTTGCGTTATTTTTTTCATCTAACGATATAAATGACAGTTTTGCTGCATTTATCAGCACTTTTACAACTGTTTAAATAAACCTGCTTTGCCAGCCTTGCGGGGTTTGGTATAAAGGGGCTTCCACTTTTCGAGATTTCATTTTGATGCCTAAATTTACGCTCATCTTTTCGTCTAAATTCCTTCTGCTCGTTATCGCTCTGTTAGGGCTAACGGGATGCCAGATTGAATCTGAACCTAAAAGTGTCCTTGAGCAGATACGAGATCGCGGCGTTCTTCGTGTCGGCACCCTGAATAACCAACTCTCTTATTACATTGGTCCCGATGGCCCTGCTGGCTTAGATTACGAGTTAGCTCGTGAGTTTGCGCAGGAGCTTGGTGTAAAGCTTGAGGTTAAACCTGCATACCGTTTATCCGGTCTCTTTCCAGCCCTAAAGAAAGGCGAAATCGATCTTATCGCGACTGGGTTAACGCAAAACAATAACCTGACACGTGCGTATCGCGCCGCGCCCGCTTATTACTATGTAAGCCAACAAGTCGTGTACAAAAAAGGCCAGTGGCGACCAAGAAACCTCGGTCAACTGATCAAGTTTGAAAACGAGCGTCAGGCCGAATTTGTAAAAGCACAATCTGAATCAGAAGAAACGGCATCAAATGAAACACTAACGCCGTCTTTGGTTGTGGTGAAAGACTCACACTTTGAACCAACACTAAAACAGCTACAAAACACACACGATGACTTTATCTACGATGCAGTCGGTAATGCAGACATCAATGACCTGCTAAAAGAAGTGTCGACTGGTGAACGCTTGTTTACGGTAGCAGACTCGATTGAGCTGTCACTCGCACAGCGTTTATACCCAGACGTCGCTTTGGCATTTGAGCTTACAGAAGACCAACCTATTTCTTGGTACTTAGAGCGTTCAGAAGATGAAAGCCTATATGCATTGCTGATTGAGTTCTTCGGTAACCTAAAACAATCTGGTGAACTGGCTTCACTGGAAGAGAAATACATCGGTCACATTGGCACCTTTGACTACGTTGATACTCGTGCCTTTATCCGCGCCTTGGATAGCAAGCTACCAAAATGGTCGCCACTGTTTCAGAAATACTCACAAGAATTTGATTGGCGCTTGATTGCTGCTTTGGCATACCAAGAGTCACACTGGAACCCAGTAGCACGTTCTCCTACTGGTGTTCGAGGCATGATGATGTTGACGCTGCCAACCGCGAAAAGCGTCGGTGTTACTAATCGTCTTGACCCGAAACAGTCGGTACAAGGTGGGGTTGAATACTTACGTCGTATCGTGAATCGAGTTCCCGACTCTATCACTCAACATGAAAAGATCTGGTTTGCCCTCGCATCATATAACGTAGGTTACGGTCACATGATGGATGCACGTCGCCTAACCAAAGCACAAGGCGGTGATCCTGACGCTTGGGGTGATGTGAAAGATAGGCTACCTCTTCTAAAGCAGAAGAAGTACTACAGTAAAACTCGTTACGGTTATGCTCGTGGTGATGAAGCAAGGAATTACGTTGAGAACATTCGCCGTTATTACCAAAGTATTATTGGCCATGTGAACAAGCGAAATAAAGAAGAAGAAGCGAGCCTTGAAGGGTTGGTGGTTATCCCACCTTTAGAGATCTCGGGCGCTGAATCGACAATCAGTGCGGCTGAATCCGCTGTCGACGAAGCTGAGTCTTCCAACTAAATAAAAAAGAGCAATGCTATATAGCGTTGCTCTTTTTTTATACATGAATCACTGGTTCGTATTGAGAGGCTAAACAAACAAAGTGACCGTTAAACTTGAGGTGTCATATTGCAGTAACAATCGAACTTTATAACGACACACCATAAGCGCCATGATGTTCTGTTGTATTCAGACATTGGCCATTGCGAATGGTTACTCAAAAAGTATCGCTAAGTTCGCGACAGAGCTCATAAACAAATAACCACTATAATTAAAACTGAAGTCATAATTACAAAGCCAGACGACAAATAGGAAATCGTTGAAATGATGAAGAACAAACTGAAATCGAAGCGCCTTGATAAGACCGTTGCTGCAAACCGTCGTAAGCGTATGCTTTCAAATAATAAGAAAAAGATCATTTGGCGCAACCGTGCTTTCATGCAGATACTTTCTGAGTAAATACACCGAGTAAGTTTTCTGCGGCACTCTTGCGATAGAGGGTGCCTAGAACTTACTTCTATCTCTTGTTAGCTGGCTTCTTCTTGTTACTTGCCTTCTCAGCTTCTAAACGCTGCTCTTCCTGCAAACGCTCAAGCTTTCGCTTCTCTTTTATCTCTTTTCTACGACGTTTAAAAAACGCCTGTAGCTGTTCACGGCACTCTTCTTCTAACAGACCATGCTCAACATCGGCATAGTGGTATGAGGCTTGGCTTTCAAAGAGGTTCAATACCGTACCCGCCGCACCCGCTTTCAAGTCAGGCGCACCAAACACAATCCGTTTTACTCGGCTGTGTAACAAGGCACCCGCGCACATAGGACACGGTTCAAGCGTGACGTATAAGGTAGTATCGAGTAAGCGATAGTTTTCCAAAGCTTGCCCCGCTTTGCGCAAGGTTTCGATTTCAGCGTGTGCTGTGGCATCGTGGCTGCCAATCGAACGGTTCCAACCTTCAGAAATAATCTCACCCTCTTTTACCAACACAGCACCCACGGGAACCTCTCCCTCATTCTCAGCTTGCTTGGCCACCTCAATGGCACGTCGCATGAAGATTTCATCTTGAGGGGTGAATTGATGGTCTGACAAAGGGAACTCCAGAAAACAAAGGATAGGAACAAAAAAAGGTATGCGGAGAAGCATACCTAATCTTAGTGATTATGAACAATAAAGAGATAACGAACAACAAGCGAGGGCTTTTTCGTTAAATATCTAGCGGCTTATCTAACTAACAGCATCGCCCAACTCATTGGCTATTTTTGTCGCTTTAACACTCACGATGCGGTTGTTCTCAACCGAGATGATTTCAAACTGCCATTGCTGACAATCAACGACTTCTCCAGTATCGGGTAAACGCCCAATCAGCCAAGTGATAAGGCCATTCAATGTTTGGAAGCCTTCGCTTTCCCCTTCTAACTCTGACAGCTCTAAGCGGTTCTTGAGCTCACTGAGAGGGATTAATCCATCCACCAGCAACCCGTCTTCAACTTGCTCAGTCCATAGGTCATTGGGGTTATTGGATAGCTCACCTGCAATCGCTTCAAGAATATCGTAATGAGTCACAAGGCCTTGCACATCGCCATATTCATCAACGATGAACGCCATCTCGGTACCCGACTCTTTAAAGTAGCTAAGTAAACGCAACGCCTTCATAGACTCCGGAACATATATCGGAGACTTAGACAGCCCCATGATCACTTGAATACTTAAATTACCCGCCTGATTCAACAAAGCTTTGGCCGACACCGTACCGACCACTTTATTGAGGTGATCTTGGCATAATGGAAACACACTGTGCTTTGACGAACGTAATTTTTTGAATATGTGCTCAACGGGTTGGTCAATATCCAGAAAGTCGACGTCTCGACGTGGCGTCATCAACGAGCTCACAAGGCGATCATCAAGCTGTAAGATATTGCGAATCATCTCTTGCTCGCCACGCTCTATCACACCTGATTCAGAGCCCTCTTTCACCAGTGCATGAATATCGTCTTCAGTCACACTGTCTTCTTCGCCACCACGTCCCATTAACTTAAGAATACCTTCGGTTGATGCAGACAACGCAAACACAAACGGCGTCGCGATTTTAGATAACCAGAAGATTGGCAGCGCCACTAACACGGCGATGTTTTCAGCTTGGGATTGAGCAAAACGCTTTGGCACCAACTCACCCACAACAATCGCGAAGTAAGTAATACCGACAACGACTACCGCTGTAGACAATATATTCGCTTGGGTTGGGTCTAACCCCCACAGCTCAAGTTGAACGGCTAATGGCGCAGATAGCGTCGCCTCGCCCACAATACCGCTGAGCAGTCCGATTACCGTAATACCGATTTGAATGGTTGAAAGGAAGCGGGTTGGATTTTCTTTGAGCTCAAGCGCAACCTGAGCGGAGCGGTGTTTTTCGGCTAAACGTTTCAGCCGACTATTCTTTGCTGCTACCAGTGCAATCTCTGACATGGCAAACAGACCATTTAAAACAATTAACCCTACTAAAAGCAGAATCTTCATGTGGATTGGATTTCCTAATTTTACCGGCCAACAATTAGCCGTAATCCGGAGTATAAGCTGAGTGCCTTTATTTGGGATATAAAAAGTTTTAGATATAAGAAATCTTAGACACAAACAGAAGTAGAAAAAAAATAGCGAAAAAAATAACGAAAAAAAACCCGCACATTTCGGTGCGGGCTTCGATGATTTTATCTTACTGAATTTTGCTTTTAGTACTTAGCTTTACTTATCTTACATTGTGTAAGTGTAAGGAGCTTGGATACCTAGTGGGATACCAAGAGCCCAGTAAGCTAGCAAGAAGATTGACCAACCGATTAGCATAGCAATCGAGAATGGCATCATTAGAGAAGCTAGTGTACCGATACCTGTCGACTTAACGTAACGTTGACAGTAAACAACAACCAGTGGGAAGAACACCATTAGTGGAGAGATGATGTTAGACACTGAATCGCCTACACGGTAAGCCGCTTGAGATAGCTCAGGAGAGATACCCACAACCATTAACATAGGAACTAGGATAGGGCCAATCAGTGCCCACTTAGCTGAAGCAGAACCTACAAGAAGGTTAACTGCAGCCGTTAATAGAATCATACCAACAACGGTTGCTTCACCTGGAAGGTCCATCGCCTTCAAGCCTTCAGCACCGTAAAGTGCCAGCATAGTACCGATGTTTGATTGAGCGAATGCAGATAGGAACTGAGCACAGAAGAACGACATTACAATGTATGCGCCCATCGTTGCCATCGTCTCAGACATTGCTTTGATAACATCATTACTATTCTTGAAAGTACCCGCTACACGGCCGTAGACGATACCCGGAATAATAAACAGGATGAAGATCAGAGGAACGATAGACTTCATTACTGGTGCAGAGAACGCTGTTAGCTCACCTTCAGGCGAACGAAGTGCTGAGTTTTCAGGCACCAAAGCTGCGATAAGTAGACCAATACCTGCAACCATTGCCCAACCAGCAAATTTGAATGCTTTAGATTCAATCGCTGTAAAGGTACCTAGATCAGGTGCTTGTTCTGCATCTTCATCAACAGGAGTGTTAGCAAGGCGAGGCTCGATGATCTTCTCTGTTACGTACCAACCGATAGCAACGATTAGAACTGAAGACAGGCCCGTAAAGAAGATGTTCGCTAGAGGGTTAACCACATATGCAGGGTCAAGAACGTTTGCCGCTGTTTGAGTGAAACCTGCTAGTAGCGGGTCAATACCTGAAGGAATGAAGTTCGCAGAGAAACCACCTGATACACCAGCAAACGCAGCTGCAATACCTGCTAGAGGGTGACGACCCGCTGCGTGGAAGATGATACCGCCAAGAGGGATTACTAGAACGTAACCTGCATCAGCTGCTGTGTGAGACACGATAGCAACCAAGATTAGCATTGGCGTTAATAGCTTAGCTGGCGTGAAGTTAAGCATCTTCTTAAGGCCAGTCGTAATGAAGCCTGAAGAGTCAGCAACGCCAACACCTAGCATAGCAACAAGTACGATGCCTAGCGGTGCAAAACCTGTGAATGTGGTAACCATATTCGCTAGGAAGCTAGCAAGCGCTTCACCAGTTAGTAGGTTGTTAACTTCTAGAGCAGCACCCGTTTGAGGGTTGATTAGGTCGAATGAAAGATTCGACAAAAGTGCAGATGCTACCCATACGATAACTAGAGCCCAGAAGAACAGAATTGCTGGGTCTGGAATTTTGTTGCCGGCGCGTTCAATGAAGTTTAGAAAGCGGTCCATCCCACTGATCTTCTCAGTCGATGGTGCTTTTTTTACGGCTTGGTTACTCATGGTAACTCCATATGTGATGTTGTTTGTTTAGGCCTAATATAAGTTTTGACCACGGCCTATTGGTGCAGCACATATTCTATTAAAGTCGCCATAAAAAAGCACAAGATTCCACCTTGTTTTCCATAAATGGAGACATATTTTGCAAAAATGCCATGCAACTGCAACAATATAAAAACACAAAAAACACCATTCCATATACAGCCATTTAACTAGTACGCAAACAATGTCCGAGAAATGAAAAGTGTCGGTAAAAGGAGTGTCGTGTGCCTTGGCATGCAGTAAACGTTTGCTTAGGGATCAGTCAAACTCACTGTATTTGGAGAGCATAGTTTCAAGGTAAATACTTTGTGATTTGTTCATACGATCTTGCCATGCAACAGTCACCGTAATGTTTTTCAAAGCGCCAGACAAAGCACCGTTGGCATTTGTCACTTCACATGTCATCGCATAGGCAGATCCTGACAAGCCGGACAAGGGAACTGAACTTGCCGTGTTCAGACAGTAATTCGCTTGATTGAGTTCCTCAAAAGGAATTAAACCTACCGCCCCACTCACATCCGAGACACGAGTCCGATAGTATTCCATCTGCCTTTCAGCAAAATGCAGAGCTTCAACACTGTGAAGCGCAAAGTCCGATTTTTGTTCCGCGTAGACCTGCAGCTTAACCAACCCTAATGAAGCAACACCGATTAGCAGAAAAGAGATAAGCACCTCTATCAAACTGAAACCTTGGTGTTTAGAAGTCATTCCATGATCCTCGCTTCCATTGGTAAATTGAAGGCGGATCACTTGGATTAGATTCTGAACGAAAATCCAAATCCATATCACCCACAATCGTTGTCACACCAAGTGGCGAATCAAAGATAAGGCCACCTGAAGGTAAACCAGAGGCAAATTGAATCCCAACACTTTTTTTCAGGACGGTAGCGTCATCGATGTCTTTGATAAAAGGTGCAAATACATTGGGAGTGACAAGCGCTTTCCAGAAATCATCTATACGAGTTTTAACATGACTCTTTTGATAATCGACCAAATGATAGATCACACCGTTGTAAGTCATGGCACCATTTAACGCGAGCACACCATCTTGAATCACCAGAAGTTGAGATTGATTGTTGGCGGCAGCAACCGCTGAATTGATATGGCAATTTCCCTCAACCCACAATCCTTTGGTTTGCCCTAAAGTAAAATGGTCCATAATTTCGGTGCCGCACTCTGTCGCATTCAGTATCTGCACGCGCTTAAAAAGATCAGTGTCTTGCGATAAGTCGACAATGTTTTGATCCGTTTTCGCGATACCAAAGAAAGTATAAAACGGGTTCATATTTGGATCGGGATTAAAGTCTTTTTGGAAGGGCGGAGGATTCGCTCCTTGAGAGGAATCAGGCGCATAGATTGAGTAGCGACTTCCTGAATTGCCTTTGAGGATCTCCGTTTTATATTCGCTATCACACACACCATCAAAACCAGAAAACGGACCATCCGTACTTGGGTCGAGCACTTCTAAGCCTAATGTTTGTCCTGAATCACCATGTGTTGAATCGTATTGGTAAGTAAAAAGGTCAGCAAAAGTAACACTAACACACTCATATTCATTACCGCTGATCGGTTCTTCTTTTACTGTAGGCTTCAGGCTCAATGTACCAATGATCTCAATCGGCCCTGTTGATTGAATCGCCCCACTTCCTAACTGAGAGCTCTCACGAATGGTTTTAGACAGCAACTGTGTATCGGTTGTCGATGCAATAATATAAGCAATGGAACTCGCACTATCCGAAACCTCAATTTGCGGTTCATTATCATAAGGAGAACACCAATCAGAAAAGTCGGCAGGACGTGCACTGGCATCTTTGATATCTAAAACGGTTTTATCGAGCTCACGTAGATAGGAATAAGTACACTCTAAACCACCTTCTGAGCGCCAGTGACTTTGCCTTCCTTGCACCTCGTTTTGAGCAACTTTAATTTGATGGAATACACTGCGATACGAGCCTAATGTCACCACTAAAGCACCAATTAAAAGCACTGACGTAATCAATAACGTCACCACACCACGCTGCTTTCTAAACACCATCATTGCCAGTTCCTCTGCTTAACGGAAACCGAAACAGATTTGGAAACACCTGCGGTTGGGATTGACGCTGTAATACTGATATCAGTGAGCGTGCTCTCGATAGAATTCTGCTCCAATACTTGGGAAGTAATATTTAACGCATTCACTTCAATGAGACTGTCATCAAACAGAGAATAACAACCTGTGACTTCACTAAATGAAAGGAGGTCGTCAGATACAAGTGTGCCCTTTTCACATATTTGCAGCCTAGTCCCATCCTTGCGGTAAACGATATGTCGATGATCTTTATCGTCACTTGAGCCTTGTCTGAAATAAACAAAACCAACCGCAACACCGCCACTCACTTGGATGGTGTGACTCGCGCCAGATAACTTAATTGAGTAACCGTTTGAACCATCGTAACCTGCTCGTTGGATATCCTCTTTCATCACCTGCATGGTGCTGGTTAAATTCTGTAGCAGTAATAGCTCGATGCCTTTATCTTTGGCGATTCTCTGCCCCGTAATAAACACACTGCCAATAATAGAAATCGCGAACACGCCAATCACAGAGGCCACCATCAATTCAATCAGTGATGTTCCTCGTTGCTTGTTAGGCGCTGCTACTATCGGCTTAACACGCATCATAGCCATACTGCGCGCTCAACTCGCCGCATACCTTAATACGCCCTGGAGGGCTAGATAATTTGATCAAAAGTCGATCGGTTGAAACTGTATTAGGCGCCAGATACAGAGTCCCTCGAGAGGGTCTTCCACGAACACTCTCAAAGGTGATTCTGTCTCCGGTGTAGTTATGAGAAAAAGAGAGATCACGAAAGGGTTCGCCCGACAACTGCAGTAAGGTTTCTCCCGACAAGTCTTCGGTCGGTTTTAACCAAATAGTCCAATCTCCGGTTGATTGCACTTCATTCTTTTCCATCGAGAAATGAACCCAAAGATCTTGATTCCTTTTTACTGACTCTGACTTAGCCTGAATAAGAAAACCATTCAACTCGCCAGCCAATCGCTGCATCTTCACGGTTTGCGTTACTGAACTAAAACTCGGGGCAGCCGTGGCTATCAGTATCGACAAAACCGATACCGTTATTAACAGCTCTAATAAAGTAAACCCGCGAGTCATTTCCCAATTTCCTATGTAATCTGATGCGTAACCGTATTTAATCTTGCGCCGATGCTACCACCGGAGAAAAATAGACAGAGATATGAAAGGAAACTACTCGCGATGATTCGAAGAAATATATGCAACAACAACAACTTAAGCATTAGAGGGATGACATTGATCGAATTATTGATCGCTGTCGCCATCGTGGGGATACTCGGCGCCATTGCGTACCCAAGTTATACGAGCCATGTAATTAAAGCGCATCGAGTCACTGCAGTGGCCGACATGACCAAGATTCAACTGGAGATGGAGACCCTCTATACAGGAAACTACGCGTCGGCCGCTGATAGTATTATTTCCGGAGGGACATGTTTATTTTGCGATACCGACACCAGCCGATACACATTAGCGATTTCAGCCAGTAGCACCACTTATTCAATTCAAGCGGAACCGCTTTCGCAACAGGTAAATGATGAATGTTTAGACTCGAATACCGATAAGTTGGAATTGCACCACTCGGGTGTTTCGGAACCAGAAGCGTGTTGGAAGTGACAAAATAAAATACCAAAGGACGCTAAATCTTATCTCCCGAAATCTCAGCTCTTTCTTCTTTAATCTTCTTCCTTGTTAAGTCTTCTTTTTCTCTGATCTATAGACACAAAAAAGCCTGCACACTGGCAGGCTTTAAAATTTTCAAATTACTATCTAATTACTTAGTTAGGTCATCGAAGAAGTTTTTAACGCCGCTGAAGAAACCTTCAGACTTCGGCTTATGCTTGCTCGCCGCTTCGCCACAACATGTCTCTTCGAAATCGCGAAGAAGTTGTTTTTGACGAGAGCTTAGCTTAACTGGAGTTTCAACCACTAGCTTAACGATTAGGTCACCCACACCGCCGCCACGAACACCTTTCACGCCTTTGCCACGCATACGGAACATACGGCCCGTTTGTGTCTCTTCAGGTACTTTAAGGTTTACACGACCATCTAATGTAGGAACTTCAACTTCACCGCCTAGCGCTGCCATTGTGAAGCTAACTGGCACTTCACAGTAAAGGTTGTTGCCGTCACGCTCAAAGATGTTGTGCTCTTTTACGTGTACTTGTACATACAAGTCGCCAGCTGGAGCGCCGTGCTCTCCTGCTTCGCCTTCGCCAGATAGACGAATGCGATCACCAGTATCAACACCTGCTGGGATCTTAACGTTAAGCGTTTTCGTCTTCTGTTTGCGACCTTGACCATGACATGAGTTACATGGGTCTTTGATGATCTTGCCTTTACCGTTACAAGTAGGACAAGTCTGTTGAACCGCAAAGAAGCCTTGGCGCATTTGTACCTGGCCGTGGCCATGACAAGTACCACACGTTTGTGCAGAAGAACCCGCTTTAGCGCCGCTACCATCACAAATATCACATTCAACAAGTGTTGGTACTTCAATTTCTTTAGATACACCACGAACGGCTTCTTCTAGAGAAAGCTCCATGTTGTAACGTAAATCAGAACCACGTTGTGCACGCGCTTGACCGCCGCCACGACGACCGCCGCCAAAAATATCGCCAAACACATCACCGAAGATATCGCCGAAGTCACCTTGGCCACCGCCGCCGTAACCGCCGCCGCCCATGCCACCTTGTTCAAAAGCTGCATGGCCGTATTGGTCGTAAGCTGCTTTCTTTTGAGCATCGGTTAGGATCTCGTACGCTACTTTTACTTCTTTAAATTTGTCTGCTGCGCTGTCATCACCCTGATTACGGTCCGGGTGGAATTTCATCGCTAAGCGTTTGTACGCTTTTTTAATATCGCGCTCTGATGCATCGCGGCTTACGCCTAATACTTCGTAAAAATCACGTTTTGACATGTTCTAGGTCACCAAATAATTGCTACTACCGAATGATCACTTCAGTAGTCTGTGTATCAATCTAGATAAAAGTTCTGCCGGCTGAAGCACCGAATAAAGCTATTATCTAGATCGACAAGTCTAAATACAAATTTACGGGCGTGAGAGTTACCTCTGACGCCCGCAATAATAAGTCTTTGAGACAATGAATTTCTAAGCAAGTAGCTTGAGTTCTAGGAGGAAGCGCGGAGCCTACGCTAGTAGGTGAGCACTTCCGACAACGAAATCAGGCTACTCTGCGACGAAATTATTTTTTATCGTCTTTAACTTCTTCAAACTCTGCGTCTACCACATCGTCATCTTGCTTAGGTTGTTCACCAGCGTCAGCACCAGCTTGTTCAGCTTGAGCTTTCTGTTGAGCAATTTCCATTAGCTTTTGAGCTGCTTGCATAAGTTCTTGAACTTTAGCGTCGATAGCTTCTTTGTCGTCACCAGACTTAACTGATTCTAGAGCTTCGATTGCTGCTTCGATTTTAGCTTTCTCGTCTGCAGGTAGAGCTTCACCAGCTTCTTCTACTTGCTTCTTAGTGCCGTGAATCATTTGGTCAGCTTGGTTACGTGCAGTTACTAGCTCTTCGAACTTCTTGTCAGCTTCTTTGTTAGCTTCTGCTTCTTGAACCATTGCTTCGATCTCTTCCTCAGACAAACCGCCTGATGCTTGGATAGTGATCTTCTGCTCTTTACCTGTCGCTTTATCTTTAGCAGATACGTTCAGGATACCATCAGCATCTAGGTCGAATGTTACTTCAACTTGTGGCATGCCACGTGGTGCTGGTTGGATACCTTCTAGGTTGAACTGACCAAGAGACTTGTTGTAAGTCGCTTGCTTACGCTCACCTTGAAGAACGTGGATAGTTACTGCGCTTTGGTTGTCTTCAGCTGTAGAGAACACTTGATCCGCTTTAGTAGGGATAGTTGTGTTTTTCTCGATAAGCTTAGTCATTACACCGCCCATCGTTTCGATACCGAAAGATAGAGGAGTAACGTCTAGAAGAAGAACGTCTTTAACTTCACCAGCTAGTACACCACCTTGAACAGCAGCACCCATTGCAACAGCTTCGTCAGGGTTCACGTCTTTACGTGGCTCTTTACCGAAGAATTCAGTTACTTTAGCTTGAACCATAGGCATACGAGTCTGACCACCCACTAGGATAACGTCAGTGATTTCGCCTACAGATAGGTCAGCATCAGCTAGAGCAACTTTTAGTGGCTCAAGAGAACGTTGAACTAGATCTTCAACTAGAGACTCAAGCTTCGCACGAGTCACTTTGATGTTCATGTGTTTAGGACCAGTCGCATCAGCAGTAACGTAAGGTAGGTTTACGTCAGTTTGAGTAGTAGAAGAAAGCTCGATTTTCGCTTTTTCTGCTGCTTCTTTAACACGCTGCATTGCTAGTGGATCAGCTTTAAGGTCGATACCTTGCTCTTTCTTGAACTCATCTACTAGGTAGTTGATCATGCGGTTATCGAAATCTTCACCACCAAGGTGAGTATCACCGTTAGTTGAAAGAACTTCGAAAGTCTTCTCGCCTTCTACTTCATCGATTTCGATGATAGAGATATCGAATGTACCACCACCAAGGTCGTATACAGCGATAGTGCGATCACCACCTTGCTTGTCTAGGCCGTAAGCCAGAGCAGCAGCAGTAGGTTCGTTGATAATACGTTTAACATCTAGACCAGCGATACGGCCAGCATCTTTAGTTGCTTGACGTTGAGCATCGTTGAAGTAAGCAGGAACAGTTACTACTGCGCCAGTTACTTCTTCGCCTAGGAAGTCTTCAGCTGTTTTCTTCATTTTCTTAAGAACTTCAGCAGATACTTGAGGAGCAGCCATTTTTTGGCCTTGCGCTTCAACCCATGCATCACCGTTATCAGCTTTAACAATGTTAAAAGGCATGATTTCGATATCGCGTTGAACTTCTTCATCTTCAAAACGACGACCGATTAGACGCTTAATCGCGTATAGCGTGTTTTGAGGGTTAGTAACAGCTTGACGTTTCGCAGGTTGACCAACTAGCGTCTCGCCTTCAGTGTATGCGATTACCGATGCTGTTGTGCGTTCGCCTTCAGCATTTTCTAATACGCGTGGTTTGTCACCGTCAAGAACAGCAACACAAGAGTTAGTAGTACCTAAATCAATACCAATGATTCGACCCATCAGGCTTTCTCCGAATAAATTCTATTTAGTTTTTTGCTATACCCACTATGTGGGGGGTAGTAATCAGGGATTCAACCCTAATACACAAAATTTAAATGCAAATGTATTTTGCTTTCGTATGCACCATAGATAAGGGCTCACGAAGCCTTTTCAAGGGGGATACTGGATTTTTTCACATTTATTTTAATAAAAAGAATGATTAGACACGAATACATCTCATTACCTTAACATAAGCCCCATAACTGGGTTGATCACCCAATAAAAAACGGAGCCACTTAGGCTCCGTTTATCTATTCAGGCTTTCCACTTAGATTTCATCTATAGAGGAAAAGTCTCTGATTATGCTTCTGCTTTCTTTAGTTCAGCTTCTTCGTTAGCTTCAACGCCGATTTCGTTTTCAGATTTCGCTACGATAGTGTTAACCGCAGTATCACCAACAACGTTAGAAGAAGTACAGAACATGTCACAGATACGGTCAACAGCAGCAACAATCGCTAGACCTTCTGGTGGCAAACCTAGTTGGTGTAATAGAACACCGACCATAACCACACCACCGCCCGGAACACCACCAGCACCGATAGACAGTAGCAAGATAGTTAGACCTAGAGTGAAGATGTCAGCAGTGTTGATTGGCTGACCAAATGCGTTTGCTACGAACATAGTTGCTAGTGCGATGTAGATAGATACACCAGACATGTTCATTGTTGCACCCAGTGGTACGCCGAAACCTGCTACTGACTTAGATACGTTCAGTTTGTCCGTTAGAGTGCGCATTGTTACTGGAATCGTCGCGTTCGAACTTGCCGTCGATAGTGAGAATAGAACTTGCTCACGAGTTGCACGTAGGAACTGCTTTGGAGAAATACCAGTGAATGAACCAACCATCATTGGGTAGAAGAAGAAAATCCAGAACACAAGCATCGCTACAACAAGCGCTACATAGCCAGCAACTGACATTAGCGTGTTTGCATCAAGTGTTGCACCTAGTTGAATCATCAGAGCAAATACACCGTATGGTGCAAGGCTCATTACTAGGCCGATAAGCTTCATCATGATTTCGTTAGCCATCTTGAATGTCTTGATAGCTGGGCCACCACGAGAATCAAGCGCTTGGATAGCAAGACCAGTCAGAATAGCCATGAAGATGATTTGCAGCATGTCGCCACTTGCAAAGGCTTCTACAGGGTTGCTAGGAACAATATTAACAACAAGAGAGAAGATATCTGGCGTTTCAGTTGTTGTAAGCGCAATTGTCTCAGAAACTGTACCCGCTAGATTCGCACCAGCACCCGGTTGGAAAATAAGACCAATCGTTAGAGCAGCTGAAATCGCGATGATGGTGTTAATAATGTAAAGACCAAAGGTTTTACCACCAAGGCGACCAAATGAACGAATATCTTTTAGCTCAACGATACCGCAAACAATAGATACGTATACAAGAGGTACTACAAGCAATTTGATAAGTGATACGAACATACCACCAGCACCTTCAGCAGCGCCGAGTAGGTACGTATCAAAAATAGCAATGCCGCTGAATAGGTACTGAATAGCAGTACCAATAATTAGGCCAGCAAACAAGCCTACAAAAATCTTACTTGAGAGCGATTTATCCATCGTTCTTCTCCAGTTTGTTGTGTTTAAAATTTGTACTTTTATAGTTATATATGCGACCAGAATCGCTATATTGCAGTGGATTTTACATACAAAGATAACAATTAAAAGCATTTATTTACAAAAACATTACAAGTGTGACATCGAAACATTTCTTCAATTACAACCAGTTTCATAATATAAAACTCTAAATCATTGTTCTGGATAAAATAAAAAGAACGACATTCTTAATGCCATATTGGTGACTATTTACGTGGACTCTCAAGTTACAGGCATAAAAAAAGAGAGGCCTATGCCTCTCTTTTCATTTCACGTTAACCAGTGAATTATTTTGTCGCCGCTATTTTGTTACTTCACAATTGCCATAATCAACTGCTTGGCAAACGGCCACTCAATTACTTAGCAACCATTACCATTGCAGGGCGAATAACACGGCCGTTAAGCTCGTAGCCTTTTTGCATAACAAACATTACAGTGTTTGATTCGTGGTCTGGGCTTTCTTGAATAGACATTGCTTGGTGGTATTCAGGGTTGAATGCTTCACCTTCAGGGTTGATCTCTGTAAGACCAAATTTAGCCACTGTGTCTACGAACGTTTTGTGAGTTAGTTCAACACCTTCAAGAATCGGCTTAACCGCTTCGTTCTCAGCATCTGCAGCTTGTACTGCACGCTCTAGGTTATCGATAACAGGTAGTAGGCCTTCAGCGAATTTGTTTAGCGCGTATTTACGTGCTTTATCCACTTCTTGCTCAGTACGACGACGCATATTCTCAACTTCAGCTTTAGCGCGTAGTACAGAATCTTGCTGCTCTTTCACTTTAGATTCGCTAGAAAGTAGTGCAGCTTCTAGTTGAGCGATTTTTGCTTCTTGCTCATCAACAGACTCTTCATTTAGCTCAGCTTCTTCAACTTTCTCAGCTTCAGCAATGATTTGATCTAGCTCTTCTTCCGTTACTTTGTTTTCTTCGTTGCTCATGATCTCTCCAGAATTCGTTTTCAATGCAAGTGACAGGTGTGTTTGCACCCCAAATTGATATAAAACACTCGCATAGACGTTCAACTTGCCTTTATTATGGGGATGAAGAATTTTGATTCAAGCCTAATTCGTTTGGAAACGTTATGAAAAAGCCATTTGAAGTCATCGCCATTATTGGTAAACCTCGAGATCAGCAAGCAATTCAGACTCATAGAGAGCTCTATCAGTGGTTAAGTGCTGAGGGTTATCAAGTGTTTGTTGATGACAGACTCGCTACTATTTTAGACGATATACCCAAAGAACATTTTTCTAGCCTAATTGAACTAGGAAAACGTGCCGATCTCGCGATTGTTGTCGGTGGCGACGGAAATATGCTGGGTGCCGCTCGTATTTTGTCGCGTTTCGATATTTCAGTCATCGGTGTTAACCGAGGTAATTTAGGTTTTCTGACAGACCTAAACCCTGAAAACTTCCAAACCTCACTCACCGACGTACTTAAAGGTGAGTTTATGGAAGAAGAGCGATTCCTACTCGAAACAGAGATACACCGTCACGGCCAAATAAAAAGTCACAATGCTGCACTCAATGAAGCCGTGCTTCACCCAGGTCAAGTTGCGCACATGATCGAGTTTGAAGTCTATATCGATGACAGCTTCGCCTTCTCACAGCGTTCTGATGGCTTGATCGTATCGACCCCAACGGGTTCAACGGCCTACTCGCTTTCAGGCGGTGGTCCTATTCTGTCATCAAGCTTAAATGCAATTTCATTAGTACCAATGTTCCCGCACACACTTTCAAGCCGCCCACTTGTGGTGGATGGAAAGCGTCGTATCAAGTTGATCGTATCGCCTGATAACCGCGGGACTCAGGAAGTCAGCTGCGATGGTCAAATCTCGTTACCAGTTTCCCCTGGCGATGAAATCCACATTTACCAAAGCCCGAATGTGCTCAAGCTGATCCACCCTAAAGATTACAATTACTACCATGTTCTACGTAACAAACTAGGTTGGTCGAGTAAGCTGTTCTAAAAGAATAAACGCTCCAGTGGCAATCAAAAATTTGAAAGGCTGACGACATTCGTCAGCCTTTTTTATTGCCAGTAAAAAGCCCGTCGACTCTAGCTTGTCTTCAATTCCTTATACCGTCATTCCCAAGAGGGAGGAACGACTGAGTTGGGAATCTATAGCGGTTTCAGTGATCTACAGACAACCTCAATTCTGAGATCGGTCACAAAAAATTTTCACCTGTCGACTTTACTGTATAAAGAAACAGTATATACTGAGCTTATATACAGTATTGTTCAGTTATACAGGTAAATAAAAATGCTGGCTCATCTAAGTGTTAATAATTTCGCTATTGTTAAGTCTTTACAGCTAGAACTCACTAAAGGCATGACAACAATCACCGGTGAAACGGGGGCGGGTAAATCTATCGCTATCGATGCTTTAGGCTTATGTCTTGGGGGAAGATCCGATGCAGGAATGGTTCGACAAGGTGAAGAAAAAACCGAAGTCAGTGCCGCTTTTTTACTTGAGAACAATCTGCACGCTACCCGCTGGTTAGAAGATAACGAACTGCTTGATGGCAGTGAATGCATCTTGCGCAGAACCATCTCAAAAGAAGGTCGTTCTCGTGCATTCATCAACGGCAGCCCAGTCCCTCTTTCACAATTAAAGTCTCTAGGCCAACTGCTGATCAACATTCATGGTCAACACGCGCACCATCAATTGATGAAGAGTGACTATCAAATGGCGATGCTTGATCAATACGCAGGTCACTTGAACCTATTGAAATCGACACGTAATGCCTACCAATCATGGCGACAAGCGGATAACCATTTAAAAGAGTTACGTGAAAATAGCCAGCAAAACCAAGCTCAAAAACAACTTCTTGAATACCAAATCAAAGAGTTAAATGAGCTGTCTATTGGGGAGGAAGAATATGAAAACCTCGAACAAGAGCATAAGCGCCTCTCCAATAGCGGAGAATTGGCCACAACCTGCCAACAAGCTATCGAGCTTATTTATGAAGGCGAAGAAGTTAATGCGCTTGGTATTCTGCAATCGGCCAATAACTCCTTAATTCAGTTAGCAGAGCTAGATGAAAGATTGGCTGAATTACCTAATTTACTTTCTGAAGCCATTATTCAGATTGAAGAAACCAACAACGAGTTAAGAACATACCTAGATAGCATTGATGTTGATCCTGGCCGTATGGCTTATGTTGAAGAGCGCTTCTCTAAAGTGATGTCGATGTCACGTAAACACCACGTATTACCTGAAGAGCTGTATAAGCACCATCAAGACTTATTACAACAAGTTGAAGCGCTGGATTGCTCTGATGAAAAGTTGGAAGAATTAGCCAACGAGGTCGAAAACCAATACCAGTCGTTCGTGGCTAAATCTGAGAAACTTCATAAATCTCGAACTCGTTACGCAAAAGAACTCAACAAGCTGATCACGCAAAGCATGCATGAACTGAGCATGGAAAAAGCGCAATTTGCCATTGAAGTGAACAACACCAACACACACCCTTCTCCATTGGGTATGGATAACGTGACCTTCATTGTTTCGACCAACCCAGGCCAACCAATGCAGCCAATTGCTAAAGTGGCCTCTGGTGGTGAGTTATCACGAATCTCACTGGCGATTCAGGTGATCACCGCGCAAAAAGTGGATACACCAAGCCTGATTTTCGATGAAGTGGATGTGGGTATCAGTGGTCCAACCGCTGCGGTTGTCGGAAAAATGCTGCGTAAGCTGGGCGAATCGACACAGGTTATGTGTGTGACGCACTTACCTCAAGTGGCAGGTTGTGGACATCAACAGCTGTTTGTAGCGAAGAACACGAAATCAGGTAAAACTGAGACTCAAATGCACACACTTGATGAGCAACAACGCGTCTCAGAGCTTGCTCGACTGCTTGGTGGCAGCCAAATTACCGAATCGACGCTTGCCAATGCAAAAGAGTTATTAATCGCAGCATAGGTTACATATTCAGCAACTTTCTGATAATTTACCGAAAATTCTTGGCAATTTTGCAACTTAATTCAAAATTGCCAGTCATAACAAGCTCAAAGCGCAAGGAGCTTTTTACTTCTTGCTGGAGCTTGTTTATTATCAGGCAGTATTTTAGCGAAGAAAGATCTCAAACTATGCGAATTAAAAAGTGGTTAGTTGCAGTTCCACTTGCACTAACAATGTTGACCGGTTGCTCTCTACTAGAGAAGTTGGTTTATCGAATTGACATCAATCAGGGTAACTATGTTGAACAAGAAGCTGTCGATCAGCTAAAGTTTGGCATGACAAAAACACAAGTTCGTTACGTTATGGGCTCACCTATGCTTATCGAAAATGGCTACCCAGATACGTGGTACTACATTTACCACCACCAAAAAGGCCATAACGACCCTATTCAGAAAAACCTTGTTGTGAACTTTGATGCCACTGGCACTCTAGTAACGATCAATGGTGACTTTGAAGCCAGTGATGAGTTCTTCGAAAGCCTTCGCTAGCTTTCCAGTCAACAAAGCTCTCAGCCGATAAAGCTATCAGTCGACAAAGCAAGAATTGCAAAAGCCTGCTCACGAGCAGGCTTTTTAATATCCGCTAACAAATTAAGTGTGTTGTCTAATCAACAAGCACAAAAAAGCTCGCCAAGATAGCGAGCTCTTTTTAGTCAAACTTGTTTGGCATTACGATTTAGCAGCGGCCGCTTTTGCTTGTTCAGCACGCTTACGGCGAATCTCTTTTGGATCAGCTAACAGTGCTCGGTAGATTTCGATACGATCTTTATCGCGAACCGTCGCATCGAGCTTAACGTTACGGCTGAACACACCAACCTTGTTTTTCGCTAAGTCGATCTCTGGATACAGTTCCAAAACACCAGACTGTGCGATGATCTCTTCAACGGTCGCGTTCTTGTTCACTACCAAGGTAAACACACGCTGTTCGTGTGGAAGTGCAAACACAACCTCTACGTGGATCATATCTGATTCAATAGTCATGGCTTAGTAAACCTGTTTCGCGCGTTGAGTAAAAGCACTGACCATATTGCTCGTCAGCTCATTGAAAACCTTACCAAATGCCATTTCAATCATACGGCTAGAAAATTCAAACTCTAACTTAAGCTCAACCTTGCACGCTTGCTCATCGAGCGGAGTAAAGTACCAACCACCCTGCAGCTTTTTGAACGGGCCATCCACCAGTTCCATCAAGATCTCAGCACCATCCGCTAAGCGGTTAGAGGTAGTAAATGTTTTGCTGATACCCGCTTTAGAGACATCAACCGAAGCCACCATAGTTGAATCTGAAGATTCGATCACACGTGAACCAGAACACCCTGGCAAAAACTCGTGATAACGAGCAACATCATTGACCAAGCTGAACATCTGGTCGGCACTAAACGACACTAATGCTGAACGAGTAACCTTTGGCATATAGACTCCTGTTAAAGACAGCGTTACATTAACACAAACTGCAATTTTAATTGTATTGGGCCAGAGCGCAAATAAAAAGGATTCCCCAACTAGGGTGCAATCCGTATAATGAGGCCATTATGGCAAAGAATAAATCAAAATCAAAAGCCGGTAGCAATACCATTGCGCTTAATAAGAAAGCTCGCCACGAATATTTCATCGATGATGAGATAGAAGCGGGGCTTGAGCTACAAGGCTGGGAAGTAAAATCCCTACGTGAAGGCAAAACCAATATCGCAGAAAGCTACGTCTACATCAGAGACGGCGAAGCATTCATCAGTGGTATGACGATTACTCCGCTAACTCAAGCGAGTACTCATATCGTGGCGAACCCAACACGCATCCGTAAACTACTAATGTCGAGAAAAGAACTCGACAACCTTATCGGTCGTATTAACCGTGAAGGCATGACACTTGTCGCAACCGCACTTTACTGGTCTCGCTCTTGGGCGAAGATTAAAGTTGGCGTAGCGAAAGGTAAAAAGCTGCACGATAAACGTACTGATATGAAAGAAAAAGATTGGGCGAGAGATAAAGCACGAATTATGAAGAGTAATTTGCGTTAATTTTAAGCACTTAAACGCACAGTGCTAGACAGGCAAAGCTTTTCTGGTACTATGCAAATAACACTTGGGGCTGATTTAGGATTCGACAGGAATTTTGAAGTCTGAGGTGCATGCCGTGGGGCGGTTGGCCACGTTAAAAGCCGCAAAAAAATAGTCGCAAACGACGAAAACTACGCACTAGCAGCTTAATAACCTGCTCAGAGCTCTCTTACCCTAGCTTCCGCTCGTAAGACGGGGACCAATAAGAGATCAAACCCAAACTAGCTAGCGCGGATTCTCCCACCTGAGAGGAAAAGCGCGAATAACAATTCAGGTTAGCCTTTAACTAGCGTGTCGGTTCGCAGGTTGCTGGTGAAATTAAAGATCGACTAAGCATGTAGTACCAATGATGAATGATTTTTGGACGCGGGTTCAACTCCCGCCAGCTCCACCAAACGTTTGGAAAGGGCCAACTCGAAAGAGTTGGCCCTTTTTTTATCTTCATTTCACTTGCCACAATATGACAAATCACATTGCTAACAATGAGTTACCATTAGCACACCAACAATAAAACCAGACACTCAATAAAAAACCACACATCCCGTTGTTGAAATGTGTGGCCGTTTAGAGCTGTTCTCTTACGAACTTAGATAAGTTTAGGTGTTACTCCATATCGCCCAGTAAGTAATCTTCATCGCTACTCACTACTGCGCCGTGCTTCAGGAAGTTCTTACCTAGGATCATGCTGTATTCAAAGCGAGAACGATCTTGAAGGTTTACCCTCACCTCTTTCTCTAAGTCTCCAAGCTTAACCTTCATTTCTACCACAGGGCGAATGTTCACCTTCTCGCCTTTCTTGGCTTTAATACGCATCACATCAATCACTGGCTTAGTGAACTCTTGCTTATCGCCTTGGTTGTTTTGGTAGGTAAAGCTCACCATGTCTTGGCCGTCTTTCTTAAATCGTTTAATGTTGACTGCGTTCATTGAGCTGACATCTGCGCCAGTATCCAACTTAGCCGGGAACTTCATGCCGTTGACTTCAACAACTTCTATATGCCCTACTTTAAACAAAGGCTCCGATTTCAAAAGATAATCAGATCGAGTATTCACATAAACCCCATCTTTCGCCATCTTCTTACCTAAAATGAAGTAGGCCTCTTTCTCATTACTGTTAAGCACATCGATAGCAAACTCTTGTTGCCGAACTTTACCAGCGCCCAAAAACTCACCACTTACCACCGGACGAGTATCATCACCGACCTTAAGCTTCTTAATAATTGGCTTTGTTATCTTCTGCTTCTCACCATTTACATCTGTAAGATAAAATTCAACAGAAGCCTCTTTGCCTTTACCTGTCATTTCAAAACTGTCGACCTTCAACAAAGGCGTGTTGACAGTAAATGAAGCAACAGCCTTCATAGGGAAACCATCTAATGTGATATCTTCTTCCGGTGAGATAATCAGTGGCTCAGTCTTCTTCGCGACCTCGCTGAAGTTCTCAGGTCCCTCAGAAAGAATATTTTCAGCGTTGGTATCAATCATGAAAAGTTCGCTAGCGGTGCTTGTACCAAATCTCAACTGTGACTCGCTACTCGAGCGGTCACGTAGGTACACCAGAACGTCTTTAGTAGTGTTTTCGTCGAGTTGGACTGGTACATATACCAGAGGTCTCTTTTTACCACTCACGCTTAACATACGAACTAATGGCAGTGTCATCTCTTTCTGCTTACCATCGTTATCAAACATATCAAACGTCACTTCACTGTTATTCTTATCTACATCGATGTCTTTTGCATGAAGAATGCTGTATCGATTCTTTAATGAGAAGGTCGCGTTCATCGCCATTCCGGAGATAGACACCACCTCTTTACGGCCAACAACCGTCGCGTTTTCCTGCTCTTGCAAATAGTCATAGCCCGCAAACACTAAGGCGTTGTCAGCAAGAAAGGTTTTGCCGATCAACACTGGCGCAGAGAAGTGACTTCTGTCCGTCAGGTTAACGTCTGTTTTTAATTCTTGGTCAGCAATGGTCAGCGACATCTTAACCGTAGGACGAAGTAAAGGCGTGCTGCTGGTACGGCTTCGTATCATGCTGACACGCTCTAAAGGTGCTTTAATTAATACCATGTCACCCGTACGTGGGTTTTGAACCTTGAAAGAGACCACCGCTTCATATTTTGCAAAGGTACTGCCATCCCAATCATCGTAATCAACATCGGAATTGTTCAACAGGCCTTCGGTTATTGCCGCCATCAACTCTTTGTCTTTGAGGTATTTGTAGTCGGCATTCGTGCTCTTCACATGAATGTCTTCCGCATGCATAGAAGTGGTTTCTGCACCGGTATCAATTTTACCAATGAAAGGAACGTCCTTAAGCCCTTGAACGCTAGATAGGTACACATTCTCTGTACGGCCTAATACCGCCTTACCATCGAGTTCGTAGGTCGGGTTTTGAGTGGTATGTGAAGTGTCTGTAGCCAAAGAATATTGTGAAAAAAGTAGAGTGCTTAAAAGAGTTAGAGCCAAAGGTATCTTTTTCATTAGTTGGTCCGTTGTGATCAGTTCACTAATAATACTGGCGATTCGGCAAAGAGTTCCCCCACCAGCAATGGTTCTCACAAAACGTTAACGCTATGAGTTTTTCAATGACAAACCGATGACTTTGCGCTGCATTCGCTTATCGATTATTGACTAATGGATACCCAATAACCTGTTCAATACGTGGTGTTCTATTGAAAAAATGAATACAAAAAAGGCCAACGACAAGCGCTGACCTTAGCGATTCAAAACACACCTGAAGCGAGTTTAACTTGCTAAAACACAAACGGTTCTAGATAAACATAGCACTAAAAAGTCCCGACTGTTTTCTTTGCACAGATAGCTCGAGCTTTTTCTGCGTTCTCACCTTTGTTTTTGAGATAGCACTGTCGATAAGATTCGACGTAGCGCTCAAATAACACTTTGGCTGCAGGTTGTGGTTTAGAGAGCAGTTGGTTAACGAATTTTCTTGAGCCGACCTCAAAATGCTGGGTATCGATTGGGCTATTCCAATCCCCTCCCCAGATCATAAATCCATGCTGAGCAAACAGCTCCACCACATCCTCTGCCATTCCACGGCGTTCTATTTCATCACGCGCACGAAAGCGAGTACGGTTCACATAGCTTGTCGCAGATTGTGAAGGCTTTACCGTGATTTTTCCGGAGCTATCGAACTCTAAGAAAGGGTTTTGAACTGGGTTGATGTCTATCGCCACACCATAAGCATGCTTCGACCAACCACCTCCACCTGTAATAGGACGAGCGTTAAACGCGCTGCTGTTGTTCGCGTCCATTGAGGCGTTATCGTCACCTCTGAATTCACGCATTAGGCGAGCGGAATGAAGCGGGAAATTGCGCTGTTTAAGCTCTGAAAAAATTTGTTCAACAGCAGGCGCAACCACATCAAGCACGATCATATTGCCCTGTTGCGTTTCCCCTTTGAAATTAATGAAATCGAAATCCACCTTGGATAACCGCTCACAACCAACGGGCGCACCATTACTCAAGACATTGTTCTTTTTCATCATGTCGCATTGCCATTGAGATATAGGAGCAACCTGGGCATAACTCGCAGCACTGAGTAAAGTGGCCAACCAGCCGACAATAAAACGTTTCATATCAAAGACTCAAAAATAGTAAGAGTGAAAAGTAGCAGAAGTTGGAAAATAGCATATTAGGCCAAGTTGAGCGCACGCTTTGTTAGCGCGTTTTATTCCAATAGACAATCTCTCTAACTCGTCCGTTCTGATCCTTGTCAGCTTCTCCACCAACATCAGAAAGTTCAGGTAAGGTCGATAATTGCGGAGCGTAATAGGCGATCAACATCAGTACAAAAGCATCGTAAATATCATCTATTGCGACGTCTTTACGCTTGGTATTTGAAATGGCCAACGACAAGCCGTCACACCATTGAGGGGCAAGTTGCTGAATAATAGAAAGCCGTTCCTCTTTGCCTTCTAGTGTTCGTTTGGAAAACGTCAGCGGTTCGTCTTTCAATGCTGCAAACACCACCTCAGGGTGTGATTCCCTGATAGAAAGATTGGGATGAGTTTCAATGAGCTCATCAAGCTCGCGAATCTTGGGCACAATTCCCCAAGTCTGTTTAGAAAACTTCTTATCAAGCTGCTCCACATTGGCATTACATCCCGCAATGTAATTGGTTTGGTAAACCGCCTCTCGGCACGGAACGGGAAAAACGGAAGAGCCACGCTTACTGGTGAGAAAGCGCCTTGCTGCTTTATCGCATAATCTATCCGGAGTCTGTGAATCGCTAAAACCAATCGGCATATCGATTAACGTTGTTGCTCCCGTAAGATCGTCAAGCAACTCATCGAGCGTGTTTACTACTTTGAACGCAGGTATCTCATTGTCTGAGACAATCCAAGCGATCCAACCCGCCTTGCAACCATCAATTCCGATGTACTTCATTGTGTTCTCAAATTACGTGCCCATGTTATTTACGTACTGTCGCTAACTATCGGCTTTGAATCAACTTAACTCCGGTATATATACCCACAATGATACTCAACACAGAAAAAACACCCGCCAACGACAGCACTGGCATCGCCACTAACAGCTGAGTATCGTTCCCGCCACCGGCCATTACGGCTCCAAATCCCATAAGCACCCCCGCAACTAAGTGTTTACCCAATCGACGTATAGTGCTCAACCTCAAAGAAAAGGATCCAGTAAATAACGCGGCGCTAACCATTCCAACTAACAGTGAGATCATCAATATAAAGCGCTCACTGCTTGGCCAATCTTCCGCTCTTCCATGCCAGAGTGAAGTACCCATAGATTTCAATAAACCACTTGGCGTCCAGTGCGGTTCATACAAGAAAACAAAGCCTGCCATTAACCCAATCCCCAACATTGAGAACCATAACTTGCGATTTATCGCATTCATGAAGTAGCAACTCACCACAATAATGAACGAAATGATCCCAAGGAATGCATAGCGAGAAAAATCAGATAATACCAGCTTATCTCCCTTTAACTCGTTAGGTAAAACGGGAGCAAATAACAACCAAGCAACGAACCACCCTAATATCGTCGCCAGCATCACAACTTCACCACGAGCTAAACGGCTTACGGTAGATACCCCGCAACCACTATTAATTGCCGCTCCAATACCAAACAGAAAACCACCAAACAGGGAAAACAGACTCGGCCAAAAAGCGGTGGATAAAAGCCGCCCTTCTACGACAGAGCCAAGAGCCATAGAGACCCAAGCCAGTGAACCACTAAACACAATCGCGACGATGAACATCGGTGACCCGTTTGTCGCCTCTTTCACTCCTCTCACCATACAAAGGCCCGTAGTTTGGGCAAGATACCCCAACAAGAAGATGCAGAGTAAAGCGAGAATAAACAACATACATAGCCTCCGAATTGCATTGATTTTACTGCTGTCGTTCGTTAAATATAGTAGCAACCTAGAACCCTAAGGACAGAATATGCACCACAAGCTTATTTATTGGCATAAGTCTCGGCATCCTAATTACTTAGGAGACAACAAGGTTAATAAACTTTCTGCCACTGAGCTTCAGTGTTTAACGGTTCAAATTTTACAACCTATCGAACGCTCACTAGGAGAGGTAACGGTGACCTATGGTTATACAAGCCATCCTCTTTTAAGGTGGATATTGAAAAATAGCCCTGGAGATATGGCGCCCGATATTGACCAACATGCCGCTATGGAACTCAACTCCCGGGATAGCCGTATCTGCAAGCGAAATGGGGCTGCGTGTGATATTTATGTTGAAGGGTATGAGCAACGTATGGATGAGGTCGCGCGATTTATCTGCACGCATTTAGAGTTCGACCGCCTCTATTTTTATGGCAAAGATAAACCTCTGCATATTAGCGTTGGGGCTGATAATTCAAAATACGCACTTATCCGGCAACGCCGAAGTGATGGGCTTCGCGTAAACATAAAAAGGGCAAGAGGCAGCGCCACACAGGCATTGTTTGATGATTTATAATCTTCAAAAACACCTAAGGAATAGGAATGAACGAAGAGCTATTTGCTGAACTTACCTCTCAAATAAAAGTTGGAAAACAACTTCCCGATGCCATTTATCTTCATAAAGACGTATTCAGCGCATTGCCTAAAGTGTTAACACAGTTCATTCCTGCCGTAGCAAAAGCCGTTAACTTAGATGAAGAAGACTGGAACCTCGTTAAGCTGTTTAAAAAAGAGTTCCGTTTATCTCTTCTTCATTACCCTGATTTTTATACTGATTCCTATCCAGCATTAAAACAAAGCCTCAATGTCGACCTCTCTAAGCTAAGCCACAAAATTACAGGTTATCGCGAATCTGAAAACCCGCCGATCTTACATAGAAAAGAAACCATGGTTTTGCCAACAAGTGAATATTACGAACACTTCATTTCACTCACACAAGAAGGCGAGAATGCAGGCCTGTACGAAAACAGCCGTTTGATTGGTTTTAAACGTTCTTGGGAAAACCTAATAGCACGCCATGGTTACGAGCTTGTCGATGGTCGACTATTCCGATGTTCCTCTGTGACAACGCAAGAAGAGGCTGGGATTGATAGGCACAGAACAGCCATCGTGCGTCATGAACTCTCCGCACCAATGAAGACTCTCGTTAAACATGGTTACTTAAAAGGCGAGCACTCAATTTTCGATTACGGCTGCGGCCGCGGAGACGATTTAAGAGAGCTCGAAGCACATGGCCTCGACGCTCTGGGTTGGGATCCGAACTTTCAACCCGACAACGACAAATCCAATTCTGATATCGTAAACATAGGATTTGTTCTTAACGTAATAGAAGATCAAGATGAAAGGCTCGATGCCCTACTAGGCGCATGGGAGCTAGCAGATAAATTCCTGGTGGTTTCTGTCATGCTGGCCAACGAAAACTACATTGCTCAGTTCAAGCCTTATAAGGATGGGGTCATCACCTCTCGTAACACCTTCCAAAAATACTACGCGCAATCAGAGATCAAAGCGTACATAGAGAGAAACCTACAGGAAGACGCCATTACCGTCGCGCCTGGTATTTTCTATATCTTCAAAGACAAATTGGAAGAGCAACAGTACCTGCAGAGTAAATACAAACGCCACCATAAATGGCAGCAACTGACTTCACCAGAGCCTATTGAAGCCAAAGACAAAGCCAAACTGCTTATTACCCAACATCAAGACTTGTTTAATAACTTTTGGAACACCTGCTTAGAACTCGGCCGCATTCCTGCCAACGATGAATTTGAACAATCTGACAAAATTCGAGAGTTAATAGGCTCACACCGAAAAACCTTTAACTTACTGCAAGAGATGTTTGATACCCAAGAGTTTGAACAAGCAGAAAAGAGCCGAAAAGAAGATCTTCTCCTCTACTTTACTATGGGACTGTTTGAGAAAAGAAAACCCTATACGCAGCAACCAGAGCCGCTAAAGCGCGACATCAAAGCCTTGTTTGATGATTACAAAACCGCGATCAACCTGGCTGCAGAATTACTGTTCGCGATTGCAGACACCAACTTAATCCAGCAGCAGTGCCAGAAAGCACATAACCAGTTACCAGCAAGCCTACTCAACGAAGGACATTCACTGATCCTACATCGAGACTTTATCGACGACTTACCACTACTGCTGCGAGTATATGTTGGTGCAGGGTTGCAAATGTATGGCGAACTGGATGAAGAAATAGACCTAATTAAAATTCATATCACATCCGGTAAGCTAACGCTGACCGCCTATGACGATTTTGAAAAATCCGTGCCGTTCTTAGTAGAGCGCATAAAGATAAAGATGGCAGAACAAGACATCGACTTCTTCGATTACGTTAATGAAGATCGCAGGCCACCACTACTTAATAAGCATCTTCTTCTTACTAGTGAGCATATGGATTTTACTAAACAGCATAGCTTCGATAAACGACTCGCTAAATTATTAGACGTTGCATGGGATCAAGAAGTGATTCTGCATAGAGCAGAACTGGAAGAAAGCCTTATTAAGCATAATAAGCAAATAAAAGGCTTTCGTTTCGTTAACTATTAATATAGTAAGGAGGCAAGCTGATACGATAAGTTCGCCTTGCCTCTTCTTCAGATAACCCGATAGCGGATAAGACATGTGAAGGAACATTAGATATCGCATTACAGGCTGAACCTTGTGAAATCAACCAATTATACTTTTTTGTAAAACGTTTTACTTCATTATCATCAGAAAAAGTTACATTCCATGTAGTAGGCACGGCTCTATCCCCACCATTACGGGTGAACTGATAAGATTGAATTAAATTTTCGAATTCAAACTGTTGCACACTAGGCTTAATAGGAAACGAACCTACTGCTTCCCCTAAACCAACAATTAATGGTGTCGGTGAAGTGCCTCCACGAATACCGAGCTCTTGTCCACCACCATGGATCAATGGTACAAGATCTGAGTAGCGGGCATCACGGACATATAAAACACCAACCCCTTTAGGACCATATATTTTATGACCTGATAATGACAGCATCTCAATATTCATATCATCAACGTCGATATCGAATTTACAGAAGCTTTGAGCCGCATCGGTATGAAATGGGATTCCATGTTCAAAGGCGAGCTCACCAATTTCTTCAATCGGCTGGACTATCCCAAGTTCATTGTTTACATGGTGGATAGAGATCAGCAATGTGTTGGGTTTTAGTGATTGTTCGACGGCACTAACGTCAACCAATCCGTGCTCATTTGGCTCAATATAGCTTACTTCAAAACCTATCGCTTCAAGAAAGGCACAAGTACTCAGGACACATTTATGTTCGATAGACGAGGTAATGATGTGGCCTTTCGACTCCAAATGTTGAAACGCTATTCCTTTGATTGCCAAATTATTTGACTCACTAGCACCGCTGGTGAAGATGATTTCACTAGGCATGGCTCCAATTTTGTCAGCAATGATTTCTCTTGCCTCTTGTATCGCTTTACTCGCACTCTCACCATCGATATGTGCTGATGAAGGATTTGCAAAGTTTTCATCTTGCCATGGCTGCATTGCTACTTTCACGGCGTTTGATACTGGGGTTGAAGCTGCATAATCGAAGTAGTTATTCATTGTTTACTAATTTAATACGTTGACTATAGTTTTGTCTATTAATGATTAAGTACTCTTTGTAGTACATTTCAATAGAAACATAAAGGTTTATTAAGTACTCTTTCACGTCAGAACGGCACCAATCCCGTTCTTAAATATAATCTCGCATAGGTTGTTTCCTCTTTACCTTTCGTTGAGCAAAGAAGTTACATATACCGTTATTACAGTCAAACCTATGCGAATTACCCCAGCATTGCTGAAAGTTGAATTGTTTATGACCAATATTCCACTACTTTTTCAACCAGCCCGTCAAATACCTGCGTATCAGTGAAACCAACCTGAATCGAGTATGTTTCCCCCTCCGTCTTAACAATTCCATGTCCGTATCCCAATAGACTTTCTGCCCCAGATTCCCCTAGAATGATTTCAGAGTTCTGATCTCTATCTACCTTTAAGGCAATTTTGGTGTCTAAATTTGCCCTTAAGAGTGGGAAGACTACATCAGCACTAGGCCGTTGTGTTGCCAAAACCAAATGTATTCCAGCAGCACGGCCTTTTGAAGAAAGTCGAACAATAATATCTTTAGCTTCCGCCTTAAACGCGTTATCTAATATCCAATCTGCAAGCTCATCAAAAAAGACCACTTCTCTAGACATTCGCTCACTAGGGTACTTACGATTGTATGCTTCAAAATCTTTAACATTTAATGTCATGAGATGCGTATAACGCTCATTCATCAAACTCTCTAGCTCTTTTAATCTTTCAACAGCTTCCTCTTTATTTAACACAACTGGATGAGCTAAATGAGGTGCTTTAGAGTATGCAGCAAACTCAACTTGCTTAGGGTCAAACAACCTTAACTTCAAATTATCTGGAGAATTAGTCATCAATAAGTCGATTATCATATTATTCATCAAAATAGATTTACCAGACTTCGTTTGACCACCGATTAAGGCATGAGGACTTGCACCATCTAATTTAAAGAAAATGCTATTTTCACTAAATTCATCCTGACCGAGCATGATCTTATTATTAAAATCTTGCTCTATGGTAGCCTTACGTGAATCTAAACTATTATTTAGTAACGTACCAAAATAGACTGTAGATCGCTTATCACGATCAAAAACCAGAACCATTATACCTTTATCAGGATATACACGACGTAGTGACAATCCCACTACCGAGAGAAAGTTATCTTTAAGTTTCAGAACTTTACTAGGGCTTAAATTCACATCACCGTGCAACTTAATTACTATCGAATTTGGAGTTACTAAGCTTTCGGAGAAGTTTGAAGGGAGATTTGCGTGCCCAAAAATCTTACGAATATTGGCTTTTATTGAATTTATATCAATCTCATTTTCTTTGACTTCATCTATATCCGTCTCTAAGTAACCAATACAGTTTTTAATTAGTTCCAGTGAAGACTTTTCTCCGCTCAGCCTTTTATCACTCTTTTTTAGAGCTGTTGTATATTCTACCGTAGTAGGTTCAGGATTATCAAAATTTGAGATATTTTCTTCTACTTCACTTAAAGTAGCTGACGCATTCTCGGGTAAGTTTTCACTTTCAGTGGAGCTTGTATCATTATTCTCAATAAGTAAATCTGTATTACTCGATTTATTTAAAGATAATTTTGAGAAGTTAAATTTCTCAAATAACCTTAATGGACTTTCATCTACTAGCGACTGAAATACTTGCTTTGTGTCTGCTGCACTTAATTTCAGTTGGCATAAATAATCAGTGTCAAAAACAACATCTGAAGACGTCCCAACTTGAGCGTTATCGTAATGAAACACCACTGATAACCCTGAAACGTTGATATTTACTGATTTTTTATCTAATGCGATAAGGTCATAGAACTCAAACTTACTAGGATCGAATTTAAAATTCCCAACGATAAACTCGTAGAATTTATTCAGCCAATATTCAAAGTCAATGTCCTCGTATGAGCGCAACATTGATGATATTAAGTCAACAGTTGACTTAACTTGTTTGCAAGACTTAACGGACTGTTCTATTGAGCCGTTTGTTAATTTTGACTCACTGACAATCAAGTTGATTGTCGTAACACCAGATTCATCTTGATATATATAAACCCCCAACAAATCAGAAATATAATTTACGGTTCGGCCAATCGACTTAAATGCATCATCTTCGATAGTAGATTTAAACCAGCTTAAATAATCATCTAAGTGAACCCAAAAGATATCTGAAATTTTTGAGTCTTTGTCATAAATGCTCTCAAGAAGCCAAGCGGCTCCCGCAGTCCCTACAAGGTCATGAGAAAACTTACCGTTACCTACAGATCTTAGCAACGTATCACTGCTGAATGAGTTTGACATAGAGAATATCTTATCAACTAAATACTCGACTTTTTCAGGGTGAACCAGTTGCCAGTCGCGTATGTCAGAGTTTAAGTTCTTAGTAATATATTGCGTTTCTTTATCTGTAATAATAGCTAAAGAACGTTTGCTACCTTCACCTTGAATATATCTCAAAACTCTTCGGTTATTATCTGAGCTATCTTCCGGATCATTTTCACTACATGCGTTTAGCGTTTCCTTACTTAATAAATAGTCATAAATAATAAGCCAATTACACTTACTTAATCCTTTCGATATTTCATCTTTCAAGCCTACTTGACTAACTTCTCTACAAAAAGAAGTTGACTCATGTCGGTTATTTACTTTTAAAAATGTAGACAGAAAAAATTGCCCTTTACTATCATTAACATGGTTATTCATCGAGAACTGTGTTTTTCTAGCAACAGGATCAGAAGGTACTTTTCTTGATGCACAATACTCCCAGCTCAATGCATCAAACTCTCTTTGAATATATTTAGGAGCAACCTCTGCAACTTTATTATGAGCAAATAATGGATCAAAATTATAGATAAGATCTATCTCGCCATCTTCTACCTCATCAATATCGCTAACGATCCGAATAGTAATATTAGAGTCAACTCGGTTAGTATCGAAGCTCTCACAAATCGTTTGATAAACACTATCTAAAGCTTTCCTGTTACTACAATTAAACGCTAACGATATTGATAATTGCTCTTCATGATTGTCCGATATTTTTAACAACTCATCATATACTGAAAGCAAATATTCGTAAGAAGTGAGCCCTATACACAATATCTGCAGGTGGTGGCGTTCATTAGGGTATGTTTCTAAAAACTTTATAGCCGTTGCATTAATAACTGACTTTATTTCAGAGTCGTTTATTGCATTTTTTGAAGTACTTAATTTTCCAAACTCGTAGTACCCAGACTGTGAACTCGTTGAGACCAAGTCAGAATAGCTATTATCATCTAGCTTTTTCAGAAACAAGCCTTTACCATGATTGTCAAAAAGTTCTCGGAAAAGCTTTGCTAAAACGCCATCACTTTTATTCGCAATACTTAAAGCTTTATTAGCAAACTGTGAGCTAATATTCTTTAACATAAGGTTTCTTTGAGACTGCATTAACAGACTATATGGAGACCACGGAAGGTAAATACAATAATTTGAGTTTTCTGTAACGTTAATCGTATGAGCGCTTAACAACTCATATACTAAAGCATTATTTATTTCTTTGCTTGAACTTAAGGAGTATATAAGCTCAATTAGACCTCTTAATTTGACTTCAAGCTCATCATCAACCGAACACAATGGATTTAGGTAAAACAAATCTGCTGTATTTTTCCAACATTTGAAAAAGTCAGAAAATGACTCCATCACTTGAGTATGACTATCATGGCTAAGGTGATTATGGCTTTTCAAGTCTTCCAATAATTTTTCAAAAACATCTGTTTCTTTATCAGACTTCTTAACAACTGCACCTTTCTTCATGCTTGTGCTTACAGCTAAAAACATATGAATGTTTGTAATTGTTGGAGTGCTTTCAGCTCTCTTTATAAAGAGTGGATCCAGTGATAGGTCATATTTATGAAAAAATCCTTTTCTATCTGAGATTTTTGCAAAATCTAAATATTTAGATGATTCAAATCCATAAGGGTTAAAAAGCCATTTTAGCTCCCAACTATCAATAGGGTCATCACCGCCTTTCTTACGCCTAATAACTCTAAATGAAAGCTCATTTACAGCTTTAGACTCACCGTTTTTTCTATTTTTTGAGTCGACTGATGAAGAAAATTCTTCATTGAAGACTTTGCCAAATTCAACTTTAAAATTATCTCCGAACTGAGACCAAAAGGACGCTAGATCTCTATATTCATTATTAAAGTAATTAAGTGCATACCAGTTCTTCCGCTCTAGACTTCTTCTTGTCCTATCTTTTGCTAGGCTGAGAACTATTTCATCATCACCTAAGTCGTTTAGTAAAACAGACTTTGATAAAACCTCTAATAGTCCAGTTATCAAATCATTGCATTCAGTACTTTTAGAGCCCGTGATTTCTTTCAGCCACGCTTTATCTAACTTTGAGTTTTCAGAAATGTCCTTGGAGTAGCTAAAGTAAAACTTTCTAAGGTCGTTAATTTCTGGCTTTTGAGATGGTGAGTTATCTACTAAGGCAAGCAATTCAATGTATTCTTCTTCCAAATCAATATCATTGTCAGCTAAGAATACTTGAGTTTCTACACCTAATAAAAATTTCGGCTTTGCGCTTTTTGCCTGTAATACTGAAGGATATGGGAAAGAGCAATCGTAAAGTTTTTGTAACTCTTGTTTTTGAGCGACAGTTGATTTTCTATCTTCTTGATAAAACGCTGTAAAATACTTAAAAATATCTATGCAAAACTCATCATAGTCGTTTCCTGATTGCTTAATTGTATCGATATTAATTTTTATTTCAGACAGCTCAACCTCTTTGTCTTTATTAATGGCTCGCCAAAAATTTATATCTTTGAACAACGTTTTAGTTACGATTGACCTAAACATTCGACGATATGAAGCGCCCGAGTTTTTCAGAGGTAAGAACTCTTCAAGCCTATTTATACCGCCTAAGTGGACACAACTCTTACCTAGAGCATAATAAAACTGTCCGTCTCTAATGGTTTCTTCAATTACCCCATCAATAAAGGCATTAATCTTGTCTATTTCAATAAAAGGTCTGGCATTCCATTTGGAGTTGGTTAACTCAGAAACAAACTTAGAAAGTTCAGCTACATATTCATCAATAAAGAAAGCTTGCTCAGTATGTTGGCGCTTCGCTAATTCAACCCACTTTGTTATTTCGGTTTGCTCAAATACCGTACTTTGGTCAATGCCTCGAACTTGCTCCATTGTAGGCTTAATTTCTGCCATCAACATTAAGCAAAAGAAATTCCCTTCTCTATTTCTTTCATGAGCCATTTCCGAAAAATTATGCTTATCAATTGCAACATTTTTATACTGCTCATGCTTTTCAACGACAACGATAAAACCATCATCAGAACCTAAAGGCTTGATTGGAAAATCATGATTCGAATTAATATTATCGATAATTTCTTCGACCAAATTTGCATCAAATTCTTTTAAAACAAAGCGACCAGGTATTCCACTTCCTTTGTTTGATTCACACCAATCTTGGTATTCTTTTTTAACAATCTCATAAAAATACTTTGCAAGAGATCTCATACCGAATCCTCCCTGTACGGATTAATTACATAACTACAGGCGTCTGATAGGTGCCTTAACATTCCCATTTGATACAACAAAGAAGCAAGATTTTTAGAGTTTCGATTTAAATCCCTTTGAATTAATTCATTATGCGCACTAGGTGAGGTATCTATAAAGATGGAATATTTATCCTTTAACACTTTTATAAATTTATTAAATTCAAGCCGCTTATTATTGCCAAGAGTTGTAACGACTAGTGAGTGAAGAAAGTCTTCAGTAAGAACATACCTGTAGCTTCTTGTGTTTTTTTTAGACAAAAAACCTATTTCTCTAAAACAAACATTCGGATAATTTGAAATATGGTCTGCTAAGTATTTTTGAGCACTTTTTATTTCTGATTCTTTGAAGCTTTCTCGCTCACTCTCTTCAACATTTTCAAGCTCAGAAGCGTATAGATCCATAACTGCATTAACTCTCGTATCTAAACACCTTTTCAACTTATTTCTTTGAGTCGAAATACTTTGAATTGATGTTTTTCTAATACTGTTAGTTGCCTTGGACAAAACCTCTGCAATATAGGTAGGGCGCTTTAATTCTTTAGCATCAGAGCTGTTATGATAAGTTTCACCAATTGCTAGTACATAATTGCCAGTATGGTAGCCAATGAGGTCAATCATTACCTTTACTTTATCTAATCTTTCCAAATCTAACGACAACACCTGCTTTAAATCTTTGGCAAGCTCATCAAATAGATTCAAGGAGTTATATGGCAGATAGCCTAGACTCTTGCGACTAGTTTCAGGTAATTGAATACGTTCTTCTTCTCGTACCAATAACTTAGCGATTGTAGAAAATGAAGTGTTTTGTTTTTCTAACCATGACTCGAAATATTGTTCTAATTCAATTCGAGTTTCTTGGTCAGAGCGGCACAACATTAGGTATACCAATTCACCACCTCGACAAAAAAACCTCCGGTCTTCAGTAGACTTTTTGTTATCAAAATCACACCAGACATAATCTGATGATATTGGATAAATGAACTTTGATGTCCACCTTTTTTTAGATAAGGGATCAAAAGTCAATGAACTTAAGATTTTTATCGCAATATAAAAGCTATCAAATGACTCGAAGTTGTTCTTAATATGATCAAGATCATCATCGGAAAACCTAAATAAATCGCCTTCTATTGCTTTAAGGTATTCAAACTGCCTTTGCCATTTTTTCTCTTCCGATAGCTCGGAGTTGATGACCGTTTCTAATATTTCATTTTGATATATAAGAATTCTAAGCTTAAAAAATTGCCTATGTTTAAAATACAAAGTGTTATTTTCAGGAGCAAAAATAGCATCAATTAGTCCTGTTTCCTTCGCGCGAAGCTGACTTTCAATGATACATAAAAGCTCAAAAAATAGAATTGATGGGGTTTGATCTTGCCTAAATCTGTGACCCCAAATATTTTCAATAATAGGAATATGTTTTATCGAGTATTGTTTTTTTAACTCAGAAGAATAAGTGTGTAAGCTATCCATGGTTTACCTTTAAAGCTGAAGATCTAAACTCTCCACTGTTAATTGTATAAGTATCTATTCTTTTCCCCGAAGCCCTTGAATTTTTACTTATTTGGGAAGCTAATTTAGATCTGAAAATTAATAATTTCTTATAAAGTCTAGGATTAGTCGTATTTGGTGGAAAGCCTTTAGAAACTTTATATAAAAAGTCGAATAGCTCGACAGTTAAAGTTAATTTCAGCTTAACATCCCGATCAATATAAAACTCTATAACAGGCTCTATTCGTGAGCCTGTTAACTCAAAATCACCTTTAACCTTATTAATAATAATGTCTCTATCTCTTACATCATCACCATGGAATATTGATATTGGTGTAATCGAACCTTGATCTTTTTCAGGAACATACAACCGGTCTTTACCTGTACCTTCAGAGATATATCTACCGTGAAACACTCTGTTCAATGCCAATACAATAAGGGAAATCACTTCAACATCATCACAGTCATCACTATCTACGAGATTTTGATAAACGTTACTTTTGAAATAAGTGAAGCTTGAAAATTTTTGAAGCTCATATGATCTTATGTCATTGTTTTGATAGCAATAAAGTTGCATTCTTGAGCGTCTTACAATAGCTCCCCAAAGTTCAGGGTCAATTCCACTTTCTACTGATTTTTTAGAATCAAATAATTCATTAAAATCATCTAAGGGAATTTCAATATCTCGACTTTCTTTACATTTCAGTAAGTTATCCCAATAATTTGTAGATAGTTCACCAAAATTGAGCTTGTTAATTTCCGAATATGGTCTCGCATTATGCATTTTATGAGGGCCAAGGTTCATTCCCCAAAAACCAACTTCAATTGACGATTCATAATTGAGTCCGTCACGGTCAGCTAACCTTTTTATTCGATTACACGTGAAAATTTGGTAATTATTTTCTTTTTTAGTTGCTTTTAAATATTTCGCTTTAGGTGTAGACGCTAAAATAGTATTTGTAGCGAGATTTAAAAGCTCTCGAATTGTGAAATGCTCATTATTCAATTGCAGTAGCAAAATAATATTGCTTAGATTCTCTTTAATATGAGGCTTTGACCTCAGAAGGCTATATTTTTGATAAATAGGACAAGAATTAGATTTATTTCCTTCACAAGAGTCACATGACTCCCACCCGGAGTGACTCAAAATTTCATCAATAATTAATGAAAAATTATCTTTAGCATTTAATTTAGAAAGATTAACCAGTTTTATGAGTTCTTGCTGAGAGCATGAGCTAAAACCTAAATTTATCTTATCTTCAATAATTTCTTTTAATTGTTTTGCTTTTTTAATTAGGTCTAAATCATTTTGCGATGAAATGAAGCTGTCAATTTCATCCACCAAAATACCATCATTTACTGCTATCAAAATAGGTTTATTAGGAAAGCCATTGCGTAACACATCAATAAGTTCATTGATAATGATTGAAGTGTTTTCTGAAGAAAGTTCAGAGAAATCTTTAACTATGGTTTTTTCATTACTTCTAAAGAAGCTCTTACTATTCCAGTCATCTTCATCAAATAACTCTCCTTCAATTTGCTTTACTATGTCCCTGCATAACTTAGTCTTTCCGTCCCCAGCTGTACCAGTGAGAATTATTACTCCGTGACTATCCTTAGATTCAAATTGTTGAGTTATTTGTTTTTGCCATTCAAACTTAATATTCAAAGGTTGCTCTAGCCCTAAGTTTGAAGCAACTTTTCTAACATATTCGTCTTGAATTTGATTTTTCCCTTGACAATAACCTTCTAAATACTTTATCCATTTATTTACTTTCCAGGACATTAACAATTCCTTCCATATATGGTCGAATTTTTCACCAAACGCTTGTATCTATTCACTAGTGATATTTTGACTGAGGTTTACAATGAAACAACTAGTGTTTATCAAGCTATGTATATATTTTAACTAAAACAAAAAAAAATCATAATTTTCAAGCAGGTAAAGGTACGATATACCTCACAATTTCACTCTTTACCAATTTTTGGCATTGTTTCCGAAATTATATTCAAGTCGCTAGGCAATTCTAATGGTTGTGTATTAGTCGATACACAGAGTCTCTGACATGCCTCTGACCTGCTAAAGAATATGTCGCAAGTACAACATTTCTCACGCGACGTTCTACACGTGGAGGAAAAAGTATGCGGGGATGTAATGAACCAGAAGAATAGTTGGACATGATACTGCCACTAATCAGGAGCCATTATGAATGACGAACCAGAAGTGAAACGCTGAACCGCTAAACTCATAAAATTGCTAGCAGAGTCGCTGCGCTACATATGCTCCTTAAAAGTATCGGCTGTCAGTAACAATTGTAAGGCTGACGGATCCATTATGGACTATGTCATTGTTTCAGGACTCAGAACCAGTTTAGTCGTCAGTTCCAACCGATATCAAAGCCACGCGCCAATGTGGGAGGAAAGGTGAGCGCATCAACGCTCACCTTTTGGTTATCGCCTTATTCACCAATTAATTACTTAATGGTTAACAAAATTGACTCTATGATGACATATCGTTGAGTGGTTTTCACTGATATCACCGTAAGGTCATGATTTAGTTCACGCGAATTACGCAACAAAGCCTTTATTTATAACACGTCACACATGCACCACCGCCTTCTTGCTCATCATAGATTTCATCCATAAAATCTCGGTCGACATCGCTTACATCGACTTGTAACACATTAATGCGCTTTCGCTTTAAAAAACGCTCTCGTTTCTTATCATGCTCAGCTTTTATACGAGCAATTCGCTTCGGATCCTCGAGTGTGGATAAAGGAGTATCTTTACCTAGCCAATAAAATGTGCCATTACCCTCGTCATCTTCAGCTCTTTTCTCATAATTCTTCGCTTCTTCGAATGCTTCAGGGTGACGCTCTCGAAGACGAACCCATTCGATTTTTCTTTGATAGAAACAGAATGTGCAGCCACTACGTGATCGCCAATCGTAATATCCAGGCAACCCTTGAGCTTGGGCACTCTTAGGGTTATTTCGAGCTTCTTCCGTATCAGCGAATAAATCTGCTTGCTGTAAAATATCTTTGACGCCCGCCAAATCAATACCATCATCCCGAAACGGCATTACAGTAACAATGTCACGATTACTTGTTGCCTGGTATCCTTCGCGATAAGGCTCATCGGCTCTGATGCCAACATATGTAATTACTTGATAACCGTCATCTAAATACTGTTGAATCCACTTCTCAAATGGAACGAGCTTCATTTGTATAGTGCACCAACGAGCTTGTGGCGAAGGTAGATAGTCATTGTGCTCTTTCAACCAGTAATCAAAGTCCTTTTTCTCTCGGTTTGACGTACAAATCTCCTCGTAGGGATCTATTATTTTCTTGCCTATATAGCCCTCTAGTCGATTTACAAACTCAATCACCTCAGGTAATTCCTTACCGGTATCAGTAAAGTAATAAGTCAAATCAACTTCCGGGTGCTTGTCACGCATATAAATAGCTAACGCGGCGCTATCTTTACCGCCTGATAACCCGAGTACATGGAGCTGTTTCTTATTAGGGTCTATCATTTTGTTTTTTCTCCTAGCAATGCTTCAAGAGACTTCATTAGTATGATTTTCTGCTCTTGCACTGACACACCAGACAACATTTTATCTATTTTATTGAGAGCATCTTGATGGTCTTTATCTTCTAACGATTTATCAACATTGCCGATATTACTAGCGAAATACTCAGCTAATTTAAAGCGTTCTACAAATACAACCAACTCTGAGTTAGCCTTCTCTATTGCTAAATCATTCCAATTCCGCTCTGCTTTAGCTGACAAAAAGGAGATCATATTAGATGTCCAGTCATCTGTATCTTTACTAGTAAACTCACCAAGACGTCTAGCAAACGTCTTCAAGCCTGAATCAGCAGTATAATTTTCAACACTAATTGCACGCTCAAGAAACGCAGCGTTTACAGGCCCATTGAATAATGTATTAATACGTCCTCTAAACTCACTCAACATTCTTCTATGAGCAGACTTGAGCTCGTCACAAACCTCAGTTATAACGCTAACTAACTCTTCATCATCTTTGGTATGCAGGACCGCAGGTAGATCTTCAAGTAAAAACTTATTCGGGTCATCCGCTTTCAAGGCCACTAGCCTAAATGCTCTTGCGTTATTCGATAATTGCTGAGTGCTCTTAACCCACCCAGATAGGCTTGCAACAAATGAAACAAAACCTTGAGCTGCATAAAGTGTGGTTTTCGTTACGTCTGATTTATTTATTATTCTGCACAAAGATTCAATATAGCTCTTCTTTACGCCATCATCTTCAAAGTACCTTACACCTACGCTCTGTGGTTCTTTAATTAGTTTGTTTACAAACTCTTCGTCAGCACCTGTTATATAGATAAATTTATTAGTTACATCTTTATCATAAAAAGCTAGGTTATCTCTTTGTGCTAATACAAGACACAAAATCCAGATAGGAATTAAACCATTTGTTAAACCATAAGGTTCGGCCGACCATAGGTCTGCGACATCACTTAGAGGAACGACGCCATCATGGCTACGCTTCTGAATAATCGCGATTGCGTCATCCCACAACTCACAAATTTTTTCTTGATGCTTTTTCTGTACTTCAGTAGCTGCAGGGTCAATTGATGGCATTACAAAATCAAAATCACCATCGCTATTCCCTGTATGTAAATTGAGATGTTGTAAACAGGATTTATACATAGCCATTTCAGGTGGTGTACCTTCAATGGCCAGATCTTTTTCAAAATACTCATCTACCATCTTCACCATCAATTTTTTTCTTGCTGAAACTGCTGCACCTGATGGTTTTGCTCGATTGATTAGTTCGTTATAAAGTCTCGGGCATTTTGGATAAAGATCTTTTGCCAAATTACTTGCTACTGTTGATAAATTTACACCATCAATTTTTTTGCCTTTGTTATGCCAAGTAGCACTTTCAAACAAATCAGCATAAATATTATCAAATGCCACTTTCGCCAAATTAACACGCGACTCTAATTCTCTACGAGCTATACGGTCATGTTGAATGACTGGGTTGTGTCGTGAAATGTTATCTAAACAGGTTAAGTCATTAATGATCGACTTTAACTGATCAATTGCCCTCGGAGCAGTTCCAAAAACGTATTCAGGATGCTGTTTTGATATGATGTTCGCGACATCGGAGTCACCTGATGTCAACAGTATAAAAACAGAGAACTCAGTTGAATTAAGACTATTTTTTTTCTTAAATTTCTTTGCATCAAAACTACCGGTTTCAAAAGCCATTTTCATCCAGCGTAAAACACCAATTTCATGATAATGGCTTTTAGCAACAACATGATCTGACTTAGTCTCTAAAAATTTTTTCCATTCATCACTATTGCTCTGTTTAACTCTTTCATTTGCAAGCTCTTCGTCAATATCAACATCACTTCCCTCAAATACAGCATATGACTGCAAGTGATTACGATAAACGATTAGGTTTTGCTGTTTTAATTTTTCAAGAGATAAGTCTATTTCATCAGCATTGTATTCATCTAATGCTGCATGCAAGACACTCTTAGTAGAATAAATGCCTAGCTTACGGCCAAACATATTCAAAATGGCAACAGTCTTAATCAACTCTTCAACAAAGCCCTTTTCTCTGGCTTGCGTACGCTCAACGGCATCTTTAGCTTCTGACCATGCTCTTGCGTCTGGTGAAGATAGTATTAGATGATCTAAATTTGCCTCAATATAGTCATATAAATCAGAGAGGCGGTACAGTACTTCAGCTTTGTTATTACCGATAAAATACTGAAAACCATGATTTTCTACAGAGCCTAAAAAACCAAACGTACTGCGCTCGTTCTGACTAAACCTGCGCTTAGAAAGCGGACCTAATAGTAGTGTCGTTAAGGGATGAAGTGGCAATGCTGATTCTAATTTGGACTTAATATTCACAGATTTGGAGATTCGAGTATCTTCCAATGCTTTGAGAGTATTCTCAACAATCAAGCTATTAAGTTTGTAAGATGGCTCTTGAACAATGCTATTGCCAATTAATGTTACTGTTTCATCTTCAGAAACATTAAATAAAAGATCTGTATAACGACCTTGAACTTTGGCCCACCCTTCTTTTATTGACTGTGATTGTCCACGAGCATACTCAGCAAAAGCTTGGTGCAAAAAGCCTAAAAATAAGACAGGAAAATCTATACGCGTTGTTTTCTCGGCAAGGTCTTGAAAAAATTGAAGATCTAAATGCTTTGAATTAAGAAACTCTAATGATTTCCCCATTTCATCAAATAATATGACAATCCCATCAAGAGATTTTTCAACTGACTTGGTTACTTTATTGAATGCAACAAAAAAAGACTTCTCGTCTACAGGTGCAGCTATATGAGAAATGTCGATATTGTGAGCATCTGCCTCAGTAACTATTGATGTCCATAACGCTGTTATTGGTGATTCAAAGCTACAAACAGTTTTAACTACAAACCAACCATTTACTACAGGGATTTTCTCGTAAAAAAGAGCTGAAAACTTAGGTTTAACAACCTCTGACGCAACACTCCTGAGTTTTTTTTCTGAAGATAACAAACCTGCCAGTAATAGAGCTACCGTTGACTTGCCAGTCCCATACGGGCCAGTAACCGTATAGGTTTTACGGTTAGATTGCTGATAACCCTCGGCGATAGTCCTTAAAGTATTCTCTGCAGTACCATGAAAAACAAAGCCATTAAAAAATTCACCATTAAGATCTAGGTCTGAATCTATACGTGTTGAACGTTGAAAGCGAATATTAACATTAATATGTTCTTTTAAATTTGACACGAGAACCTACTTATAAATCTTTGCGAGAAAGGTATTTTTGTTTTTTAAGACAGTTATATCTTTAATTTGGATTTGACGAAGGCCTTGAGTATCCGTCCAACCAATAGCCTCCGAAGTAAGCTCTGAAGCTCGTTCTAATCGGTTTTCTACTTCTGTCTGAGCCATACGGAATACACGGGCAGGGCTACCGGGATCAAGTAAGAACGAATCAAATGACATCGTAATTGCAGCGTCTTTACCCGATATCATCGAAAAGTAATCAATTAAAGCAAAAGTAAAAACTTGATCGCTTAAACTATTTCTTGGCTCCAACTCACATAAAAACTTCTGTCTATCAAATTGCTTCAACAGCCCTAATTCACTTAACGGAGATGAGAAACTATCTTCCGATACTTTGCTTGTTTTACTTTTTGCATAGGTCAAAAAGAAGGTGCTGATATCTTTTGTTAAACTATTGTCTGCAGGTAACTGCAAGATACTTTTTTTCTTGGTGTCTGATTCAAACTGTTTTGTTGCAAACAACTCTTTTATGAACACTAGGAGTGATTCTTTATCAACCTTTTGTCCATTATAAAAATTAAAAAATATACGATAAGCTGTTAGTTCGGAGACATCTCTGCATAGAAGCCAATGAATAAGCCACAGTGAGCTTATGTTTTCTAAGTGCTCGTCTTCTTGATCTATATGAAAATACTCATCGCTGACCTTATGGTCATCTGTCTGATCATAGATACCTACACGTCCGGCCCAATATTTTATTCCATCGACCATATTCTTACCTACACCCCACTCAACCATTAACTCATCGGTAGTAAGTGTATCGAACCCTTCAAGCTGACTAGTCTGATAAAATTTATAAAGCCACCCATAACGAAGTGGAAAAGTTTGGTGCCCAGAAAATCGTGCTGTATATTTATTCAAAATCAACCCTAAGATAGCTCCCCCACAAAAAATAAACAAAAAACCAATAATAAACAACAAGTTAAATGCAGGGAGTAATCATGTATAAATCAAAAATATTTGCGCTATATTTTACCGTTTTTATACCAGACTACAAGAGAGCTCTGGCATCGCCGCTCTAATTTCACACTCGTAGCCATTAAACTTTTTTTCCCTAAATCCAACTCAAGATCGGCATACGGTTAATTAACAAAGTGTACTCCAAGAACACCTTATGACTTACCTCTTTACGCCACGTCACAAGATTGTTATCCCCAATGCATAGTTAACCTGTATAAACCTACTCATACTGCTGACAACTTGTGTTACCAAGTGGAAAACACCTAATATTAAGTTAGGAAGGGGTTATTTTGTTATAAAATGAACCCCTGAGAATGTTACACCCCAGCCTCTCAGAATATTGAGCACCCAACCGATAGAAAGCTAATGAACACATACTCGCACATAGATACCCCATTCAACCTGCGCCACACCTGTTGGTTTTGTGGTGAACCCTCCAATGATGTTGTTGAATTCCCTAAGACTGCACAGGCTATTGCCAAAATAGACTATTCACCGATTGCGCTGCCAGCTTGTAAGGAGTGCGCGAGTGTTAGGTATGCAAAAGATCTAACTTCGATTTGGGCTGTGCGTGATCAGATAAAACACGCACTCATCGATAAGTACGCAAAGCACCTAGGGATTGGTGAGAACTGGACGGAACAAGAGCTTATTGATTCTGACTTTTCAGGTTCGACACTTGGCGGGTTTGGGCGCAGCGCTTGGAAGATGTATCAAATCGCCAAGCAGCGAGTCGACTATAAAGGTTGGCCTTTGTCGGTTGATGACATTGTAATCGAGGCCTACGACGAAACCAGTGGCTTTGAATTTGACGGTACTCGTTATGCTTCAATCAATTCGTGTATCGATTATTTCACCAAGGCTGCGGGCGTAGACAAAGAGCTGCTATCGCAACTTGTCGACATCGTTTCATCAGACCGATTTAGCTACGCACTGCGAATCGCTAAGCTGAACAAAAGTGTCTCTAATACCAAGCGCTCGGAGATCGTCGAAGAGGTGCTACAACAAGAGTCTGAACAAGAAGAGATACTGCTTGAGCAAGCTAATTCAATGTTTAACCCAAACGTCGAAGAGGTGAATATTTCAGGCTCAGTTGCGCCTGTATTTGCCATTCAATGGGCGTTAGCTAACAAGGTTGAAGATTTGGCCCACCTATGTGCGCTCGAAGATGAGTATTTTGACTATTTCGAGCACCTCGGCGGCCCTGCTGCTTTCATGTCTTATAACGGCCTACAACTCTACTTAGAATCGCGTCAAGATCCGGAATGGGTAGAAAAATCGGATCCAAATAAACAGTATTGGTGATCATGAGCCATTACTGGTGAACACGTGTAAGCTCGATAACTGTGTCAAACACCCATTGTTAGTCCTTGTTTTATATAAAGATCTAAAAATAGCCCCCTATCACAGTTAATTGTTGCAATTCGGTTAAATAGAGTGAAAACTTCAAGCATCTAAAACTATTTAATCACTGCCATCTTGCGGTGAGTAAGGAGTGAATTGTGCTTGCTGTTCTTCGTATTATTTTGGCTACGGTGTTTATTATTTTCACCACTCTATGTGCTTTTGTTTACTGCTTGTTTAGCCCCAAGAACCCCAAGCATGTGTACGTTTTCTGTCGTTGGTTCAACCAACTCCAAAAGATCATCGGTGTAAAACTGGTGCAGCGCGGCCTAGACAATGCCCCAACACCAGAAAACAGCGTCTACATCTCTAACCACCAAAGCATATTGGACTTTGTGACCGACCCAGGAATGCTAAGACCACGCACTGTTTCATTGGGCAAACGCGACTTGTTGTATGTGCCTTTCTTTGGCCTGCTGTATTGGATCACCGGTAACATCATGATTAACCGTGAAGATAAATCCAAAGCACGCGATACCATCAAGCAAGTGGCGGAAGCGATTCATCAGAGAGATCTGTCTGTTTGGGTTTACCCGGAAGGAACCCGTAGTAAAGGGCGTGGACTACTGCCATTCAAAACAGGCGCTTTCCGAATGGCAATTGAAGCTGGTGTGCCTATCACCCCGATGTGTACCAGCACCACGCACAATAAGATCGACTTTAATCGTGCTAATAATGGCATTGTGGTCACCGAGATGCTGGAACCTATCGATGTGTCTGGATACAAGCTTAGCGACGCAAGGGAGCTGGCCAATCGCTGTCACGCACTCATGGCAGAGAAAATAGCAGAGCTTGATGCCGAAGTGGCTCGTTTAGAGGCGCAGCAAAAACCAGAGTTGGATTCAGACCGTTCTTCTACGAACTAACTCGCAACGAACCCACTGAGTCATCGCTCAGTTACTTAAAAAGACACTCAACGATCGCAACTCTCATTGTTCTGGTTTTACTTGCTGGCGCTTATCCGCAAAATAAAAACAGGCGTTAACGGCTTTATAGAGCAATGGGAGTAAACGATGGAAGTGATTCACCATGGCGGCAAACATACTGTCACAGGATCTTGTCACGAATTAAGAGATTCAGGCCAAGCGGTGCTCATCGATTGTGGCCTGTTTCAAGGTTTAGATCTTCAAGGTAAAAAGCTTCAAGGTGCGGACACCCACCCTCTTGATATTGAATTTGAAACATCCCACCTCAACGCTCTGCTGCTGACTCATACTCACATTGATCATATTGGCCGATTACCTTGGTTACTCGCCAGTGGCTTTAACCAACCGATTTATTGCACGCAAGCCACCGCTGAACTCGCCCCTTTAATGATTGAGGATGGCTTAAAACTGCAAGGACTCAGCAATAAACAGTCGAAGCTGATACTCAAAAAAATTCATTCGTTAATTGCTCCCAAGCCTTACGGGGAATGGTTTCCAATCACGTCTAAACAGCAAAATAACGGAAAGGATCATCATAGGCCAAATACTCTGCATGCTCGCTTTCAACCTGCTGGGCACATCTTAGGTTCCGCCTATATCGAGATTAAGTTACCAAGCCAAGAAGTAGTTGTGTTTTCTGGCGACTTGGGCCCGAGTAACACACCACTGCTGCCGGATCCCAAGTCACCACAGCAAGCCGATTATCTGTTTATCGAATCCACTTATGGCACCAGTACACATGATGATATTGCTACGCGATCTGAGCGTCTCAAGGCCATTATTGATCGTTCACTGCTCGATGGTGGCGTTATTCTAATCCCGGCTTTTAGTATCGGTAGAACTCAGGAATTGCTGTTTGATATCGAACACCTGATCTTTGAGCATCAACTCAGTAGTGATATTCCAATTATTCTCGATTCTCCGATGGCAGAAAAAGTGACGCGTTCATACCGACGCTTTAAAGAGTTGTGGGGACAAGAAGCAAAGCAGCGTCTTGAACTGAAACGCCACCCACTCGCTTTTGAGCAGTGCATTACCGTTGATGGACATAGAATGCACAAGAAAATCGTGAATCGCCTCAAGTCGACAGGCGAACCCGCGATTGTGGTCGCAGCTTCTGGAATGTGTCAGGGTGGCAGGATAATGAACTACTTATCTGCCTTGCTTCCCGATAAACGAACCGATGTAATTTTAGCGGGCTATCAAGCGCACGGGACGCTCGGACGAGAGCTGCAACAAGGCGAAATGCAGGTTTTTATTGATAACAAAGACGTAGAGGTTAACGCTCAAATTCATGGCATGTCTGGCTATTCTGCCCATGCTGATAAAGAGGATCTTTACCAATTTATAGAAGGCATCACGACTCCACCGAAAGAGGTGCATTTGATTCACGGCGAGCCAAATACTCAGTCGGAGTTCGCTCAAGAATTACAAGAGCGAGGGTTCGTAGTTGTTTGAAACAAGCATCAAATAAGTAACTTTTACTGGTTAGACATTAAAGCCTTAGTTATCGACCCTTCCAAACCTATAGTCTCTTAGGCCTGCTAGTTCACACGATGCAGGTGATATATTCCAATCTAGTTATCCCACCATCCATATGTCAGCCTTTTATGCTAAGCAGCTTTAACCGCTGTTTTGCGCAATTTCGCTTATTATGCGCACCTCAAATTCCTCTTTCTGTATTAATCACTATTTATTCACTTTGCAAAACACCAAGTATCAAAGCCAGTTGCATATCATACTAAATAGAACGACTATCGAATTAGCACTAAGAGTTAACAAACACCCTCTACAACATGCTTTATGTCACAGTAATCCTAATGCGCAGTTAAATAATTTAACACTTGGGTTACAAGTGAAGTATTGTGTTGTTCGAAAAACAATCATAAGCAAAACTAACAGGGAAAATACTCATGCAGTCATTCGTTGATTTTTTGAATGGAATAATCTGGAGTCCAGTACTTATCTACCTATGTTTAGGTGCAGGTTTGTTCTACTCCATCATGACTCGATTTGTTCAAATCCGTCACTTCTTTGAAATGTGGCGCTTGCTACTATCGGGCAAAAGCTCAGCAAAAGGCATCTCGTCTTTCCAAGCTCTAGCCGTTTCGCTATCTGGCCGTGTAGGTACAGGTAACATTGCTGGTGTTGCTGCTGCTATCGGTTTCGGTGGCCCAGGTGCAGTATTCTGGATGTGGGTTGTAGCCTTCTTTGGCGCCGCGACTGCTTACGCAGAATCTACGCTAGCGCAAATCTACAAAGAAGAAGACGAAGGCCAGTTCCGTGGTGGTCCGGCTTACTACATTGAAAAAGCAATGGGTCAGAAGTGGTACGCATGGATCTTCGCTATCGCGACTATTTTTGCATGTGGTATTTTGCTTCCTGGTGTTCAGTCAAACAGTATTGGTAATGCTGTAGAAGCTGCGTTTGGCTCAGGTGACATGATTGAAACAGCTGTCGGTACATTCAGTTTCGCTAAAATTTTCACCGGTACTGTTGTTGCTATCATCCTTGCTTTCATCATCTTTGGTGGTGTTAAACGTATTGCGAACTTCACACAAATCGTTGTTCCTTTCATGGCATTGGCGTACATCATCATCGCGTTCGTTATCATTCTGTTAAACATCAGCCAAGTGCCAACTGTTTTCGCAATGATCATCGGCGATGCATTCACACCTATGGCAGGCTTCGGCGCTGCAATTGGTTGGGGTGTTAAGCGTGGTGTTTACTCAAACGAAGCGGGTCAAGGTACCGGTCCTCACGCGGCAGCGGCTGCAAGTGTTGATCACCCAGCTCAACAAGGTTTAGTACAAGCGTTCTCTATCTACATCGATACACTTCTAGTATGTTCTGCTACAGCGTTCATGATCATCATCACTGGTGCTTACAACGTTCACGGCGGCGCTGAAGGCGTGTTCCTTGTTCAGAACCTAGCAGCAAACATCGGTGCGAATGGTCCTGTATTTACACAGCTTGCTATTGAAAGCGCATTACCAGGCATTGGTAAGCCATTCATCGCATTTGCTCTGTTCTTCTTCGCATTTACAACGATTCTTGCTTACTACTACATCGCAGAAACGAATATTGCTTACCTACGTCGTACCATCAAGATCCCTGGCATGATGTTCGTACTTAAGCTTGTTCTTATCACTGCAGTTTTCTATGGCACAGTTAAAACAGCGAACCTTGCATGGGCAATGGGTGATGTTGGTGTTGGCTTGATGGCATGGTTAAACATCGTTGGTATTCTGATCATCTTCTTCATGTCTAAGCCTGCGCTTAAAGCTCTAGCTGACTACGAAGAACAGCAGAAACAAGGCGTAACTGAGTACACATTCAACCCTGTAAAACTAGGCATTAAAGGTGCTACTTACTGGGAAGAAAAGTACAAGCGTAAAACAGGCAAGTCTCCTGAAGCAGAAGCTGCAGACACAAAACCTGTAGAGCAACCTTCAGCTTAAGCTTGTGCCTTAACAAATGGATTGCTTTAACAAATAGCTCGCTTTAACTCGCGCTATTAATAACGCATAAAAAAGGGGTTAGCCATTTCGGCTAACCCCTTTTGTTTTATTCATAACAAATAAACGGCTTATAACAAACTAACTGTTCCCGAGTTAGAGTATTAAGCAGCAATTTCTTGTGTTGCCATTTGAGGTGCTTTCTTCTCACCGATAGGCAGTACTGTGCGACCGTATTCGTTGTTGATTACTTGTGCCATTGCAAAGTAAATAGCTGAAGCGCCACAGAAGATACCTTCAAAACCAGCGATAGTGCCGATTAGTTCGCTGCCAGTGAAATCACGAGCTGCAAGTAGGAAGAACAAGATAGTTAGTGAACCGAATACTACTTGCTTCGCCACTGGGTAGCATAGAGAGCCGATGAACATGAAGCCTGTGAAGATGCCCCATAGTAGTAGGTACCAACCCATGAATGCTGCAGGGCTTGCAGGTAAGCCCATGTAAGGCATCACGATTAAACCAACCAAAGACAACCAGAATAGGCCGTAAGAAGTAAACGCAGTTGTACCGAACGTGTCACCACGTTTGAAACACATTGTGCCCACGATAACTTGGCTCAAACCACCGTAAAAAATACCCATAGCAAGAATCATTGAATCAATTGGAAAGAAACCTGCGTTGTGGATATTAAGAAGAATAGTGGTCATACCGAAACCCATTAAGCCTAGTGGCGCTGGGTTAGCTAGTTTGGTCGACATTGCGAATTTACCTTATTAAAGTGGTTGATTAAAAAAAATCGATAAAATTTGTAAGAAAATTTTAATCTATAAACCGCCATAAAGGATAATCAAGTTAACGCAAACTAAGGTTGTAGAAATGATCTTATGGAAAATTAGTTTCATAACGGCGCAGATTGATTCATAGGAGCTATAAATAAGCAGATTCCCTATCACGCTATAAAAAAAGATGCGAGTAACGAGATTCGGGATGCGAAAAGAGTCTTTAGATTCGAGTAAGCGGGATACGAAGAGCGTGTTGAGATTGAAGTTAGTGAGATGAGAGGTATGAAATGAAGAACAATAGATAGAGAGCGAGCTTTTCGTTACTCGATTACTCGCATCCCGTATCTGTTCCCCATTCGTAATCTTAAATTACGCTTGTTGTGTTTTAGATTCAGACACTTGAGATTGAACTTCTGAAGAAGCGTTTTTACTCGCATCGCGCTTAGCTAACAGAGTCACAAGGATAAGCTGAGCAACAAGAGCACCCAGCACAACCAATGCACTTCCAGTAAAGCCTGCCACTACAAAACTAACTAAAGCGATAGAGCCGTTCATCAACGCATAAGGAAGCTGTGTCTTAAAGTGTTCAAACTGATCACACCCTGCCCCCGTTGAGGAAAGAATCGTTGTTTCAGAGATCGGTGAGCAATGGTCACCAAACAAACCACCAGACAACACAGCGCCAATTGCAACGAGTAACGGTGCATCAATCGCAATTGCGGTTGGAATAACCAATGGCATCATTATCGCGAAGGTTCCCCATGATGAGCCCGTTGCGAATGAAATAATGGCAGACAGCAAAAACGCGACCGCAGGCACTAGCCAATAAGGGAAACCACTCTGTGCTTGCTCGGCAATATAAGCCGCTGCGCCCAACTCTTTACCGACTGTACTTAACGCCCAAGCCAATACCAAGATGATCGCTACGGGCATCATGTTTCCCATACCTTTTAAATACACTGAAACACCATCAGACAGCTTTCTTACACCGTAGTAAGCCATTAGCGAGATCAAGGTAATCGCGGCAAAGAAATAAGCCGATGATAAAGCAGCCCTGAACGATGAACCCGCGACCTTTTGGAATGGGAAGCCTTGAGGAACCAACATGGTACACAACACCACCAGCATCACTAACAACGGCGCCCAAACAAAAGAGGCCTTTGCATTTTTATGCGAGAACGGATTCAGAGAGTCGCTATTCACGCCAGTATCGATTCCCGCTTGGCAATCACGTTCAGCTTTCGCCATTGGCCCAAAGTCCAAACCTTTACGGACACTAACGGGACGATGAAAATCGCTAGGAATGCGTAGAACTGAAAAGGAATCGCACCGATGAAGGCATCCCAGTCAGACATGTTAACGCTCAACGCCGTAAATTCTTTCTGGATCAGGCTCATGATGTAAACGCCCCATCCAATGAAAGGGATAAGAATAGCGACGGGCGACGAGGTTGAATCAATGATGAATGCTAGCTTCTGTCTTGAAAGTTTCAGTTTATCGAAAAGGGGACGAAAAACAGGGCCAACAATTAAAGGGGTACCTAAGTCTGAGAAAAATATAACGATTCCACCCAACCATGCTGACAATTGAGCTTGGCATTTGTTGCTTACCCATTGAGTAACACGCTTGGCAAACGCAACACCACCACCCGACTTCTCCATTAGAGCAACAAAGCCACCGATGAACACCAACAGCATGATCACACCTGCGTTATAGCTGTCGGTAAGTTGAGGGACTAAGTAACCTTTAACCATGGTACCAAACGTATCAAGCGGGTTAAGTTCGCTAAACATACCAGTAAGCATCGCAACGCCACTTAGTACGCCAGCAAAAAGGCCTATCACCACATTCCTTGTCGCCAACGACAACACCAAAGTAATCACAATGGGGATGAGTGACGTGATATCTGTCTGTTCCATAGGTACACCTTAACCCTAAAATAAAAAGAATAAATATAAATTAAATTTGAATATAAATTCACAACACCCATTTGTACAGAACTTTATCCTCTAACTGGACAATTAGTCTTTAAATGCGCTTCAACATAGCTAAATAGACCAATCGCCCTCCTTAGATAGCCAAGTTCGAAACGAAAAAAAGCCGAAAGTAGAAACTTTCGGCTTTTGATTATTTATATCACTATGGTCGTACTACTGAACTCGTAATTTAGGTCACCTCTTCAGTATTCAGACTATCAATTACAGCTAATTTCATCCCAGAACCAATTCGACTGAACAGGGCTTTCCCATACACCCGGCCCGTTTTTCGCTACGAAGCATTTGCCGTTATGTGTCACCTTGTCGCCATTGCTCACTTGGCTAACGCCTGCTTGCCAAGTAATGAATACTGATGGGTCAACAACGACAGGCGGCTCGGTAACTGGCGGTTCAACTGGTGTTGGGTCTACCGGAGCAGGATCGACAGGTGCAGGGTCAACTGGCGATGGGTCTGTCACGGGTGGTGTTGACTCTCCAGCAACCAACTTCCAAGGACCGCCATTGGCCGGATCATCCGCTTGTGTCCACCATTTCGCTTCGTAGGTTGCACCGTTGTGAGTAACTTGGTCACCAGCATTGTAAACCTTGGTCGCACTCCAACCGTTACCACCGGGATCAGTACCTGGGTCTACTGGATCAAGCTTATCGACCACTTTCACTTCAGGCCAGCTCGCATGAGAACCATAAAAGTTGGTCACACACTTCTCGTAATCACCAGCCACCAGCGCTGAATATGCCGTTTGGAATCCAACCAACTCACATTCAAATGAGTAACCTTCAGGGCGGTCTGCGTAGTATTTCCAGTTGCCATCCCAGTTGGTGTACAACACATCAGTTGCACCGTTGAGGTTTAAGCTTCCGTAAGGCGTTTGTTGCCAACATGTATTGGCTTCATCCGTTTCTACCGGAATTTCATAGTGCGCCGCTAGCCCTTCCCAGTAACGAATACGGTTAACTGGTTGGCCTTTGTCTTTGTTCTGCTCACCACACTCGATACCACCATTAATCACATTGATCGTGGTACCAAATCCATAACCAATACCTGCATCCAACTCACGCTGAGAGGGTGTCCAAGTGCGGTCAATCACATGGAGCATTGCTGGTTTAGGAGCTTGAGGTGTAAGGAAGAACCAGATAGCAGAAGCCAAGTTCAACCAAGAATCAGCAACCAAACCTGGATTGTTCAATAGAACCGTTGCATCGCCATCGAACATCACTTCCGAGAACGCACCGTAGTTAAAGTGATAAGAAAGCTGTTTAGCACCACGTCCAAAGTAACCCTGCCCTGCCGCACAAGGCCAACGTGCATTCTGCCAATCGTTCTGACCACAACCGGTGGTGTAACCTTCTTGACCTTCAGACCAACCCATTTCACGAACATGCACCAGCGCTTGCTGCCACTCTTCTAGAGCTAATGGATTATCAGAGGTGTTGTCTATCGCGATGTGACCGCCCGTCTCTTGTGAGAAGTGAGCAAAAGCGGTGATGATGGATTTTTTACAGATTGCGTCGGAGTCACGGCCATCGGTGTACTCTCCACAGAAGGCTGGGAATTTACCAATCGCACGTAAGAAACGAGTGTAGGTGTATTCTGGCGCAGCCATTTGAGTGAGGAAGTCCCATTCAGATTGAGGAAATACACGCTCGACTCGTTTCACGTTTTCAGGATTCGAGGCTAAACCCGGTTCAATAGCTTCAACAATACTATTGGGACGAGTTTGTAATGCTTGTGACCAGATCGCATACATAGGATCGGATGTTTTCGCTTGTTCAGCAGCTTGTAGTGCCGACTTTTCAACAAGGTAGCCATTCGGGTTTTGCGGATCAGGTTGAATGTTCAAAGACGCGTAACTGTGTGCTGCTAAAGTGCAGCCAACTACTGTCGCCAAATATTTGATTTTTAACATGATGGATTCTCTTATCTGTCCTTAATAAGTCCATCAAAGAGTATGTGGCACATGGGAAATAGCCTAGCTGTTGCGATATGAATTTATAAAAATTGCGAGTGATAGTTTTATGTATAGTCAAACACAACAGTGCGTCTCATAGGTTATTGAGGTGACATCTAGTTTCCAACTGATTTGGTTTCTAGCGGTTATATGTGGCTCTTTAATACCCTGAATCAGAAAGAAAAAAGCCTCGAACTGAGTTCGAGGCTTAAGATCTTAATCAAAACAGGTTAAATCTCTAAGAGATTATTCCCACTCGATAGTTGCTGGTGGCTTACCAGAAATATCGTAAACAACACGTGAAATGCCGTTAACTTCGTTGATAATACGGTTAGAAACCTTACCTAGGAAGTCGTATGGAAGGTGTGCCCAGTGAGCAGTCATGAAGTCGATAGTTTCTACTGCACGTAGAGATACAACCCAATCGTACTTACGGCCATCGCCCATTACGCCAACTGAACGTACTGGTAGGAATACAGTGAATGCTTGAGATACTTTGTGGTAAAGGTCAGCAGCGTGAAGCTCTTCAATGAAGATAGCATCAGCACGACGCAGTAAATCACAGTACTCTTTCTTCACTTCACCAAGTACACGAACACCTAGACCTGGACCCGGGAATGGGTGGCGGTAAAGCATGTTGTATGGAAGACCAAGCTCTAGGCCGATCTTACGTACTTCATCTTTAAACAGCTCACGTAGAGGCTCAACAAGGCCCATTTCCATATCATCAGGAAGACCACCAACGTTGTGGTGAGATTTGATTACGTGTGCTTTGCCAGTCTTAGATGCTGCAGACTCGATTACGTCTGGGTAGATAGTACCCTGAGCAAGCCATTTAGCATTCTTCAGTTTCTTAGACTCTTCATCGAAGATATCTACGAATACGTGACCGATGATCTTACGCTTAGCTTCTGGTTCAGCTTCGCCTTCAAGAGCGTTAAGGAAACGTTCTTCAGCATCAACTTTAATGATGTTAAGGCCGAATTGATCACCAAACATGTCCATAACCTGCTCGCCTTCGTTTAAACGAAGAAGGCCGTTATCAACAAATACACATGTTAGTTTGTCACCGATAGCGCGGTGAGCAAGCATCGCTACTACTGATGAATCAACACCACCAGAAAGACCAAGGATAACTTCATCGTCACCTACTTGTTCTTTAATACGTGCAACTGCATCTTCAATGATAGACGCTGAAGTCCACAGACCTTCACAACCACACGCGTTAAGAACGAAGTTCTCAAGCATTTTTAGGCCGTTTTTAGTGTGCGTTACTTCTGGGTGGAATTGAACACCGTAGTATTTCTTATCTTCGTTTGCCATTGCTGCGTATGGGCAAGTGTCTGTCTCTGCGATTTTCGTGAAATCAGCAGGGATTTCAACCACTTTGTCACCGTGGCTCATCCAAACATCTTGAGTTGTCTCAAGGTCAGCGAAAAGTGCAGATTCACCCGTCACTTGTACAGCAGCGTAGCCGAACTCTCGCTCAGTAGACGTTGCCACTTTACCGCCAAGTTGCTCAGCCATCGTTTGCATGCCGTAGCAGATACCGAAGACAGGAACACCTGAATCAAATACGTACTGAGGTGCACGTGGAGAATTATCTTCCGTTACACTTTCAGGGCCACCAGATAGGATGATACCGTCTGGATTGAATTCACGAATATCCGCTTCTTCTACGTCCCAGCTCCAAAGTTCACAGTAAACACCGATCTCACGAATACGACGAGCTACTAGCTGTGTGTATTGAGAACCGAAGTCCAGAATTAGAATACGTTGGTCATGAATATTTTTAGTCATTGTAAGCAGTCTTATTGGCTATGTGATAAAACGGAGGCGAGTTTACTCACCTCTGATTAACTCTTCAAGAAATAAAGCAAACGTTTTCGTAAGTTATCTATAAGGCAATGTTCTGCAAAAATCATACGTTCAACAAAACAGGCTTTAGATAAAATAATGTGCCGACTAAATCAGCACATTATTCAAACGTTTGGACGTATTATTAACCTAAACGGTAGTTAGGTGCTTCTTTCGTGATTTGAACATCGTGTACGTGAGATTCTTTCATGCCCGCACCAGAAATACGAACAAACTCAGCTTTAGTACGCATGTCTTCAACAGTTGCAGAACCCGTTAGGCCCATGCTTGAACGTAGACCGCCCATCTGTTGGTGAACGATCTCTTTTAGACGACCTTTGTATGCGATACGACCTTCAATACCTTCTGGAACAAGCTTGTCTGCAGCGTTGTCAGATTGGAAGTAACGGTCAGAAGAACCTTGAGACATAGCGCCAAGAGAACCCATACCACGGTAAGACTTGTAAGAACGACCGTTGTAAAGGATAACTTCACCCGGTGCTTCTTCAGTACCCGCGAACATTGAACCAACCATCACACAAGATGCGCCAGCAACGATAGCTTTACAGATATCGCCAGAGAAGCGGATGCCGCCATCTGCAATTACTGGAATACCGTATTCGTTTGCTACTTCAGCTGCGTCTGCAATTGCTGTTACTTGAGGAACACCAACACCAGTAACGATACGAGTCGTACAGATTGAACCCGGGCCGATACCCACTTTAACCGCACTAACACCGGCTTCGATAAGAGCACGAGCGCCAGCGCCAGTTGCTACGTTACCACCGATGATTTGTAGATCAGGGTATGCAGCACGCGTATCACGGATACGGTTAAGTACGCCTTCAGAGTGACCGTGTGAAGAGTCGATAAGTAGAACGTCTACGCCAGCTTCAACTAGAGCAGCTACGCGCTCTTCGTTACCAGCACCAGCACCAACAGCTGCACCTACACGTAGGCTGCCGCGCTCATCTTTACAAGCGTTTGGTTTACGTTCTGCTTTGTGGAAATCTTTTGCAGTGATCATTCCAGTTAGTTGGAAGTCATCATTTACAACAAGAACTTTTTCAACACGCGCTTCGTGCATTTTCTCTTGAACTTCTTCACGAGTTGCACCTTCTTTAACAGAAGCAAGGCGAGCTTTAGGCGTCATTACTACGTCAACTTTCTTAGAAAGGTCAGTCACAAAGCGAACGTCACGGCCAGTAATAATACCAACAAGTTCGTTTGTTTCAGTAACAACAGGGAAACCGGCGAAGCCGTGTTTTTGAGTAAGAGCTACAACATCAGCGATTGTCGCGTCAGGGTTTACAGTAACAGGGTGAGAAACCACACCTGCTTCGTAAATTTTAACCTGGCGAACCATTTCAGCTTGCTGTTCAATAGACATGTTCTTATGAATGAAGCCTATTCCGCCTTCTTGTGCCAGTGCAATCGCTAGGCGAGCTTCTGTCACAGTATCCATCGATGCAGAGATCATTGGGATGTTTAGGGAAATATTCTTCGTCAGCTGAGTGCGAAGATCAGCTGTATTAGGGAGAACGGTGGAGTGTGCTGGCACTAGCAGTACGTCGTCGAATGTCAGCGCTTCTTTGGCAATTCTTAGCATTTGCAATATCTCACAATAATAGGAGTAAAAAGAAACAATCCAATCTCATCGTTTCGCCTAATGAGGGCAGCCAATTAAGGAAAATCAAACTGCATTTGGATTAGATATTGCGGACGGATTATACGGCCAACGAAATCGCTTGGCTACACATTTTTGTATTTTTAATTTGCATTTACCCCCTTGCTATGTATTATATTGCCGCTATCTTCCATACTCACGCCCTGTGAGATTCCAAGAAAGACCTTCCTTCAAGGAAAGATAGTGCTTCTATGACTAATCCAAACATCTTTACTGTTTCTCGCCTCAACTCAGAGGTTCGTCTCCTATTAGAAAACGAAATGGGAATAGTCTGGCTCGTTGGTGAAATCTCAAATTTCTCTGCACCTGTCTCTGGTCACTGGTACCTCACGCTTAAAGACTCTCGCGCTCAAGTTAAGTGCGCTATGTTTCGTGGCAATAACCGTCGTGTAACGTTTAAGCCTCAGAACGGTAATCAAGTTCTAGTCAAAGCTCGTCTTTCTCTTTATGAGCCACGTGGTGACTATCAACTGATCATCGAAAGCATGCAGCCAGAAGGTGACGGTAAGCTTCAGCAAGAGTTTGAAAAGCTTAAGATGAACTTGGCGGCGGAAGGCTTATTTGCTCAGTCCAGTAAACAAATTCTGCCAGAACATCCTAAGTGCGTTGGTGTCATCACCTCGAAAACCGGCGCTGCGTTGTTTGATATTCTAGACGTATTGAAAAGGCGCGACCCGTCATTGCCAGTCATCGTGTATCCGACCATGGTACAAGGTGAAGGAGCTTCGATTCAGATCGCTCAAGCGATTGGACGTGCCAATGAGCGCAACGAATGTGATGTATTGATCGTGGGTCGTGGCGGCGGTTCATTAGAAGACTTATGGTGTTTCAATAACGAAATCGTTGCTCGCACAATTGCAGCAAGTCAGATCCCGATTATCAGCGCCGTTGGCCACGAAGTTGATGTCACTATCGCCGATTTCGTCGCAGACATGCGTGCTCCAACGCCATCAGCAGCCGCTGAATTGGTTAGCCGTGACAACAGTCATAAAGAGCAAGCTTATGCCTCTAAACGTGCCCGTTTAGTGAGTGCGATTCGTCATGTGTTAATCAAACAAGCGCAATCAACTCAAACGTTGAAATACCGCTTAGAGAAACAACACCCGAGCTACCAACTGCAAAAGCAGAGTCAGCAGCTTGATGACTTAGACATGCGTTTGCGTCGTGGTATGACTCAATACTTAAAGCAGCATGCACAGCGTGTTGAGCGTAAGCAGCACCAGCTTCAGTTGAACTCACCAGTAAAACGCCTTGGTGAACAAAAACTGCATCTACAACGTTCAGAGCAAAAGCTACTCGATGCAATGGATAAGACATTACTAACCACTCGCCACCAGCTAGCTATGGCTGCCGAGAAGTTAGAAACAGTGAGCCCGCTGGCAACGCTAAAGCGTGGTTACAGCATTACCCATTCAGCATCGAGCAAGACTGTGTCATCAATCAACGACGTTGAGGTGGGCGAAGTGATTACCACCCAAGTTGAAGATGGTGTAATTGAATCGCAAGTGACAACAAGAGTCGCGAAGAGCGAGCTTTAGTTTCTTCAGATACAAAAAAGACCCAACACTTTAGTATTGAGTCTCTGGTATAACATCACCGATTGTCGTTCAAACCAAATAGATTAAAGCTATTCAGCTGGTTGGAATTCGAATTTCACTCTCGACTTAGACTTCAACTCGTTGCAATCGCCATTACAAAAATAGCTCGCCGCACCACAGGCTTGAAGCTTCTCAAGTTGGCTGCTGCACTCAGGGCAAAATCCAACTTTAGTAAAGTGAGCCTGACAACTTTCACAGTGATACTTGCCATCCCAAGCTAGCTCAGACTGGCACTTAGGGCAGATATTGTCACTCATTAGTATTTCCTAATTCACTACTATTTTTACAATCTACTACCCCTGAGACTTCGCTTGCTTGATTTGGTACATGTTCTTATCAGCTTGTACGATCAAGGTTTCTAATGACTCAGGATCTTTCTCATAAGAGAGCCCAACACTGACTGCGAACTGAATATCGTTGATATAGAGCGCTTGTTCCAAGGTTCTTTCTAAGCTGTGATAAAAGCTAACAACGCTTTCTTCAGAGTCAAAACAAGAGAACACCACAAATTCATCACCGCCATAGCGACCAATTTTGGCACATGTCGAGGTGGCTTCATCTAAAACCTTTGCAACAGCGAGTAATACGCCATCACCAAAGCTGTGACCATAGGTGTCATTAATTGATTTGAATTTATCGACATCGACAAACAGACACGCCATAACCTTGTCACCAAAACATCGCTTTGCCAGTACGTTTTCAGCTTCACTCAACAGTGCGCGGCGATTCAAACAATGAGTAAGGGAATCATGATGAGCAAAAAAGTTAAGTTGATTCTCTAACTCATATTTCTCCAATGCGACCGAATACAGTGAAGCCAATAACTCTAGGATTTCGAGTTCGAATTCATGGGGTTCAGAGATGTACTGGCTGTAAATCGCGAAGGTACCTAGCACATGTCCATGTGAGGAGATGATTGGTACTGACCAACACGCATGAAGATTAGCTTGATTGGTCAGAGGCAGGAAAGGAACCCAATTGGGGTGTCTATTGATGTCTGAAACCATAACGGCTTTCTTGAGTGCCGCCGCCTCTCCACAAGAACCAATTCCCACACCAATCCCCACCCCTTCTATTTGCTGATTATAAAAATCAGGTAGGTTCGGAGCATATTCAAGGTGCAAAGTCTTTGACTCTGAGTTGAGCAGTAAAATTGAAGCCATACGCTGCCCGAAAAGCTGCTCGGTAAGCTGAATGATCTTATGATTTAAATCTTTACGATCCATCCCTAGAGCAAGCTTCCGAAGCAAACTGTTGACTGCTCGGTGGCCTTCTAATAAAAATTTTGGTTCCATTCACTAAAGCTTTCAATTGTGTAATTAGGTACGGCTTGTTCTTATGCAAGCTTGCTATTGGTTAATAATAACACACTAAATAACCACAACACACAATCGAAGATCATAGGTTGATCTTTCGCTTTATCTATTTTGATCAGCGATCTACCCCAAAAAGAATATTTATATCACCACACACCGAAAGCATAAGTTACATGTGCTGCATTTCAATTTTAAATAGTCATTTATATTAAAAGTGACATACAAAAACAAAATAAACAGCATAAGCCATTTCGATCTGTAGTCTAAATCATCGAATTACATGCGTCAGCATTTCAATATTCTGGTCATCTAACTGGGTTAACTTAACCGATAATGCTTTAAGCTCTGACGTATTCTCAATGTGAGTACCACCACACGGAATAGACACGAGAGTGTCTGCATTGAGCTGCCATTCCCAGTAACGAGAGTCTGTTAATGCCTCGCCTTCCAGTCTCATTGATACTGAAGTAGACTCTGCTAGCCAGCCTGCAATCATTTGATTGATGTCGGCTTCAATACCATCAAGGTTTGCTAGCATGTCTGCGACGTTCAAGCCGCGTTTCTTCAAGGTTTTGCCCAAACGATACTTGTCGGTACACAGCTCTGGGGTCACAAAGCTGGTAACTTGCGCGTAGCTATTGAAGTCGTAACTGCCAAGCGGATCTTTTCTGTCCGCATCTTTACGCCAGTAACTCTCAGCCAGTACTTTATTCAACGCTAAGAAAGCGATATGACCAGCACTGTGCCCACGGCTCAAGCTTGCTTGGTATTCTTTATCAACCGACAACTCAACTTCATCGCCAATATGAATCATAGAAGCTGATGCCGGTAGTTGGTGAACAACCACAAACGTCCACCCTTCCGTATCACGCTTAACAGGGATATCTGCTGCGATATGAAGCTTGCCAGTAGATTGTTCTATTGCACCAACAAGACAGTCTTCAACGGGATATTGCACGTCACCAACATTCACAAAGCCTTGGTCTGCAGGGTGATCAGGCCAAATATGACTAACAGGGTGAAAAGGCGTCACATCGGTGATCAAGTAGGTTTTACTGTTATCGCTTTCGACATATAACGCTTTGGCATTGAGCTGCCAAGCCTGATGACAGAATTGAGTGATGGTTGGTGTGATTGCTTGTGCAGATGTAATCAAATCGCTAGTGCTCATATTGTTCTTCTTTTGAAATCGAGTCTAATTCGCTAACCCATAATGATGTGAGAATGTGAGGCTATGGCTTAACGTAAATTTTGCTTAAAAAAATACCCGAGACAGGCTCGGGTATCAAATCGATTAGAAAGGGTTATTTACGGCCTTTCATCATGCTCATCATACGCTTACGTTTGCGTTCCTGAGAAATCGTTAGCTTGTTTGTTTTCGCTTCAAACGGGTTTTCGCTGTTCTGGAATTGAATACGAATCGGTGTACCCATAATCTCTAGTGAACGACGGTAGTAGTTCATTAGGAATCGTTTGTACGAATCTGGCAAGTTACGAACTTGGTTACCGTGGATAACGATAATAGGTGGGTTATAGCCACCAGCGTGCGCGTATTTAAGTTTCACACGACGGCCACGAACCATAGGCGGTTGGTGATCATCCGTTGCCATTTTCATGATACGAGTCAGAACAGAAGTACCAACACGTGTTGTCGCTGACTTGTAAGCTTCTTGAACAGATTCAAACAAGTGACCAACACCTGTGCCATGAAGTGCAGAAATAAAGTGAATACGTGCGAAATCAACGAAACCTAAACGGCGGTCTAGTTCTTTCTTAACGTGTTCTTTTACATCGCTGTCTAGACCATCCCACTTGTTTACTGCAATCACGATTGAACGACCAGCATTCAACGCAAAGCCTAACAAGCTTAAATCTTGATCCGAGATATTCTCGCGAGCATCAATCAGCAATAACACAACGTTAGCGTCTTCAATCGCTTTCAGTGTTTTAACTACAGAGAACTTCTCTACCGTTTCATTGATGTTCTTACGACGACGAACACCCGCAGTATCAATCAGAACGTATTCACGCTCATCACGCTGCATTGGAATGTAGATAGAGTCACGAGTCGTACCTGGCATATCGTAAACAACAACACGTTCTTCACCAAGAATACGGTTAGTTAGTGTTGATTTACCTACGTTCGGACGACCAATGATCGCTAGCTTGATTGGTTGATCTTGAAGACGCTGGAATTCTTCTTCCGCTTCTTCTTCAGTGAAATCAACTTGCTCTTCTTCTTCGTCTTCAAACTCAGTCAAATCGCTTACTTCACCATTCTCAGCTTTTAAAGCTTCAGCGAATGGGTTAAGTGCAAGATCAATCAGTGCGGTTACACCACGACCGTGTGCCGCTGCGATTTGATACATATCTTCAACGCCTAGCTGCCAGAAGTCAGCACTTGCAGCATCAGGGTCGATACCATCAACCTTGTTTACTACGAGCATTGAAGGCTTTTCTAGTTGGCGAAGGTGCTTAGCAATAGCCACGTCTGAAGGTGTTAGACCAGCACGGCCATCTACCATAAACAGAACGACATCAGCTTCATCAATCGCCGCTAGCGACTGTTCAGCCATTTTAGTTTCAACACCTTCTTCGGTACCGTCGATACCACCAGTGTCGATAACAATAAAGTCATGCTCACTAAAATGAGCATGGCCGTATTTACGGTCACGCGTTAAGCCAGGGAAATCCGCAACCAATGCATCACGAGTTCGAGTCAATCGGTTAAATAACGTAGATTTACCTACGTTCGGACGCCCTACTAGAGCAACAACAGGTACCATAACAACCTCTACAATTTCTTCTCTAAATGTAGTTATAGGTAAGCACTTGTTCGCAAGTTTAAACTCTTACCTATAACCACATGGTTTATTAATTTATAACAACAAAACGGCTCCTAGCTGTTACCAACCAGGAGCCGACTGTGAATTGTATCACGCTTTTATTGGCTAATCGTTAGTTTCTTTACATCGCCATTGCGAGTCGTCACTAAGTAGCCTTCAGGTAGCTCAATTGGCGCAACCGCAAAGCCGCTATCATCAACTAACTGTTGGGCAACGAACTCACCCGATGAACGATCTAACCAGTGTAGATAACCTTCTGTATCACCCACGACTACATAACCGTTAATAATAGCAGGTGCTGTCAGTAAGCGGTTTTCTAGCAATGGCGTGCTCCATAGCTCAGTACCGCTACGCGCATCTACCGCAACCACATGGTCTTTGTCGGTAACAACGAACAAACGACTACCATCGCTTGCTAAATCAATCGCTGACGAGTAGTTACGCTTCCAAACTGGCTTACCAGAACGAAGATCGATAGCAATTAACTGACCATTGATACCAACGGTATACAAGGTGCCGCCAAGAACAATCGGAGACGCATCAACATCAACCAAGCGGTCAATTTCCGTTGCGCCTTTTGGCGTGCCGACCGGTTGTTGCCAAATAAGCTGACCACGGTCAACGATAGCAGCAGCCAAACGTCCATTTGCCGTTCCCCAGAAAACACCACCAGAAACAGCAACAGGAGAGCTATCGCCGCGCAGTGTTAAACTTGGAACTTCAGTGCTAATCGTCCACTTCTGTTCGCCGCTTTCTTGATCTAAAGCGATCATCATGCCACGGCTCGTATGAACCAATACCATGTTGCTTTCAGTCGCAGGAGATGCAAGCACCTCACCGTTCACTGGTACGCGCCACAGTTCTTCACCGGTAGATTCGTCTAACGCGATCACTTCGCCATTTTCAGAGCCTAAGAACACTTTGCCGTAAGCCGCTGTTAGACCACCTGATAAGCGTGCGAGCACATCTTTTTCAAGATCGGTTTCCCACAACTTTTTACCCGTTTCAGGATCAAGCGCTTTAACAATACCTTCGCGACTTGCAACAAACACTTTGTCGTAAGCAAGCTCTGGCGTTAATTTTGAAAAGTAATGACCAACACCATCACCAACCGACGTAGACCATTCCTGCTTAGGAGTGAACTCGCTGTTTACTGTTGGTACTGGAGCCATGATGACGGTGTCTTCTTCACCCGCACAACCCGCTAACAGGCCAAGAGCAATCGCACACAACGCCGCTTTTGGAAACATCTTCTTCATTCAAAGCGCCTTATTTAGCTAGGTCGTCAAGTTTGATTTGAAGCGTTTGGCTCGCATCAGCAGCTTGTTGTGCTTCAGAGTAAGCACTGTAAGCCGCATCTGTGTCGCCTTTACGAAGTGAAATATCACCACGTAGCTCAGCAACACGGCCTTTCCAAGATTCGTCAGTCATCGCTTCAAGATCAGTCAATGCTGCGTCAAATTCACCTTGCTCAGCTTTGATACGAGCAACACGGTAAGTAAGTAGTGGTGCTAATGCCGCGTCCTTAGTTGCCGATTTTGCCCACTCAAGCTGTTCAAGTGCTGCTCCAAGGTCACCCGCTTGAACTTGCGCTTTAGCTAATTGCATAGCAGCAAGAACAGAGTATTCAGCGTCTTTGTTTGCGTCGATGAAAGCTTGAATATCAGATTGAGCATCAACGCCCTTAGTATCAAGAGCTGAGATTGCAGAGGTGTAGCTTTCTGAAGCTGCTTCACGCGCTTCAACGACTGAGTCTTGGTAATAGCGCCAACCGAATAGACCACCTAAACCAATAACCGCACCAAAGATTACGGCTTTACCGTTCTCTTTCCACCAATCTTTAATGGCTTCAACTTGTTGCTCTTCGCTATCGTAAAGTTCCACTTCCTGTCCTCTTTAATTCTTTAAACGCCAGCATAGTGCTGACGTTAATATTCATGATGAGCGTTTGCTCAATGGCTAACTAGATTAGCGCAGCAACTTTCTCTGCAACTTCCGTTTGAGACACGGTTTCTTGCACACCGCCAACCAAATCTTTTAGCACAACTGTATTGTCAGCAACTTCGTTCTCACCAAGTACAAGTGCTACAACTGCACCTACTTTGTCAGCACGTTTAAATTGCTTCTTGAAGCTACCACCACCGAAGTGGTTCATCACGCGTACGCCTTTAACGGTGTCGCGCAATTGATTCGCTAACTGCATGCCCGCGATCATAGTACCTTCGCCAGCAGCAACCATATATACGTCAACGCTACGACGAACTTCTGTAAGTTCTAGCGTTTCCATCATTAGAACCAGACGCTCTAGACCCATGGCAAAACCAACCGCATTAGTTGCTTTGCCGCCTAGTTGCTCAACAAGGCCATCGTAACGGCCGCCGCCACATACTGTACCTTGCGCGCCTAGGCTGTCAGTGATCCACTCAAATACTGTGCGGTTGTAGTAATCTAGGCCACGTACTAGACGCTCGTTAACTTGGTATTCGATACCAACAGCGTCAAGAAGTTCACACAAACCAGCAAAATGTTGCTTTGACTCTTCACCTAGATATTCAGATAGTCGAGGTGCGTCACCTAAGATAGCTTGAACGTCTGGGTTCTTAGTATCAAGCACACGTAAAGGGTTAGTGTGCATGCGACGTTTACAATCTTCATCCAGTACATCGATGTGTTGCTCAAGGAAAGCCACTAACGCAGTACGGTAGCTTACGCGATCTTCTTGAGAACCGATTGAGTTCAGCTCTAGGCGAACGTGTTTGTCGATGCCTAGCTCACGCCATAGACGTGCAGTCATCATAATCAGTTCAGCGTCTACGTCTGGACCGTCTAGGCCAAACACTTCCACACCACATTGGTGGAATTGACGGTAACGACCTTTTTGAGGACGCTCGTGACGGAACATTGGACCCATGTACCATAGGCGCTGTTCATCACGGTTGATAAGGCTATTTTGAATACATGAACGTACACAACCTGCTGTGCCTTCTGGACGCAGCGTTAGGCTATCGCCATTGCGGTCATCAAAGGTGTACATCTCTTTAGAAACAACGTCAGTTTCTTCGCCAACGGCACGGCTAAATAGGTTCGTTTCTTCAACGATTGGCATACGTACTTCGTTGTAACCGTATGCACTCACCACGTTTTTAACTGCGCTTTCTACTTTCTGCCACAGTGGTGATTGAGTTGGAAGGCAGTCGTTCATGCCTCGAATTGCTTGGATATTTTTAGCCACAGTATTTATTCCGTAATTTCTCACGACCAGGTGTTAGTGCGAATAGACAGTCACACCCCATCGCGTTGTATTAATCTTCTAAGTTTTCTACATCAATGCGATTTGCTTTATCAAGCACTGACGCTTTTGCACGAATCTTAGCTTCAAGTTTGTCGACAAGATCATCATTGTCGAAGCGCTCTTTCTGACGCTTACCGTCTTCGTAGAAGGCACTCTTACGTGCACTACCGGCTAAACCTAAGTGAGACACTTCAGCTTCACCAGGGCCGTTAACCACACAACCGATGATTGATACATCCATTGGAGTAATAACGTCTTCTAAGCGCTCTTCAAGAGCATTAACGGTGTTAATAACATCGAACTCTTGACGAGAACAGCTCGGGCACGCAATGAAGTTGATGCCACGCGAGCGAATGCGCAAAGATTTAAGAATATCAAAGCCGACTTTGATCTCTTCAACAGGATCAGCCGCGAGCGAAATACGCAAAGTATCGCCGATACCTTCAGAAAGAAGCATACCCAAACCGACAGCTGATTTCACAGAACCCGCACGCGCACCACCCGCTTCGGTAATACCAAGGTGCAAAGGTTGATCAATCTGCTTAGCAAGCAAACGGTATGAGCCGACTGCAAGGAATACATCAGAAGCCTTAACGCTGACTTTGAATTGATCAAAGTTCAGGCGGTCTAGGATATCAACGTGACGCATTGCCGATTCAACAAGCGCTTCTGCTGTAGGCTCTGTATATTTCTCTTGGATCTCTTTTTCAAGAGAACCGCCGTTAACACCAATACGAATCGGGATATTCATATCACGAGCACAATCCACAACAGAGCGAATGCGGCTTTCGTTACCGATGTTACCTGGGTTGATTCGCAGACAGTCAACACCGTACTCTGCCACTTTAAGGGCAATACGGTAGTCGAAGTGAATGTCAGCCACCAAAGGAACAGAAACCTGCTGCTTGATTAGCTTAAATGCTTCAGCGGCATCCATAGTCGGTACAGATACGCGAACGATATCAGCGCCAACTTTTTCCAAAGCTCTAATTTGAGCAACGGTCGCAGCTACATCAGTTGTTCTTGTGTTGGTCATGGATTGCACAGCAATTGGTGCACCATCACCGATCGGCACATCACCCACATAAATACGGGTTGATTTGCGACGAATAATAGGAGATTCGTGTTGCATATAAACTCTAAGGTAAGGTTATTCTAGCTACTTTGCCTGAAGTATACCCAGAAAGGTCAACGGGTTCACTTGCAAATGTCATTGATACGCCCTCTGGCGCACCTAGAATCACTTTGTATGGCGCAGTTCCTGAAAGATTGAGTGTCTGACCTGCTTTTTTGATACCAGTAGACAAAGTCTTGCCTGCCGCATCTTTAACTTGGATCCAACAGTCTGCAGAAAACTGCATCACTAGTTCGTTGGCTACAGGTTCAGGCGTCACTGTCTCTGATCCAGCCGCTACAGGGGTAACCTCTGCAACGTCTTTTGTCTCTTCTACTTGCTCGACATTCTCTGAGGCTTCAGCAGCACTCACTACAGTAAGAAGGTCATCAGAATTTTCAGTAACAGGAGATGTCTCTGTGTTTTGCTCAGCTTCAATCACTTCTAACGAAGTCAACTCAGGATCTAGCGACTCTTCTATCACTAGCTCTTCCGAGCTTTCAGTATTCACTAGAGATTGAGATAGGGTGTCTTGTTGTTGGTTCTGCCACCACCAAAGTGATGAGATACCCGCAATTACCGCAAAAATGCTCCAAGTAAGGATCATAATACGGCTGTTGTGCTTCTCGGTTTTTGTCTTACGAGAAAAGCTCAGCATTTCTTGTTCTTGATGTTGAGCATCACCGGCATGATGAAGCGCACTCAATACGACCTTTTCGTCAAGATTGACGTATTTCGCGTATGAGCGAATGTAGCCACGCATAAACGTAGCCACTTGATCTGATTCAAACTGGTTTTCTTCAATTTGCTGAATAAGCGTAACGCGCAACTTCAGGCGATCAGAGATCTGCTTTTGTGTTAAACCCAGAGATTCTCGTTTATTTTTAAGCAGCGTTCCCGCCTCAATTGCTGGAGCGACGGTTTTATTCGTTTGTGTTTGTGTTTCGTGTTCTGTGTTCATAGAGAGTGAACTTCTAAAGTATTATCGCAGGTTGATGAGAGCATTTTTTATTTTCGTTTAAGCTCAATCTTACAACCTACTATGTGGAATTTTTCCTGCAACCCAGTTCATCAACCCTTAAAGTAGAAAACCACACGCTGTTGGTGAGCGATTTTCTCAGGAAGCTAGTTTATCAAGTAGCCAACCTAAATAGACACATTGACGATTATCGGGTAACAAGCGAGCACTTAAATTAATTTAAGATTATTTAATCATAAGCTAATGCCATTACAAGGCAAAAACACTTTCGACAAAATTTACCGTCAGCTCATGGTTTTGTCCAAAATTTAACGAAAAATGTAAGAAAGCGTGGGGAAAAAATCCAATTCTTGGAAATTCACCACCCAGAAAAGCAACAAGCCAGAAGGAATCCTTCTGGCTTGTTTCGTTCTAAATGGTATTTAAACCGCTTTTACTTGAATCACATCACCTGCGATTAAGTTAGCTTCAGAGGCGGCTTTCAGCATTTTAGTACGCTTGGTTCTATCAATAACATCACCAACCAGCTGACCACATGCGGCATCAATATCATCACCACGTGTTTTACGAACCGTTACTGTGTAGTTGTATTCCATCAGCGTTTTTTGGAAGCGATCAATACGAGAGTTGCTTGGCTTCTTGTAAGGCGAACCCGGATAAGGGTTGAATGGAATCAAGTTGATCTTACAAGGCGTATCTTTCATTAGCTCAGCAAGTTCACGAGCGTGGTCCATATCGTCATTCACATGATCCAATAGAACGTACTCAACCGTTACTTTACCGCGGTTAGCATTTGAAGAAGCAATGTAGCGACGAACCGATGCTAGGAAATCTTGGATATCCCAACGGTCGTTGATTGGCATGATTTGACTACGTAGTGCATCGTTTGGTGCGTGTAGAGAAATCGCCAGAGCTACATCGATGTTGTCTGTCATCTGATCAAGACCAGAAACAACACCAGATGTTGATACTGTCACACGACGCTTAGACAGAGAGAAACCCAGATCATCAAGCATCAGCTCTAATGATGGAATTAGGTTCTTCATGTTCAATAGAGGCTCACCCATACCCATCATTACGACGTTAGTAATTGGACGACGACCCGTTTCTTTCTCTAAACCGATTTCACGTGCGGCACGCCAGATTTGACCAACAATCTCTGAAACTTTCAGGTTACGGTTGAAGCCTTGTTGAGCCGTAGAGCAGAATTTACATTCAAGCGCACAGCCGACTTGCGAAGATACACATAGCGTCGCACGGTCACCATCTGGGATGTATACCGTTTCAACGTCTTGGTCACCAACGCTCATCGCCCATTTAATGGTGCCATCCGCAGAGTGTTGAGCTTCAGAAACGATAGGTGCAACAATCTCACAGCGATGCAGCAGTTTCTCGCGTAATTTTTTGTTGATGTTGTTCATTTGTTCGAAGTCATCGACACCGAAGTGATAAATCCACTTCATCACTTGCTCTGCTCGAAACGCTTTCTCATTCAGTTCTTCTGTGAAAAATTTACGAAGACCTTTACGATCAAAATCGAGTAGATTGACTTTAGCTGTGGTCATGATGCCTCTCAATGACGGAACAATAATTAAGGGCGCGAATTGTACAGCCTTTACGCAACTTCAACAAGCACTGTAAAACCTTGTGTTTACTAAGACATTCAAACTTAAGTGATTAAAGTTTACACAATCAAACTTACCTGCTTAAGTTTGGCCAATTCAAAGCGAAATTCCCGATTACACTCCTCCGTCGCTTTCGGGAATGACGTAAACAATCCCCAACAGCTCGCCAATATTTACCACGAGATTGTGGCTCCAAAGTTCCCCGTCATTCCAGAACCGAGGAACGAGGTATCTGGAATCTCCGACAGCACACTGAGACTCCCACCACTTTCCTCGTCACTACCGAAATGACGCTTGAATCCATCAGAAATAAAAAAGGCTTCACCGAAGTGAAGCCTTTATTGAGACTTGCTGTTGTCTGCTTATTCAGCTGGACGCGGGCAAATTTCAGATTCTGGGAAGAAGAATTCGATTTCGCGAGCCGCAGACTCAGGGCTATCGCTGCCGTGTACTGAGTTGTAACGCATGCTGATTGCGTAATCAGCACGGATAGTGCCGCATGCCGCTTCTTCTGGATTAGTTTTACCCATTAGTTCACGGTAACGAGCGATCGCATTTTCGCCTTCAAGTACTTGAACCATGATAGGACCAGAAGTCATGAACTCTTTTAGTGGTCCAAAGAACTCTTTACCTTCATGTTCTGCATAGAAGCCACTTGCTTGCGCTTCTGTAAGAGAAACCATTTTAGCGGCAATAATCTGTAGGCCAGCTTTTTCAATGCGGTGGTAGATTTCACCGACAAGGTTACGCTTAACTGCATCCGGCTTAACAATTGAGAACGTTCTTTCTAGAGCCATAGGGATTCCTTCACTTCATTTTTTTGTTATTAAATACTGAAATTACTAAGATCATTCGATCTGAGTTTATGAATAAGCGGTATCGAAATACCGCTCACTCTTATTATTATTTTGCTTGGTCGATAAGAAGACGAGCCAGTGTACGAACACCCATACCAGTCGCGCCTGCAGCCCACTTATCACTTGATGACTTGCGGTAAGTACCCGCGCAATCCATGTGAATCCATCCTTTTTTGTAGTCATCTACAAAGTAAGACAGGAACGCAGCAGCGGTACTTGCACCCGGTGTGTAATCACCAGAGCTGATGTTTGAAAGATCAGCAAAGTTTGAAGGCAACATACCACGGTGGAAATCAGCAAGAGGCAATGGCCATAGACCTTCTTTCTCTTGGTTCGCAGCCGTTAGTGCTTGATGAGACAACTCATCATCAAAGCTCAATAATGCGTGATAGTCGTTACCTAATGCATTTTTAGCCGCTCCTGTTAGCGTTGCACAGTCGATGATCAGCTCTGGGTTCTGAGCGCTTGCGAACATCAGGCCATCAGCTAAAACTAAACGACCTTCCGCATCGGTATTCATGATCTCGACAGTCTTACCATTTTTGTAAGTAATGATGTCACCAAGCTTCAATGCACGACCAGAGATCATGTTCTCTGCACAACATAGGATAAGCTTGATACGCTTGTTCAGGCCGCGTTCAATCGCTAGACCTAAACCACCGGTAATAGTCGCTGCGCCACCCATGTCAGCTTTCATTGCTGTCATGAATTGACCTGGCTTGATGCTGTAACCGCCGGAGTCGAAAGTGATACCTTTACCCACAAGACAAGCAAACACGGGTGCGTTTTCATCGCCAGTTGGGTTGAAGTCCAGTTGAAGCATTGCTGAAGTACGTTCAGAGCCGCGACCTACCGCGTAGATGCCTTCCCAACCTTCAGTTAGGAGGTCTTTGTCTTTAACGATTTTTGCTTTAACAGTGCCTGCTGGTGCCACTGACTTGATGTATTCAGCTGCCATTGTCGCTAATTGACGAGGGGCAACTTCTTCAGCCGTTTTGTTGATGATGTCACGCGTCCAATCTGTCGCGCGGATACGTGCTTCTAATTCAACTTGATCTGCTTCAGCTAGAGCATCCCACTCCAATGCATTCTTTTTCTTTGGTCCACGGTAGCCTTGGTAAAAAGCCCAAACACTTTCTAGATCCCAACCTTCACCGCTAAGTGCAACCAATGCGATACCTTGTCCGTCAAGCGTACGACCAGCACGTTGAACCGCACCTAAATCGTGGCCTTCACCAATGTGAATAGTCGCTCCCGCTTCCGAAAACGATAAGATAGCTCTTGCTCCCCACTGAGGCTGGGCAGCTTCTTGACTTAAAAATACTGACATCTGTGTAGACATGATTTCTCCTTGTCTTTGAACCACGTTGAGTGAGTGATTCTGATTATTTTTTATTAGCGCTCTGATGTTAGCATTATGTAGAAGTAAAATGTCATTTTGATAAAAAAACGGACCATAAGGTCCGCTTTTTTTAGTAAGAATTGTTAACTTGGCTGTGTTTATATTGGATAAATTCCAACCAACGACCAAATTATAGAACAAGAGGGTTAGTCCATCTCATCCATCCAGCATAAAATAATGGCCTCTAGAATTTTCTCATTCGAGTGATTCGGCTCATCATCAAAATCTTCAAGATCTAACACCCATTGATGTAAGTCCGTAAAACGTACGGTTTTAGGATCAGTCTCAGGGTATAAATCACATAGCTCAATCGCAATATCTCGCGAATCAATCCATTTCAAGCTCATAACACTTCCTTATCTTTATCAGCGACGATTTGTCATCTTAATGATTTATATTTTATGCCAGTTTTACTAACACGTTTAGTCGAGCTGAGTTCTTAGTGCTCTTCAGAAGCTAAGTTCAGTGTGTACTTTGGAATTTCAACTACAAGGTCAGTATCAGCTACTTTAGCTTGGCAACCAAGACGAGATTCCATTTCCAGACCCCATGCTTTATCAAGCATATCGTCTTCTAGGTCATCACTTTCTTCTAATGAATCGAAACCTTCACGAATCACGACGTGACATGTAGTACATGCACACGATTTCTCACATGCGTGTTCAATACCAATACCGGCCTTCAATGCAACATCAAGAACCGTCTCACCAGTTTTTGCTTCTAAAACAGCGCCTTCTGGACATAGATCTTCGTGAGGTAAAACAATAATCTTTGGCATGTTTATCTATTCTCTAACTATTAAATATTATCGACTGACTGACCTGACAGTGCAGCTCGAATTGATTTATCCATACGACGAGAAGCAAAGTCTTGGCTCGCTTTGTCGGTATTCTTAATTTCTAGTTCGATGGCATCAGCACTTTCGCCATTACGCACTTCAATCAGTGCTTCAATAGCTTGCAGAAGGTGCTGTTTTTCTTGCTCATCAAGCAGCTCATCGCCATCAGCTTGCATTGCTGCAATAAGACCTTCGATAACACGATCTGCTTCTACACGTTGCTCAGCTAGAGCACGCGCTTGCATGTCTTCTTTAGCAAACGTCATCGAATCTTTCAGCATATTCGCCACTTCATTATCGCTTAAGCCGTAAGACGGTTTAACCTGAATTTCAGCTTGAATACCTGTGCTCTTCTCCATAGCAGTCACCGATAGCAGGCCATCCGCGTCTACTTGGTAAGTCACACGAATATGCGCTGCGCCAGCTGCCATTGGTGGAATGCCTTTTAGGGCAAAACGAGCCAATGAACGACAATCATCAACCATCTCACGTTCACCTTGCACGGTGTGTACTGTCATTGCAGTTTGACCGTCTTTGAACGTGGTAAATTCTTGTGCGCGAGCAACAGGGATCGTCGTATTGCGTGGAATGATCTTTTCGACCAAGCCACCCATCGTTTCGATACCTAGGGAAAGAGGAATGACATCAAGCAGCAGCATTTCAGAGTCAGGCTTGTTACCGACTAAAATATCCGCTTGTATAGAAGCGCCAATCGCAACCACTTCATCGGGGTTAATGCTGGTTAATGGCGTACGACCAAAAAAGTCACCTACCATTTCGCGTACAAGCAATGTACGAGTTGAACCGCCGACCATCACAACTTCTAGAACATCATCCGCGTCAACTTCAGCATCTTTCAATGCACGACGGCATGAGAGCAATGTTTTCTTCACAAGCGGCTTGATGATCTCTTCAAACTCTTCACGAGTTAATGAACCAGCCCACCCCAACACTTCAACATTAACGCTTTCAGCTTCAGACAAGCCAATCTTCGCTTCTGTTGCTGCATCTAGAAGAATACGATTCTGTTCTGCGGTGAGCTCTGATAAGCCCATTTGCTCTTGGAAATGTTCTGCGATCAAGTGGTCAAAGTCGTCTCCGCCTAATGCAGAGTCGCCACCAGTTGCTAATACTTCAAAGACACCTTTAGACAGGCGTAAGATAGAGATATCAAAAGTGCCACCGCCAAGGTCATAAACTGCAATCACCCCTTCTTTACCTGAATCCAAACCGTAAGCAATCGCTGCCGCAGTAGGTTCATTAAGAAGACGTAACACGTGAAGACCAGCAAGTTGAGCCGCGTCTTTTGTACCAGCACGCTGTGCATCATCAAAATACGCAGGAACCGTAATCACGGCGCCAGATAGTTCACCGCCTAGCGTAGACTCAGCGCGTTGGCCAAGCGCTCGTAGAATATCAGCAGAAACCTGAATTGGGTTCTTGTTGCCTTGTTCTGTACGGATCACAGGTAGACCATTATCACTTTCTTCAAACTGATATGGCAGAGACGGGTATCGCTGTTGAATATCCGACAGTGAGCGACCGATTAATCGCTTAACTGAGATAATGGTATTTTTAGGGTCAGTCTGCGCATTAGCACGAGCTTCATCGCCAGTCGTATAAGATTCCGACTGGTAGTGAACAACGGAAGGTAAAATGCTTCGACCTTGTTGATCAACGAGTGTGCTCGCCTCGCCACTGCGTACTGCAGCAACCAACGAGTTTGTTGTACCTAAATCAATACCCACAGCAAGCTTGTGCTGGTGAGGAGCGGCGCTTTGCCCTGGTTCTGCAATCTGAAGTAGTGCCATGGATGTGTCCTTGTTATACAAACTAGCCGATCAAACGATCTTCAACTAATTCGATTTCATTCTTTAATTTTGCAATAAACTTAAGCTTTCTTACTCGATCTGCAGCTTCTAGCCAAGCTTCGCTTTCGAGTTCTTGTTGGATAGCACTTAATTGTTGTTTATACATTTTGCTAACCTTGCCTTCAAATGCAAATAGCGCATCTTCAGGATCAGAACTGTCTGCGATATCTTCCAGCTCTTCACGCAGTTCCATTTGCTCCATCAGGAACATAGGATCTTGCATGGTTTGTTGTTCGCCACGAATGTCTTCTCCGTGTTGAACCAACAGGTATTCCGCTCGGCTGATTGGATTCTTCAATACCTGGTACGCATCGTTGATTTGTGCCGCTTTTTGCACGGCTAATAAGCGGTCACGCTCAGAAGCTATCGCAAATTTATCAGGATGGAATTGGCGTTGCAGATCTCTAAACTGAGAAGAAAGAAGGCTACCATCCAGTTGAAACTGAAGTGGTAGCCCAAATAATTCGAAATGATTCATGTAAAGGTGGTCCTAAGTTTAGGCTCTTTGTTCAGAGCCTAATTTTATTCTTCGCTTACAACGCTTAACGATTCAAGCGTTTAAACATTGAAGCTCTCACCACAACCACATTCGCCTTTCGCGTTCGGGTTGTTGAATTCAAAACCTTCGTTTAGGCCTTCTTTTACATAATCAAGCTCAGTACCGTCTAGGTATACTAGGCTCTTTGGATCAATGATGACCTTAACACCTGAGTGCTCAAACACTTCGTCTTCTTCGTTAAGCTCGTCAACGAATTCCAGTACATACGCCATACCCGAACAGCCAGTAGTTTTTACTGCTAAGCGTAACCCGAGACCTTTACCACGGTTATCTAGGAAAGCTTGAACTCGGCTTGCTGCCGTATCTGTCATGGTGATGGCCATACTACAACCTTGTGTTTTATATAAATTGAGAACTCAGGTGGGAGCACAAAGGGTGCTCCCAAATATTACTTATTTTGTCGACGTAATTACGGTATTGAAGCGATTAGTGCTTCTTTTTGTAATCCGCAACAGCTGCTTTGATTGCATCTTCAGCAAGAATTGAACAGTGAACTTTCACTGGTGGCAACTCAAGCTCTTCTGCGATTTCAGAGTTTTTAATAGCAGCAGCTTCATCAATACTTTTACCTTTAACCCACTCTGTAACCAGTGAGCTAGAAGCGATTGCGCTGCCGCAACCGTAAGTCTTGAATTTTGCGTCTTCAATAATACCTTCTGCAGATACTTTGATTTGCAGTTTCATTACGTCACCACAAGCCGGTGCGCCAACCATGCCGCTACCTACACTTGGGTCTTCTTTATCAAACGAACCTACGTTACGTGGGTTTTCGTAGTGATCAATTACTTTTTCGCTATATGCCATGATAGTTACCTCGAGTCCTCTATTTCCGTGAGATTAGTGATGAGCCCACTCAACAGTGTTCAAATCAATCCCTTCTTTATACATATCCCATAGAGGAGACATGTCGCGTAATTTGTTTACCGCTACACGGATTTGTGCAATCGCGTAGTCGATTTCTTCTTCCGTTGTGAAACGGCCGAATGAGAAACGTACTGAGCTGTGTGCCAGTTCATCGTTTAGACCAAGAGCACGTAGAACGTATGAAGGCTCTAGGCTTGCTGATGTACATGCAGAACCCGATGATACTGCTAGGTCTTTTAGAGACATAAGCAGAGACTCACCTTCAACGAAAGCGAAACTCACGTTTAGGTTGTGTGGTACACGTTGGTCTAAGTCGCCGTTTACGGTTACTGCTTCTAGATCTTGAACACCTTTCAATAGGCGCTCACGAAGTGCTAGTGCGTGATCGTAATCTTTCTGCATGTCTTGCTTAGCGATAGCAAACGCTTCGCCCATACCCACGATTTGGTGAGTAGCAAGAGTACCAGAACGGAAACCACGTTCATGACCGCCACCGTGCATTTGCGCTTCAAGGCGAATACGTGGCTTACGACGAACGTACAAAGCACCGATGCCTTTAGGGCCGTATGCTTTGTGTGCAGACATAGAGATAAGATCAACTTTCATCTCTTTTACGTCTAGTGGGATTTTACCCGCAGACTGCGCCGCATCAACGTGGAAGATGATCTTGCGTGCACGACATAATTCGCCGATTGCACCGATATCTTGGATTACACCAATCTCGTTGTTTACGTGCATGATAGAAACTAGAACAGTATCTTCACGCATTGCAGCTTGTAGCTTGTCTAGATCAATGATGCCGTTTGCTTCTGGCTCAAGGTATGTAACCTCAAAACCTTCGCGCTCTAGTTGGCGACATGGATCAAGAACCGCTTTGTGTTCTGTTTTGCACGTGATTACGTGCTTACCTTTCTTCTCGTAAAAGTGCGCTGCACCTTTGATAGCAAGGTTATCTGACTCTGTAGCTCCTGACGTGAAAACAATCTCACGTGGGTCTGCATTTAGTAGATCGGCAATTTGCTCACGAGCATTATCTACTGATTCTTCTGCCTGCCAGCCATAACGGTGTGAACGAGACGCAGGGTTACCGAAGTTACCATCCATCGTCATACACTGAACCATCTTTTCAGCAACACGTGGATCGACTGGGCATGTAGCTGAATAGTCAAAGTAAATAGGCAGTTTCATTTTCTACTCCAATGTAAAAACTGACCGCTAAGAGCGGGCATTAACACCGTGAGGTGCTGCACTAATCGTTGTAGTGCTCGTATTTTTTTGTGCAAAACCATTATTAACCGCAAGATCAATATCTTGACGATCAGAAATCTGTAAAACTTCGTTATCTTTCATTAGCTCACCGAGCGTAATGTCATTTAAGAAGCTGCTAATACGGGAGCTTAAATCACGCCATAAAGTGTGAGTTAAACAACGACTACCACCTTGGCAGTCTGCTCTACCGTGACACTTAGTTGCATCGACTGATTCGTCAACTGCAGCAATCACAGTTCCGACAGCGATGTCGCCCGCTTCAGCACCTAGGCGGTAACCACCACCAGGACCACGAACACTAGCAACCAAGCCAGCTTTACGTAACTTAGAAAATAGCTGTTCTAAGTAAGATAACGAAATACCCTGTCGCTCTGAAATGTCAGCCAGAGGAACTGGGCTTTTTTGCGAATGCAGTGCTACATCTAGCATAGCTGTTACCGCATATCTTCCTTTAGATGTAAGTTTCATATCACACCGTATCCACATTGTTTATGTGGTTGGAATTTTCCCATACCCGACTAAATTGGTCAAGTATTTAGTTGACTATTTTAGTCAGGTATTCACCCCTACCTATTGCATGGGCTTTATTTGTCTTTATTACTCTTCTCAATAGAGGTCAAAATACCGCGTAGAGTATTGATCTCTTGCAGTTCTGGACGAGCTCGGCTGAATAGGCGACGTAGCTTGTTCATCACCTGACCTGGCTTGTCCTTAGAGATAAATTGGGTATCGATGATCACTTTTTCAAGGTGTTCGTAGAACATTTCTAGTTCTTCGTGACGAGGATAGTCATCTTGTTGCTGCGGCTGATATTGGCTAGCAACCATATCAAGGTGCGCCACACGAACTTCATAGCTTAGCGTTTGTACCGCCATTGCTAGGTTCAGTGAACTGTATTCAGGGTTCGCAGGGATACACACATGGTAATGACACTTTTGCAGTTCATCATTTGTTAGACCAGTACGTTCACGGCCGAAGACTAATGCTACAGGGTGTTTTTGACCTTCAACTGCAAACTTTTCACCACATTCACGCGGCTCAAGCATTGGCCATTCAAGCGTACGTGAACGCGCACTCGAACCTACCACCAAACCACAGTCTTTTACTGCTTCATCCAGTGTAGAAACAATCGTCGCATTTTCTGCGATGTCACCTGCACCCGCTGCCAGTGCTAAGGTCTGCTCGTCAACTTCACATTGAGGGTCGACAAGAACCAATTGACTCAAACCCATCACTTTCATTGCGCGAGCTGCTGATCCGATATTTCCCGAATGAGACGTACCAACCAGAACGACTTTTACATTGTCTAACATGCTATATGACACCACTTTAAAAATAATCGCGAGATATTAACACATAGCTAAGTAAAATGGTCAGACCCTTCTCGTAATGTGAATTCAAGAGTTCAAAAAACAACCACTTCCCTTTTGCAAAAAATTTGGTATACTCGCCGCCGCTTTAAACTGTTCTTTAACATCTTGTGGGAAAAACCTATGCATCCAATGCTAAACATTGCGATACGCGCTGCGCGTAAAGCTGGCAACCATATTGCTAAATCTCTAGAAACAACTGATAAGATCGAAACGTCTCTAAAAGGTAACAACGATTACGTTACTAACATTGCTCAAGAAGCTGAGTACATGATTATTGAGACAATCAAATCATCTTACCCAGAGCACAGCATTATTTCTGAAGAGTCAGGCCTAACTGAAGGTAAAGACTCTGACGTACAATGGATCGTTGACCCACTAGATGGCACCAACAACTTTGTAAAAGGTTTCCCTCACTTCTCAGTATCTATCGCTGTTCGCATGAACGGTCGTACAGAAGTTGCTTGTGTTTATGATCCAATGCTAAACGAGCTATTCACAGCTCAACGTGGCGCTGGCGCACAACTTAACAACGCTCGTATGCGTGTTACTCAACTTAAAGACCTTCAAGGTACTGTTCTTGCTACTGGTTTTCCGTTCAAGCAAAAACAACACTCTGAATCTTTCATGAAAATCATCACTGGTCTATTCGTTGACTGTGCTGACTTCCGTCGTACTGGCTCTCCAGCTCTTGACCTATGTTACCTAGCGGCTGGCCGTGTTGACGGTTACCTAGAACTAGGCCTTAAGCCATGGGATCTAGCAGCTGGCGATCTAATCGCTCGTGAAGCTGGTGCTATCATGACTGACTTTGCTGGCGGTACTGATTACATGACTTCTGGTAATGTTGTTGCTTCAAGCGCACGTGGTGTTAAGTCTATTCTTAAGCACGTTCGTGAGAACTCTAACGAAGGTATGCTGAAGTAATTCAGACCTTGCGTTAATGCTCTTTGGTTAAGAGCAAAAAGATTTTCAAAGCCTCGCGATTGCGGGGCTTTTTTGTATCTGCTATTCCAAGATACGAGATACGAGATACGAGATACGAGATACGAGATACGAGATACGAGATAC
>NZ_JAPNXR010000016.1:0-119463 GCF_030397615.1 Vibrio sp. 14N.309.X.WAT.E.F5 | reverse complement strand
CATACGAGATTCAAGAAGGCGAGGGTGCGTTCTACGGACCTAAGATTGAATTTACTTTGCATGATTGTTTGGACCGCGCATGGCAATGTGGTACAGTGCAGCTCGATTTTGCATTACCAGAACGTTTAGGTGCAACTTACGTAGGTGAAGATAACGAGCGTCACACGCCAGTTATGATTCACCGCGCGATTTTAGGTTCACTAGAACGCTTCATCGGTATTCTTATTGAAGAATACGCTGGCTTCTTCCCAACGTGGTTGGCGCCAGAACAAGCAATTGTTATGGGCATTACAGACAAACAGTCTGAATATGTACAAGAAATTGCGAAAAAACTGCAAAAAAGTGGATTTAGAGTCAAAGCAGACTTGAGAAATGAGAAGATTGGCTTTAAAATCCGCGAACATACTTTGAAACGTGTACCGTTCATGCTTGTGTGTGGTGACCAAGAAATGGAAGCCGGCGAAATTGCAGTACGTACACGTAAAGGTAAGGACCTTGGCAAATTTAAAGTGGATGACTTTATTTCATACATCCAAGCCGAGGTTTCAAGCCGTAAGCTCAATCTGGAGGAATAGCTATTAAAGGCGGAAGACGTGGCCAACAACCGGCCAAACAAAACCAGCACCGTTTAAACGGTGACATTCGTGGCGTTCGTGAAGTGCGTCTAACTGGCGCAGACGGCGAAGCTGTTGGTGTAGTAACAATCGCTGAAGCGATGGAAGCTGCAAATGAAGCTGGTATGGATCTTGTAGAGATCAGCCCTAACGCCGAGCCGCCAGTTTGTCGTGTGATGGACTACGGTAAGTTCCTCTTCGAGAAGAGCAAAGCTGCGAAAGAGCAGAAGAAAAAGCAAAAGCAGGTTCAGATTAAGGAAATTAAATTCCGACCTGGAACTGATATTGGAGACTATCAGGTAAAACTACGCAACCTGACTGGTTTCCTTGAAGACGGCAACAAAGTGAAGGTAACAATTCGCTTCCGTGGCCGCGAAATGGCTCACCAAGAAATCGGTGTTGACGTTCTTAATCGTTTGAAAGTAGATACTGAAGAATTTGCAGTTGTCGAATCTTTCCCAACGAGAATTGAAGGTCGCCAGATGATCATGGTGTTGGCCCCTAAAAAGAAGTAATTAACGGCTTTGCAAGTAATTAAACCCTGCAGCCTCAGGTTGCGGGGTTTTATTCGCCCTAATTACTATGTTATTAACAACTCAACAATGCGGAGTTATTCATCATGCCTAAGATGAAAACCAACAAAGGTGCTGCTAAGCGTTTCCAGAAAACTGCTGGTGGTATTAAGTTTAAGCACGCTGGTAAACGTCACATCCTGACTAAGCGTACTACTAAGAACAAGCGTCAGCTTCGTCCGAACTCGATCCTTCCTAAATGTGAAGTTGCTCAAGTTCTACGTATGATGCCATACGCTTAATTCTTTTTAGTTTATAAATTCGTTTAGTTTAGGAGAAGCATAATGCCTCGCGTAAAACGTGGTGTACAAGCTCGTGCACGTCATAAGAAAGTTCTAAAACAAGCTAAAGGTTACTACGGAGCACGTTCACGTGTTTACCGCGTAGCTTTCCAAGCAGTTACCAAAGCTGGTCAATACGCTTACCGTGACCGTCGCAACAAGAAACGTCAATTCCGTCAACTTTGGATTGCACGTATCAACGCGGCATCTCGTCAAAATGGTCTATCTTACAGCCGTTTCATCAATGGCCTTAAGAAAGCATCTATCGAGATCGACCGTAAGATTCTTGCTGACATCGCAGTATTCGACAAAGCAGCATTTGCTGTTCTAGTTGAAAAAGCGAAAGCATCTCTATAATTTAGAGTTAGCTTAAAGGTTTAATAAAAGGAGAACTTCGGTTCTCCTTTTTTATTGCCTGCTATTTGGCTTTGCCGCATTCTCTCGCATCTCGCATCTAATTTTTATTCGCTTGAACAAGCATTCTGGTATATAAACATTTACCTAACCTTTAAATGTTAAGCGACCGAGATAAATGACCGCACCTACTACTATGACGTTCTTCGAACGTTTTGAAACCGATATCCTTTCAGGCAAAAAGACCATTACTATTCGCGATGAATCTGAGCGCGATTACCAGCCGGGCAGTGTTGTAGAAGTATCCACGCTAGAGCAGGGACGTGTATTCTGTAATCTTAAGATCATTAGCGTTGAACCAATCCTGTTTGATGACTTAGGTGAGTTCCATGCTCAGCAAGAAAACATGACGCTAGAAGTCCTGAAGGGGGTGATTCAAGATATCTACCCAGGGATCTCTGAACTTTATGTTGTCTCTTATGAGTTGGTAGCTTAAGCCTGATTGGATTAGATTGACTAGCTAGGGATGGCGATTTATGAGTAATAACCAGCAGACACTACTTCAGCTTTACTGTCGTGAACAGCAAGACCAAACGTTACTGTCTAAGAATGACCTTGATAGTGAACTGAGCGAGAGTGCCGATTATTTAAAGTGGTGCGAGAGCAAAAGAAACTTTGTTGAAGAAGATGTATTAGGGCGGACTTGGGTAAAAAGTTGCCCAGCAGGGTACATTACCGAGGTTCACTTTCATTTTGATGGTAGTCTAACGGAATATCGTTTGTTTGACCGATTTGAAACCCAAGGTCATTGGTTGCTGAAAAGCGGGTTGCTGCAAGTCGAAATCAATAAAGGTGACAATCGTTACCAGTTTGATGTTGTCGCGTGTAAAGACCTCAATATCCACTCTGCGGTTGAGTATAAGAACGGTGAGCTACATTCGTACTTGAAGCTTGTTCAAGTTGAAAGTTAAACGCTGATTCGTTTTATGAGCAAATAAAAAGCCAACAGTGATGTTGGTTTTGTTGTTTTCAATTCGACCGAGTACTTCTGATCAATGAACTATTAAGCTTCGAAGTTCGCCAGTTTAGTATAAAGCTCGCTGTCTTGATCTTGCTTTGCACATACGGTCAATAGGTCTTCAATAAAGTACTTGAGAGCGCGAGCTTCGATTTGTCGAATGCCTTGTTGCTGCTCTTCAGTCAGGTAACCGTAGATAGTCGCAGCGCCAAAGTCACCAAAGATCATCTGACCTTGTTCATTAACTAAAGTGTTGTGTGCGTAAAGATCACCATGACAAACTTTGTTGGCATGCAGGTGTTCAAACACATCAATCATCTGCTCGGTAATGCTATTGATCTGAACAATTGAAAGCTCAAAGCCTTCGTTGAATGTATCGCGAGTGCAGCTTTCAAGAGTAGGGGGCAAACCTAGGTTGTAGTAGTTGCTCGGGATAAGCTCCATCACCAACGCTAGGTAGTCTGACTCATCGACTTGAGCGATAGACTTCACTAGGTTGCTATGATGACCAGCTTGAAGGCACGCTTCGAGTTCATCGTGTGGGTAACCGTCGCTTGTTACTTCGCCTTTGAATACTTTAACCGCCACTTCTTGTGGGAAATCAAAGTCACGATTTAACCAGTTAGCATGAGAAATTACCCCAGACGCACCTTGCCCAAGAACTTGATTCAGTGAGTAGCATCGTGAGCTTACGGCAGGCACGCTATCTAAGCTGCTTGGGTGTTTGCAAAACGGGTTACCCGCAAACGCTAACCAAGCCAGTTTTGGTAGCTTGATAAGGAACTCTGGGAATTCAGTCAGTTGGTTTGCAGACAGACGAACCAGTTCAAGGTTTGATAGGTTTTCCATACTTTCTGGCAAAACGCGAATCTTGTTGCCTGCTAATGCCAGTTTCTGTAGTCGTGCTCTTTCACCTAGCGAGCTAGGCAGAACCTCGATCTCATTGTCGGTCAGGATTAACCAACGTAGTTGAATTGGCAGAGACTGTTCGCTAACGGTTTCGATTTGGTTGGTTTTGAAGCCAACCATTTCGAGCTTAGGAAGTGACCCCAGAACATCAGGAAGGTGCGTGAACAGGTTATTTGACGCGAAGATAATACGCAGGTTGGTCAGCTGTGATAACTCTTCTGGTAAATCTGACAGTTGATTACCTGAAAGGTCTAGAATTTCAAGAGAATCAGCAAGTTCCAAGATCTCTAAAGGAAACTCGGTGAGACCTTCTGACAGTTTTAAGCGTTTAATACCTTTAAGTTGCCCTGATTTTAGTTGTTCTAGAGTATGCAAACCTTAGCCTTATGAATAGATGTTCGAGGCGCGTAGTTTACTTGTCTCAATCGAGAAAGGCGAGCACCGGACGATGCTCGCTTAACTAAACTAAGTGAACGAATTTACGAAGGTTAAAGTCGTATATGGTTTTGGCTGACGCCGACCTCCTCAACAAAGTCGCTGTCATGACTCACCAAGATAAATGCGCCTTGGTATTCACGTAAAGCGGATGCCAGTATTTGCTTTGAGTCGATGTCTAGGTGGTTGTCCGGTTCATCGAGTAATAGAAGCGGGGTGTCTTGCTTATGGCTAACGATCAACATCGCCAGTTTCATTTTTTCACCACCACTTAAATGAGCCACTTTTCGGTATACAGAGTCTCGTCTGAACCCAATCCCTGCCAACAAGGTTCGAGCGTCACTTTCTGTTAACCCAAAGCTGTGTGTCATCAAGCTATCGAACATGGTGTCGTTGGTGTCTAACAGGCCAAAGTGTTGATCCAAGTATACGGTCGCCCCTAAGCGCTTAATGGATCCGATATAGTTCGAGTGTTGGCCGTGAATGGCTTTTAACAGTGTCGATTTTCCGCACCCATTAGCCCCGGTTAGATAGCATCGTTCCCCTTGTGATAGAGAGAAGCTAATAGGAGCACCAGAACCAAAGCTCAGGCGACACTCTTCAACGGTTAATAGTGAGTGTTTTTTAGAACTATTCGCTTGTTGTAGGTACAACGCTTGCGGCTTCAGTTGCTCTTGCTGTTCTTTAAGAGATTGAAGCTTATGTTGGTTTTGATCCTTTAAGTTCTTGTGGCTTGTTGCCGATGCGCCTTGGGTTCGCCCTGCTTTATCTTTCATGGCATCCAATAATATCTTGGGTTGGCTACCTGATTTTCGGAGTCGGTTACCTTGAGCCTCACGTTGTTGAGCTTTTTCCTTGTTAATCTGAGCTTGGCGCTCGAGTCGTTTCTTCTCCGATTGATGATGCGTTATCTGCTTGTCCAGTGCTTCACTTTGACTCGACATTTGCGTGAAGTAATCATCGTAGTTTCCTTTGTAGAAACGTAATCCCAAACTGTTGAGATGATAGATCCCTTCCATGTGTCTCAACAAGCTTCGATCGTGACTGACGACAAGCACTTTGCCTTCAAACAACTGGCACTGTTCTAGTAACCAATTACGTCCGTCGCTATCCAAATGGTTTGAAGGTTCGTCGAGAATCAGTATGTCGTGGTTTGATGCGAATAACCGATGAAGCTGTAAAAGAGCGAGTTGCCCACCGCTCAATGTACGGCACGGTGTGGTTAACCCACTGGTTATTTTCAATGTGGCTAAAAGTTGCTTGGTGTTCGCTTGTAAATCCCAATCCTCTCCAACGATATTGAAGTGTTGAAGTTCGCAGCTGCCTTGTTCTATGGCGTGTAATGCGTCTAGCTTTTCTGTGATCCCCAAGAAGTCAGCAATGCTGGTTGTGCTATCCAATAGTTTTGAAGGCAACTGGGAGTAAAAGCCGATCGAGTCTTGTCTGGAAACACTGCCTGATGTGGGTTGTGTTTGCCCGACCAGTAACGAAAGCAGTAGTGACTTCCCAGCTCCATTTCTTCCAACTAGACCTGTAAGGCGCGTGTTCAGATTAAAGGTGATGTCTTTGAATAACCACTCACCAGTATCGAGTTGGAATGAGAGATTGTTGGCTAATATAGTAGGCATAAAAATACCTCCCTTTACGTTTAAACGAGTAAAAGGGGTGAGGCGCTTTTCTACATAGACTTCAACATGGGAGTCTAAGAATAGATCGCCAAGACGTTACTTAGGTAGATGACCAATCAAAGATAGAAAGCTGCGCTGAGATAATTTCTGTCTTTGAGGTACAGTTCTGCAAGATATATGTTGTCAAAAGACGGATCTTTAAGAACTTGATTTGTCGCGAAAATAGATGACGAAGTAACGCCCACTAACCCCGAGTGTCCAAATGATTTTTATAAAAATAAATCGGATGTCAGGATGTTAGTACTTCATTATGGCGTTATTCTCTTTTGAAATGATGGTGGGATGTTACTGAAAGAGAGTGCTTAAAGTCAATATGGTGATGTGATTAAAATGTATCCAAATAATTAAAGCGCCTCATGCCTATATATAGATATAACCATGAGGCGCTTCAGAGTGTTCTTTTAAAGCAAGAGCTTCAAAGAATTTGAAAATTACAGGTTTTGTCCGCCGACAGCTCGCCAACACATGTCAAAGCTATCGCTGATGTACTTGCCTGACTGCTCTGGTGGTAACTCATTCTGCTCAATCAACCAGTTTGCGCAAATCAAAAAATGGCTGTGGATGAAGTGCCTAACAAGGTTGATGTCTAACACCATCAGCTCACCAGTTTCTTGTCCTTTCAAAATGATCTCGTCTAACGATGCGAACATCTTTGAAACAATCACTTCTCGAGTTTGAGTCGTCGGGTCGAAATGAACATTGGTGAAAAACTTCATCGCAACTGGATTTTCTAACGCCCATTCAAGCCCTGTGATCCACATGAACTTAAAGGCTTGGTAGCGATCTTGTTCAGCGATTTCTGTGTGCTGGTCAAGGGTAGAAAATAGCTCTATTTTCAGTTCACGAAACAGCTCATCAATCAACAACGATTTGTTCTCGAAGTGATGGAACAGCGTTGCCTTTGCCACACCTGCCGTTTTCGCTATTTGTCCGGTAGATGTGCCCTCTAGCCCTTGCTGAGAGAAGAGCAGGAGCGCAGCATCTAGGATTTTTTGCCTTTTCGTAATCATCTATTTAGTACTTTGAACAGAATCTTTTTAATTGGGTTGTTGTAAGGAGGGTGCATTAACTTGGTGAAGTTAATTTTTCCTCTACTTAGAACGGTTTTGGCATGGCTAAAGGTCTTAAAGCCTTCAATGCCGTGGTAGTGTCCCATGCCTGAAGGGCCAATGCCACCGAACGGCGCGTCTTCTGCGGCCACATGTACTAGAGAGTCGTTAATACAAACACCGCCAGAATGCGTGCTCGATAAGAACTGACCTTGCGTCTGCTTATCATGACTCATCAGGTACAGAGCAAGTGGACGTTCTCTTGCTGTGATGTAGCTGATCGCTTCTTCAATAGAATCATAAGGCACGATAGGCAGAATAGGGCCAAACAACTCTTCTTGCATTGCGACCATGTCGTCGTTCACTTCGGTTAGGAGGTGTGGCGTCATTCTGTGGTTCACATCGTCTTGTGCTTGCTCGGTGACAGTGTGAATAACCGCACCTTTAGACTGAGCATCTGCAATCACACCCTTCAAACGATTGTATTGGCGCATATCGATCACTGAGGTTAAGTCTTTGCTTTCAATACCGGCTTTATAAAGTTTTTTGAAGTACTGCTTATAAGCCGTGATGAACGCGTCGACTTTTTCTCGTGGCAATAAGATGTAATCTGGTGCTACGCAAATCTGGCCAGCGTTTAAGCTTTTTGCAAACAGGATGCGTTCAACGGCGTCAGCGACATCAAAGTCAGGCGCAATAATCGTTGGAGACTTACCGCCCAATTCCAAAGTTACTGGCGTTAAGTTGTTGGCTGCTGCTCTCATTACGTGCTTACCCACAGAGGTTGACCCTGTGAATAGAATATGATCAAACGGGAGTTGGCTAAATTTCGCGGAAACGTCAGCTTCACCTTCTATAATCGCAACCTGATCTTCGTTAAAACCCTCAGCCAACATCGCTTTCAACACTCGGTTTGTCGCTGGAGTGAACTCAGACATCTTGAGCATTGCAGTATTACCTGCCGCCAACGCCGTGATGAGAGGCCCTAAAGAGAGCATCACCGGGAAGTTCCAAGGAACAATGATACCGACAACACCCACTGGCTGATAATGAACGGTGATCTTCGCGGGTGTCAGCATTAAGCCTGCTTTTCTGCGAGATGGCTTCAACCATCTCTTAAGGTTCTTCAGGCTGTAATTGATCTGGTGAAGAGAAGGGGTGATATCAGCAATCAAGCTGTCGTGTTTTGCTCGATGGCCATAATCTTCAGACACCGCATCAATCAATTGCCCTTGGTAGCGCATTAGCAACGCTTTTAATTTCGAGAGGTCTTTTCTTCTCTGCTCAAGCGCTGGATTAACATTACTGCGGTAGTGATCTTTTTGTCGGTTGAATATTTGATCCATGTCGTTGATGTTCGACGTGGTTGGTTCAAGGTCTAGATTATGGCTCATAGTATCCCCTAAATTCGAAAGCTGACCGATTGGTTGGTCAGTTGAAATTACAAGAAGATTGAACCGAATACAAGATATGTGCGAGAAAAGTTTATTTTTTGTTCAGTTGCACGTTGTTTGTTCGAAGGGGAATTGAGGAAAAGTGACTTAGACGTTGGGTGATAATAGCTATCGTAAGAAGATAAGAAGATAAGAAGATAAGAAGATAAGAAGATAAGAAGACAACGAGTGCCTTTGACGGAATCAAAGGCACCAAGATAAGCGTTTAATGACTACGCAGGGGCTTTTTCACAACGGATAAAGATAAAGTTAACGTTCTTTGACAGTCGTTCGTATGTCGCTTCAGAAATTTCTTTAGCTTTCTCATCGATAGTGCCTTCCGTGATGTTTGAAATCAGCAAGCCTGATTGAGTCACCGCTTGGCAAAGCTCGGTTAAAGAACGGCGGTAGAAGCTCACTTGAACGGGGGTACCTACCGTGTTCCACTCTTCTTGAATGAATTCACGCTCGTAGTAATTACCAGAAATCGTACATTCAAAGTCAGCAAAAGGGTGGTGTGTTGAAAAGACGATGTAACCACCGGGCTTAAGGACTCGATGAAGATCATCAAAGACGGGTTTTAGATCTTCAATGTAGTGCAAGACTAGCGGACACACGATGACATCGGCACTGTTGTCGGCTTCACTAGGTAGGCCAAGGGCGGCATCTTGAGCGTAAGCGGAAACATTTTTGATTTGTTTTCCGTTCACCAAGTCGACCATATCCTGAGAGAGATCGGTGCACGTCACTTTATTCGCGCCTTGGTCAATAAACCATTGTGCGTAAATACCAGATCCACAACCTAGGTCGACAATATCCATGTCTTTTACATCGTCAAGCAATGCCATTGTTGATGGGCGTTCAAGTAGTGCATTGTAAATATTATCGCGGGCAGCAGAGTCGTATTGTTTAGCGTAGGTAGTGTACATTTCAGACATGATTTAGCACTCATCAATAGGCATGGGATAACAGGATACAAGGTATCGGGATGATAGCGACAGTTCTGGTAGATAAGTGGTTATATTTGTCACAATCCTGACTTAACTTGACCAGATTAACCGAGGATTTTATGTGTCTTTGGTATTTTATTCACCTGATTTTTTGTTAGAAAGTGCTTTAAATCTAATGCGCTTCAGCCTGTTTTTTTGCCTAAAACCTTGTAATACCTTACCTGTCACTTTAAGTCGGATCGACGATAAAAAAACGTAATCGTAACCACAAATATCAATGGTTGGACTCACTCTTAATAATATCGGTTAATGCAGCCAACAAATCGTTTTTGAACGTTTTTTGTTGGGTTATACCTCGCTATTCCAATGAGGTATCTTCTGTCGATGGCCCTATAGTGTGAGGTCTCTAGAATTGGAAAATTCGGTTAATTTGGAACGCATCCGTGCTGAGTATAATGTAAAGCACTGGAGCCAAGGTTTTTATGGAATTGATGATAACGGCGAAGTGTATGTATCACCGAGCGAAACCGATCATCAAGTTCCGCTAAGTCAGATCGTAAAACAGTTAGAGCAGCAAAATATTGGTTTGCCTGCTCTTGTGCGTTTTCCTCAAATAGTGCATCAACGTGTGCACAATATCTGTAACGCATTTAACCAAGCGATCGATGAATATCAGTATGACAACCGTTACCTGCTTGTTTACCCGATTAAAGTTAACCAACAAAAAGAAGTGGTTGATGAGATCTTAGCGAGCCAAGCTCAATTAGAGCAAAAGCAGCTAGGCCTAGAGGCGGGCAGCAAGCCTGAACTATTAGCGGTATTGGCGCTGGCTCAAAAAGCAAGCTCCGTGATCGTTTGTAACGGTTACAAAGACAGAGAATACATCCGTCTTGCGCTGATTGGTGAAAAGCTAGGTCATAAAGTATTTATCGTTCTAGAGAAACTGTCAGAGCTTGATCTTGTTCTTTCTGAAGCGAAAGCGCTTGGCGTGAAACCTCGTTTAGGTTTGCGTATTCGTCTTGCCTCTCAAGGCGCAGGAAAATGGCAAGCAAGTGGTGGTGAGAAGTCGAAGTTCGGCTTGTCTGCATCACAAGTGCTTACCGTTATTGAACGCTTGAAAGCAGAAGATCAGCTTGATGTTCTAGAGTTAGTGCATTTTCATCTTGGCTCACAAATGGCCAATATTCGTGATGTACGAAATGGTGTGAGCGAAGCGGCTCGTTTCTACTGTGAACTGCGCGATATCGGAGCTCAATTGAAGTACTTAGATGTTGGTGGTGGTTTGGCTGTGGATTACGACGGTACACGTAGCCAGTCTTCAAACTCAATGAACTACGGCTTGCTTGAATACGCTCGAAACATTGTGATGACAGTAGGGGATATTTGTAAGCTCTACAATCAACCACAACCTGTGATCATTTCTGAATCTGGTCGTTCGTTGACTGCGCATCACGCTGTGCTTGTTACTAACGTGATCGGTACAGAAAGCTATTCTCCGGAAGATATGGCTGCGCCTGAAGCTGACGCACCAATGTTGCTAAACAACATGTGGAAGAACTTCTTAGAGCTAGATGCGGGTAATGATGACCGAGCGTTGATCGAGATCTACAACGACACGCAGAGCGATATCGCAGAAGCGCACAACCAATTTGCAACAGGCATGTTGAACCTTCAGCACCGTGCTTGGGCAGAGCAGATGTCTTTGCGTATTAACTACGAACTTAGCTCTCGTATGAGCACTAAGAACCGTTACCACCGTCCTATTTTGGATGAGTTGAGCGAACGCTTAGCTGACAAGTTCTTCGTGAACTTCTCGCTGTTCCAATCGTTGCCAGACGCGTGGGGTATCGATCAGGTGTTCCCTGTATTGCCTCTAAGTGGTTTGGATAATGCGGACGAGCGACGCGCTGTAGTACTGGATATCACATGTGATTCTGACGGTACGATTGACCAGTATGTTGACGGCCAAGGTATTGAAACGACTCTGCCAGTTCCTGCATGGAACCCAGATGAACCATACCTGATGGGCTTTTTCTTAGTCGGCGCATATCAAGAGATCTTGGGCGATATGCACAACCTATTTGGTGATACCCACAGTGTCGTGGTGAATGTTGATGAAAGTGGCCGAGCGAATATCGACTACATCAACGAAGGCGATACGGTTGAAGACATGATGCGTTATGTTCACATCGATACGGATCTGATTCGTCAGAATTATAAAGATTTGGTCACGGCGAAAGTACCAGCACAAGAGCAACAAAGCGTACTTGAAGAGTTAGAGCAAGGCTTGATGGGTTACACCTATCTTGAGGATTTTTAATGAACGATCTATTTACCAAACCAGATTACTCTCTGTACTCCAACGCGATGACTTTTATGCGTCGTCCATTGGTACAGAACCCAATTGATAACGATGCTGATGTGGTTGTGTTGGGCGCGCCGTTAGATATGGCAACGTCGGGTCGTCCGGGCGCTCGTATGGGCCCTGATGCGATTCGTCGTGCGTCTGTAAACTTGGCGTGGGAAGGCAAAAAGTTTCCTTGGGACTTCAATGTATTTGAACACACCTCGGTGATTGATGCTGGCGATCTTGTGTTTGATTGCGGTGATGCAGAAGACTTAACTCAGCGTCTAGAAGCAGCCGCTGATGCGATTCTAAACAGCGGTAAAACACTGTTAGGGTTAGGTGGCGATCACTTCATTACATTGCCTTTGCTAAGAGCATACGGCAAGAAGTACGGTGAAATGGCTCTGATTCATTTTGACGCGCACACTGATACTTACAGTCAGGGTAGTCGTTACGATCACGGTACTATGTTCTACCATGCGCCAAATGAAGGGTTAATCTCGCCTGAGCATTCTGTGCAAATAGGTATTCGTACAGAGTATAAGCAGGAAGGTCATGGCTTTAATGTTATCAATGCGATGCAAGCGAATGACATGAGCGTGGATGAGATCATTGCTCAAGTGAAAGGCATTGTTGGTGATAAGCCAGTTTACCTAACGTTTGATATTGACTGTCTGGACCCTGCGTTTGCTCCGGGTACTGGGACACCAGTGTGTGGTGGTTTGAATTCAGATAAAGTGCTCAAAATTATCCGTGGCTTACAGGGTATCAACATGGTTGGTATGGATGTGGTAGAAGTGTCTCCAGCGTATGACCAAAGCGAAATTACGGCATTGGCTGGCGCGACGATTGCTCTTGAGCTGCTTTATGTTTGGACTGCTAATCGCCTTGCTAAATCATAGTGTTTGATTGTTAAAATCGTAACGCTACATACTGATTTTAAAGCCCACTAAGGTTCAACTTAGTGGGCTTTTTGTTTTTGGTGGTGGACAAATAGAGTAACTCATCGTTGGAAATGAGCAGCTTCTCCCTGCTATGAATTAATGCGCTATCAGGTGTGGCTTATGCAAGTCGTTTAATTGATTCTGGGTAGAAATACAGCATCTTTACTCTGGTTTCTGTCTCAAATGTGGGACTTACCTCTGCTTTGCTGTTAACGCATATCTCACCTCTATTAATGCCCCACATTCGCTAATGATTTATCAACTTTATTACTGTATATATTTATAAAACGAAGAGGTGCAATCAAGCTGTGCGTTTATTTGCATATAAATCAGCATCCTACTAACTTTTAACTCAGGTTTTCAAATCCCAGCCACAATACCCAGATTTGTGAAAAGACGTCTCGTCGCACAGACATGGCATTTTTTATGGGGAAGACTAGGCTTAAGGGTAAGTAAACTATAAAAAAACAGGTGAAATACTTCTCTCTTTTCAAGCCGATTGGGCATAACAATGGATTGCCATTGATGAGAGCTAAGTATGTGTTTAATTAAAACCTGAAATTGCTATTACAAATAATTTTCACAGCTCTAGAGAATAGTGCTTTGTGACAACGGGGGATATATGGATATCGAAGTTTCGCGCCAGGTTGCGGTAGTTGAAGCAACTAGTGGAGATGTCGTCGTAGTTAAGCCTGACGGCAGCGCAAGAAAGATTTCAGTTGGCGATATCATCCGTGAAAATGAGATCGTGATTACGGCCAACAAGTCAGAGCTTGTATTAGGCGTTCAGAATGATTCGATTCCGGTTGGAGAGAATTGTGTTGGCTGTGTTGATGAGACTGCCGCATGGGTAGACGCTCCAATCGCCGGTGAGGTTAATTTTGATTTACAGCAAACAGACGCAGAAACCTTCACCGAAGACGACTTTGCTGCAATTCAAGAAGCCATTTTAGGTGGTGCCGATCCGACTCAAATATTAGAGGCAACGGCTGCTGGTGGCGGATTAGGTTCTGCAAATGCTGGCTTTGTGACGATTGATTATAACTACACAGAAACTCATCCATCGACATTCTTTGAGACCGCTGGTCTAGCAGAACAAACCGTTGATGAAGACAGAGAAGAATTTAGGTCAATTACTCGTTCATCCGGTGGTCAATCAATCAGTGAAACACTGACTGAAGGCTCCATATCTAGCAATACCTATCCCCAATCTATAACAACTACCGAAACGATCATTGCTGGTAGTTTAGCTCTCGCCCCTGACTCTTTCATTCCAGAAACGCTATCCCTCGCTTCACTGCTTAGTGAATTAAACAGCGACATTACGTCAAGTGGTTTGCCCGTCACCTTCACGTATGACGCGGTGACTAATTCTATCGTTGGTGTCCAAGGCTCGGATACAGTTTTAAGCATCGATATTGATGCCGTCAGTGTTGGTAATAACATTGAGCTTTCACTAACCACAACGATTTTTCAGCCGATTGACCATGTTCCGTCTGTCGGTGGCGGCCAAGTTTCCTATACTGGCGATCAAATAGATATTACCTTTGATATTCAAGGTGAAGACACCGCCGGAAACCCATTAGCAACACCAATCAATGCGCAAGTTGCCGTGGTTGATGGGGTAGATCCGTCTGCTGAAAGTGTAAATATCACTAACGTTGAAACTAGCAGCGCGGCAATAGAAGGAACGTTCTCCAATATTGGTAGTGATAATCTTCAATCAGTCGTATTTGATGCAAGTGCACTAGACCAGTTTGATGGGTTGCTCAGTGATAATCAAAACACGCTTGCCAGACTGTCTGACGATGGAACAACGATCACTCTGTCCATCCAAGGCCGAGGTGAGGTTGTTCTCACTATCTCGCTTGATACCGATGGCACGTACAATTTCCAACAGTTTAAGCCAATCGAAGAAGTGAGCTCCGACACTCTTTCGTTTGCATTACCAATTACGGTTACCGATTTTGACCAAGATGTTGTAACCAATACCATCAACATTGCCATCACTGATGGTGATAGCCCTGTTATCACTAATGTTGACAGTATTGATGTTGATGAAGCGGGTATTGTTGGCGGCTCACAAGAGGGCACGGCGGCAGTGTCTGGCAGCGGCAGTATTACCGCAGATATTTTTGAAAGTGACATCATTGACCATTATGAACTTGAACCGGCAGAATTTAATACTGGCGGCAGCTTGGTTTCAAATGGTGAGGCTGTGCTACTTGAGTTGATTGATGAAACCAACGGTGTAAGAACTTACGAAGGTTATGTTGAGGTCAATGGTTCGAGAATTACGGTCTTTGACGTTAAAGTTGATAGTCCGTCGTTGGGGAACTATGAATTCACTCTGTACGAAGAGCTTTCTCACCAAGGCACTGAAGACGCGTTGTTGACCTTTGCATTGCCAATTTATGCCGTTGATGCAGATGGTGACCGTTCTGCACTATCTGGAGGTTCGAGTACACCAGAAGCTGCTGAGATTCTCGTCAATGTTACAGATGATGATGTTGAACTCGTTGATAAGGTTGAATCTGTCACTGAGCCGACTTTAGCGGGCGATACCGTGGTTTCGTATAACCTATTCAACTTCGAAGGCGCCGATGGTTCGACAATTCAATCCTTCAACTACGACGGTGTTGACTATTCATTAGACCAAAGTTTATTGCCTGATGCTGATCAGATCTTCAGCTTTACTGAGGGTGTGGTCACTATCTCACTGAATGGTGATTTCAGTTTTGAAGTCGCTCGTGATATCGACCACTCAAGCAGCGAAACTATCGTCAAACAGTTTTCATTTTTAGCTGAAGATGGTGATGGAGACACTGATACCTCAACACTTGAGCTAAGTATCACTGACGGCCAAGATCCAATCATTGATTTGGTTCCGCCTGTTACTCTCTCTGAAACCAATCTTGCTGATGGCTCTGCGCCAAGCGGAAGTACAGTTAGCGTAACCGAGACGATTACCTTTACCGCTGGTAGTGATGATGTAGCTAAATTCCGAATTGAACCAACCGAGTTTAATGTGGGTGGAGCTCTGACATCCAATGGTTTTGCGGTTGAGATAAAAGAAGACTTTGCTAATCCGGGTACTTACATAGGCTTCATTACCAATGGTTCGGGCACTGAAGTTCCTGTATTCACGATTGCCTTCTCTACAAGTACGTTGGGCGAATACACCTTTACCTTACTTGAAGCGTTAGACCATGTGGATGGTCTAGATAACAACGATCTGAGTTTTGATCTGCCCGTTTATGCGGTTGATACAGACGGCGACGATTCATTGGTGTCTCAACTTAATGTGACCATTGGTGATGATGTCCAAATCATGCAAGACGGTACGTTAGATATTGTTGAACCAAATCTTGCAGACGGCACAATCACGACCAACACCATTGATGTGATGCCAAATCAGAGTGCTGATGGTGCGACGATCACTGAGTTTACTTATGATGGTCAGCTACGAACACTTGATCAAAATGACACTGGCGAACAGCAATTCAGTTTCACCGAAGGCGAGCTATATATCACCCTTGAAGGTGAAGTGCGCTTTGAGCCGAACCGCGACCTAGACCATTCAGTTAGCGAAGACATCGTGAAGTCGATTGTAGTGACTTCAAGTGATTTTGATAATGATTCTCTGACATCAACCATAACGCTGACGATTACGGATGGTGATAACCCTACGATTGATGTTATTCCAAGCGTTACCCTTTCTGAAACTAATCTGAGTGATGGCTCTGCGCCAAGTGGCAGCGCGGTAAGCTCGACTCAAACCATTACTTTTACCAATCAAAGTGATGATGTGGTTCGTTTCCGTATTGAGCCAACGGAGTTCAATACTAACGATGATCTCAAATCGAACGGTTTAGCCGTTGAGTTGCGTGAAGATCCTGCAGGGTCTGGTGACTATATTGGTTTTACTACCAGTGCTACGAATGTAGAAACCACGGTATTTACGCTGAGTTTCTCTAGCACTACATTAGGTGAGTATACTTTCACTTTACTTGAAGCGTTGGATCACCAAGATGCTCGAGGCAACAACGACCTCAGCTTTGATCTACCTGTTTATGCGGTAGACAGTGACGGTGATGATTCGCTGATGTCTCCGTTAAACGTCACTATCGGCGATGATGTTCAAATCATGCAAGATAGTACGTTAGATATCGTCGAGCCAACCGTCGCAGATTTGGCCGCTGGCACTGTGACAACCAACACCATTGATGTGATGCCGAATCAAAGTGCCGATGGCGCGACGATCACGCAATTCACTTATGATGGCCAGCTTCGAACGCTTGACCCAAATGATAATGGCGAGCAGCAGTTTAGCTTCACAGAAGGAGAGCTGTTCATCACTCTTGAAGGTGAAGTGCGCTTTGAGCCAAATCGTAATCTAGACCACACGCTGAACGAAGACATCGTGAAATCGATCGTGGTGACGTCTAGTGACTCCGATAACGATGTGCTGACCTCAACGGTCACGTTGACCATTACCGATGGTGATATCCCTACCATTGATAATGTCCCAACAGTGAACTTGTCAGAAACGAATCTGAGTGACGGCTCTGCGCCAAGTGGCAGCGCGGTTAGTTCAACTCAAACCATTACCTTTACTAATCAAAGTGATGATGTAACAAGTTTCCGTATTGAACCGACTGAGTTCAATGTTGGTGGCGCTCTCACATCAAATGGTTTGGCCGTCGAACTGAAAGCCGACCCAACCACGCCGGGTGGTTACATCGGTTTTGTTACGGATGGTTCGAACGTCGAAACCAACGTGTTCACGATTAGCTTCTCAGATACCAATTTAGGGCAGTACACCTTCACCTTACTTGAAGCGTTAGACCATGTGGATGGTTTAACGAACAATGATCTGACCTTTGATCTTCCTGTTTACGCCGTTGATAGTGATGGCGATGATTCACAGGTTTCTCAGTTAAATGTAACCATCGGTGATGATGTTCAAATCATGCAAGGTGGTACGTTAGATATCACTGAGCCAAATCTTGCAGACGGCACAATCACAACCAACACCATCGATGTGATGCCAAATCAGAGTGCCGATGGTGCGACGATCACTCAGTTCACTTATGACGGTCAAGTTCGAACACTGGATCAAACGGACACTGGTGAGCAGCAATTTAGCTTCACGGAAGGTGAGTTGTTCATCACTCTTGAAGGTGAAGTGCGCTTCGAACCAAACCGAAATCTAGACCACACGGCTAGCGAAGACATCGTTAAGTCGATTGTGGTGACCTCAAGCGATTCAGACAACGATGTACTGACTTCCACAGTGACGCTGACCATTACGGATGGTGATAACCCAACCATTGATGCAGTGCCAAGCGTTACTTTGTCTGAAACCAATCTTGCCGATGGCTCTGCGCCAAGCGGTAGTGCAGTCAGTCAAACTGAGACGATTACTTTCACGAACCAAAGTGATGATGTGGCGAGTTTCCGTATTGAGCCTACTGAATTCAATGTCGGCGGTGCGTTAAAATCAAATGGTTTTGCGGTCGAGATAAAAGAAGACTCTGCTAACCCAGGTAGTTATATCGGTTTTATTACTGATGGTTCGGGCGCGGAAGTTCCAGTGTTCACGATTGCCTTCTCTACGAGTACGTTGGGTGAATACACCTTTACTCTGCTTGAAGCGTTAGACCATGCAGATGGCCAAACGAATAACGATCTGAGCTTCGATCTGCCTGTTTATGCGGTTGATACAGACGGCGATGATTCACTGGTGTCTCAGCTTAATGTGACCATTGGTGATGATGTCCAAATCATGCAAGACGGTACGTTAGATATCACTGAGCCAAATCTTGCAGACGGCACAATCACAACCAACACCATTGATGTGATGCCAAACCAAAGTGCTGATGGTGCGACGATCACTCAGTTTACTTATGACGGTCAGCTAAGAACGCTTGATCAAAATGACACTGGTGAACAGCAGTTCAGCTTCACAGAAGGCGAGTTGTTTATCACCCTTGAAGGTGAAGTGCGCTTTGAACCTAATCGCGATCTAGACCATTCCGTTAGCGAAGACATCGTGAAGTCGATAGTAGTGACTTCAAGCGACTTCGATAACGATCCGGTGACTTCAGCCATTACGCTGACCATTACGGATGGTGATAATCCGACTATCGATTCGGTACCGAGCGTTGTACTTGAAGAAGCTGATTTAACTGATGGCTCATCGCCAAGTGGCAGCGCGGTTAGTCAGACGGAAACCATCACTTTCACTAATCAAAGTGACGATGTCGAAAAATTCCGTTTAGAACCAAGTGAATTTAATACTAACAATGCGCTCAAGTCCGATGGCTTGAGCATTGAGATTCGAGAGGAACCAACAGGCTCTGGCAATTATATTGGTTTCACGACCGATATTTCGAATGTCGAAACCACTGTGTTTACACTCGATTTCAGCAGTACTACTTTGGGTGAGTACACCTTCACGCTTCTGGAAGCGATTGACCACACGCCTGTTCAAGGCAATAACGATCTAACATTCAACTTGCCAGTATACGCGGTTGATAGCGACGGTGATGATTCGCTAATGTCGCCACTGGCTGTGACTATCACTGATGATATTCAAGTGATGGTTAATGACTCCCTCACTATTGAAGAGCCAACGGTTGCAGATTTGGCCGCAGGTACTCCGACGACAGCTACCGTTAATGTACTTGATGAAGAAGGTGCTGATGGGACGACCATTACTCAGTTCACTTATGATGGTGGGGCGGTATTAACGCTTGATCAAAACGATGCGGGTGAGCAGAAGTTCGTGGTTGCTGATGGGGCATTATATATCACTCTGCAAGGCGATATTCGTTTCGAACCAAGTCGTAACCTTGACCATACTGGTGGCGATATCGTGAAGTCGATAGTCGTAACTTCAAGTGATTCTGATAGCGATTTTGTGTCTTCAACGGTAACGCTAACCATTACCGATGGTGATATCCCAACCATTGATAATGTGCCAACAGTGAGCTTGTCAGAAACAAGTCTGAGTGACGGCTCTTCACCAAGTGGCAGCGCGGTTAGCTCAACTCAAACTATTACCTTTACTAACCAAAGTGATGACGTGACGAGTTTCCGTATTGAACCGACTGAGTTCAATGTTGGCGGTGCTCTCACATCAAATGGATTGGCGGTTGAGCTGAAGGCCGATCCAACCACTCCGGGCGGCTACATCGGCTTTGTTACTGATGGCTCGAATGTTGAAACTAACGTGTTTACGATTAGTTTCTCGGATACCAATTTAGGCCAATACACCTTCACCTTACTCGAAGCTCTAGACCATGTAGATGGCTTAGCGAAGAATGATCTGAGTTTTGATCTTCCTGTTTATGCCGTTGATAGCGATGGTGATGATTCACTGGTGTCTCAACTGAATGTGACCATTGGTGATGATGTACAGGTCATGCAAAACCAAGCGCTTAATATTATTGAGCCTACGGTTGCAGATTTGGCTGCGGGTACTCCGACGACAGCCACTGTTGATGTGATGCCTAGTCAAAGTGCCGATGGTGCGACAATCACTCAGTTTATCTACGATAACGGGTCGGTAATAACGCTCGATCAAAACGATACGGGTGAACAAAAATTCGTCTTTGCTGAGGGTTCACTGTTCATCACCTTGCAAGGTGAAGTGCGCTTCGAGCCAAATCGCAATCTAGACCATACAGCTAGCGAAGATATCGTGAAGTCGATTGTGGTGACCTCAAGTGATTTAGATAACGATGTGGTGACGTCAACAGTAACTCTGACTATTACCGATGGTGATATCCCAACAATTGATGCGGTGCCAAGCGTTACCTTGTCTGAAACCAACCTTGCAGATGGCTCAACTCCAAGCGGCACTGCAGTCAGTCAGACTGAGACTATTACCTTCACGAACCAAAGTGATGATGTGAGCAGTTTCCGAATTGAGCCTGCTGAATTCAATGTCGGCGGTGCGCTAAAATCAAATGGTTTTGCGGTCGAAATAAAAGAAGATTCGGCTAATCCGGGTACTTACATTGGCTTTATTACCAATGGTTCGGGCGCTGAAATCCCAGTGTTTACGATTGCCTTTTCTACGAGCACGCTAGGTGAATACACCTTTACTTTACTTGAAGCGTTAGACCATGTGGATGGCCTTGCGAATAACAGCTTAAGCTTTGACCTGCCTGTTTACGCTGTCGACAGTGATGGCGATGATTCACTGGTGTCTCAACTCAATGTGACCATTGGTGATGATGTCCAAATAATGCAAGACGGTATGTTAAATATCACTGAGCCAAATCTTGCAGACGGAACAATTACAACCAACACCATTGATGTGATGCCAAATCAGAGTGCCGATGGTGCGACGATCACTGAATTCTCATTTGGCGGTATTGTTAAAACACTCGATCAAAGCATCGTAGGCGAGCAGCAGTTTAGTTTCACTGAAGGTGAGCTATTCATCACTCTTCAAGGTCAAGTGCGCTTTGAACCGAATCGCGACCTTGACCATTCAGTTAGCGAAGACATCGTGAAGTCGATTGTCGTTACTTCAAGTGATTTTGATAACGACCCGGTGACTTCAACCGTTACGCTAACCATTACCGATGGTGATATTCCAACCATCGATGCAGTGCCAAGCGTTACGCTCTCAGAAACAAACCTAGCTGATGGTTCTGCACCAAGTGCCGGCGCGGTCAGCTCAACACAGACGATTACTTTCACCAACCAAAGTGATGATGTGGTTCGCTTCCGTTTGGAACCAACCGAGTTCAATACTAACGATGCGCTTAAGTCGAATGGCTTAGTGGTCGAACTGCGCGAAGATCCTCAAGGTTCTGGTCAGTACATTGGTTTTACTACTAGCTCGTCTAACGTAGAGACGACAGTATTTACACTGGACTTCAACTCCGGAACCTTAGGTGAATACTCATTTACTTTAATCGAAGCTCTGGATCATCAAGATGCGCGTGGCAACAACGATTTAAGCTTTAATTTACCTGTGTATGCGGTGGATAGTGATGGCGATGATTCGTTAGTTTCTCAGCTTGGTGTGACCATTGGCGACGATGTGCAGTTGATGCAAGACGGCACAATCACCAGTCGTGAGCCGGCAGCAAGTGTTGAAACATCAAATACCTTTGATGTGATGCCAAGTCAAAGCGCCGACGGAGCGAAAGTCACTTCATTTGTTTTCGATGGTAATACTGCAGAAAGCCTTGATTTAAATGTAAATGGTGAACAAAAATTTGTCTTCACGGAAGGCTCGGTATTCATTACGACAGAGGGTGAAATACGTTTCGAACCTGTGCGTAACCAAAACCATGCTGCCGGTGACATTACTAAGTCGATTGAGGTGACGTCTGTTGACCTCGATGGCGATATTGTTACTTCGACCGTGACGCTGAAGATTGTTGATGGTGACCTTCCTACAATCGACCTTGTTCCCGGAATTACGTTATCTGAAGTGGAACTGGCTGATGGCTCTGCGCCAACCGGTAATCCAGTGACAATGACACAAACCATTACCTACACCGCAGGTAGTGACGACGTAAGCCATTTCAGAATTGACCCTACGCAGTTCAATACTTCAGGGGCTTTGAAATCGAACGGGCTAGATGTCGAAATAAAAGAGCAACCAGCTAATTCTGGTAATTACATTGGCTTCGTTAAAGACGGTTCTAACGTAGAAACCAACGTCTTCACGATCAGCTTCTCGACGAGTAATTTAGGGCAATACACGTTCACACTGCTTGAAGCATTAGATCATGTCGATGGATTACAAAACAATACACTAAGTTTCGATGTCCCTGTGTTAGCGGTTGATGCGGATGGTGATGATTCTGCAATGTCGCCGATGACGGTTGCGATCACCGATGACGTGCAAGGCGTTCAAGATGGTACCTTGAGTATCACTGAGCCTTCATTAGCTGATTTGGCATCGGGTACGCCACCTACGACACCAATCATTGATGTTATGCCAACGCAGAGTGCTGATGGCGCGAAAGTGACACAGTTTACTTACGATGGTGGCACCGCTGTAACGTTAGATCCAAGCGTCTCTACAGAACAAGTCTTTACTGTAACTGATGGGTTGCTGTACATCACCATTGAAGGGGAGGTTCGTTTTGAGCCGAACCGAGATCTCGACCATTCATCCGGTGACATCGTAAGAGCGATTGTAGTCACCACCAGTGATTTTGATAACGATACCGATACTGCGGACGTCACTTTGACGATCAAAGACGGCATCGATCCCGTTATCGACGTGGTTCCAGATGTTAACTTATCGGAAGTTAACCTAGCGGATGGCTCGACGCCAAGTGGTTCTGCAGTCAGTTCGACTCACACAATCACTTACACCGAAGGAAGTGATGACTTTAGTCACTTTAGAATTGCGACCAACGAGTTCAATCCGGGCGATCTGTTGAAATCAAATGGTCTTGTCGTTCAACTAAAAGAAGATCCTTCTTCTACTGGTGACTACATTGGTTATACCGATGACGGTATGGGTAACGTTACCGATGTATTTACCATTAGCTTTGATAGTGCAAACAAAGCTCAGTTTACATTTACCTTAATCGAGGCTCTCGATCATCTTGATGGCGTGCTTTACAACGACCTTACGTTCCGCTTACCTATCTATGCTGTCGATACCGATGATTCTGAGTCAACAAAGCGCGATGTAGTGGTTACGATAGAAGATGACATCCAGCAAATGCAAGATGGCTTCTTAACCATCACTGAGCCTAATACTGGTACGCCAACAACAACTACCGTTGACGTGATGCCAATACCAAGTGCAGACGGCGCGAATATTACGCAGTTTACGTACGACGGTAGCTCTCCAATTACTCTGAATCAAAGTATCAGCGGTGAACAAGAGTTTGTTTTCACTGAAGGTTCACTGTTTGTGACATTAGATGGTGATGTGAGGTTTGAGCCAAATCGGAACCTTGATCACTCTGCGGGCGACATTGTTAAATCGATTGTGTTCACCTCTTCAGACTTTGATAACGACATATTCTCATCAAAAGTCACTCTCACCATTGTTGATGGTGATGGGCCAACAATCGACGTTGTACCGGGTGTGGCATTGTCAGAAAGCTTACTTGCGGATGGTTCTACGCCTAGCGTAAACCCTGTGAGTATGACTCAAACCATTACTTCACTTGCAAGCAGTGATGATATTGCTGAAATAGTGGTGGAAGTGGGGCTGTTCAATACCAATGGCGCGTTGAAGTCGGATGGCCTTGAATTGAGTTTGCGCGAAGACCCTGCAAACTCTGGCGACTACGTAGCATTCACGACGGATGGTTCGGGTGTTGAGAAAGTTATCTTCACTCTGGATTTTGATGACACGAATCCGAGCCAATATACCTTTACTCTGCTTGAACGTTTAGACCATGTTGATGGCTTAGGAAATAACGATCTGAGCTTTGATCTTTCTGTTTATGCAGAAGATACCGATGGTGATATTTCAGCGTCTAAACCGCTGACAGTCACCATCACCGATGATGTTCAGCTGATGCAATCCGGTGCGCTCAACATTACTGAACCAACCACTGGTACACCGACTACAGCAGTCTTTGATGTGATGCCTGCGCAAAGTGCTGATGGCGCGACAATTACTAAGTTTGTGTATGACAATCAAGCTGAAACAGCCTTGGTACAAACCGACACGGGTGAGCAAGAGTTTGTATTCACTGAAGGTTCTCTGTTTATCAATCTTGAAGGTGATGTACGTTTCGAACCTAACCGTAACCTCGATCATTCTGGTGGTGACATTGTTAAGACCATTACGGTGACATCGGAAGATAAAGATGGCGATATTGTCACTTCAACAGTGACGCTGACTATTGCAGATGGTGCTCCACCAGTAATAGACACAGTACCAACGGTTGCATTGGAAGAAGCGAATCTGGTCGACGGCTCTTCACCGGGGTTACCTGTGAGCCAAACTGAAACCATTACTTTCACAGCAGGAAGTGATGATGTTAGCCACTTCCGCATTGATACGGCTCAATTCAACACATCAGGTGATCTGAAAGCGGATGGCTTGGTGGTTCAGCTAAAAGAAGATCCTCTGAACAGCGATAATTATATTGGTTACGTTGAAAGCGGCGGTGTCCAAACGGATATCTTCACCATCACTTTTGATAGCTTGGTGCTTGGTCAATATACCTTCACATTGTTAGAAGAGTTAGATCACCTACCAGTGCAAGGTAATAACGATCAAATCTTCACCTTACCAGTTATCGCAGTCGACAAAGACAACACTGACTCAGCGATGAAACCGCTAACGGTGACCATTACTGATGATGTACCAACCATTACTGATACGACTGTTGCAAGTACGTTTGTGGTTGATGAAGATGATTTAGGCACTCTGGCACAAGCGACGGGTTCGTTTGTCACCACAGAAGGTGCAGACCAAGTTGAGGTTTACGAGCTGCGTAATATCTCAACGCTGGAAGCGACGCTATCGTCGGGTAGTGAAGGTATTAAGATCACCGAAATTACCGGTGCTGCTAATACGACCACCTACCAAGGGGCAACCGACCCAAGTGGAACGCCAATTTTCACATTAGTATTGACTGATGATGGTGCTTACACCTTTACCTTACTTGGCCCTCTCAATCACGCTACGACACCGAGTAACCTCGATACATTAACAATACCATTCGATGTCGTTGCGGTTGATGGCGACGGAGATGATTCTAATCAGTATGTATTGCCAATCGAGGTACTAGACGATGCGCCAGTAATGAGTGCGCCAACGGGTGAAACGGTTGTTGATGAAGACGATCTTACTGGGATTGGTTCGGATCAAACGGAAGACACCATTATCAATGGACTGTTCACAGTCGATGAAGGTGCCGATGGCGTTGTGAAGTATGAACTGGTTGATGAAGACTTGGTTCTAGCTGGCTTAACCTCCGATGGAGAAAGCCTAGAGTGGCAAGCTGTTTCACAAAACGGCACAACATTTACTTATACTGCTCAAACGGTGACGAGTAATGAAGCAGTGTTCGAGATTATTTTCGATACTTCGGATAACAGCTATCAGTTTGAATTGTTTAAACCTCTTAAACACCCTGATGGTGCCGATGAAAACAACATCGAACTTGGTTTCTCGGTCGTGGCTGAAGACTTTGATCAAGACCAATCAAACGCGATTGATCTGACAATCACAGTGACGGATGATGTTCCGTTGGTGACAACTCAGTCGATCACTCGTCTTGAAGGTCAGAATTACGATGGTTCTAAGGTCGATATGTTTGCCAATGCGACGGATGTGGGGGCTGATGGTGCGGTACTGAGTCGAATTGAGGGCATCTCAAATAATGGAGCGGATATTGTTTTCCGTATTGGGAACAATGGATCATACAGTAGTGGTTTCGATTTAAACAGTGGCAGCCAAGAGATTCGCGTTTACGAGCAAACCGATGATGGTAATGGAGGCGTTGATACCCGACAGCTTGGTCGATTGCTTATCAACTCAAATGGTGAGGTTGAATTCAGAGCTAACGGCTATCTCGATCATGACGGTCTTGATACGATCGACTTCTCGATTAACGTGATTGCGACGGATGGCGATTTAGACACCTCTGAAACACCGTTAGATATAACGATTACTGATAGGGATTCTACAAAAATTGCGCTGAAAGTGACTACCTTCGAGGATGCGGGTAGAGACTCAACCATACCTTACGCAACAGGCGATGAGCCAACTCTTGAGAATGTTCAAGATAACCAGATTGATTTGCCTGATGCACCAGCGCAAGTTGCACTACAAGTTAACCTGTATGACCAAGATAACGCTGAATCTATTGGGCAGTTGACGATTAAAAGCCCGAACGGAGGTGACAGTCACCAAGGTACTTTCTATTACTTTGATAGTGTTAGCGCTAAGTACATTGAATTAGTGCCTGAGCCCAATGGGAGCATTATATTTGGTCCTCCTCAACTCGAACAAAGCTTTGATCCAAACCCGAATGAACCAAGACAAACTATCGCGACGATAGATAATCTGTTCTTTGTTCCAGACCAACACGCTAGTTCGGATGAAACTGGTGGGCGAGTTCGTTATGAGCTTGAAATTGAGAAAAATGGCACTACGGAGCACACCATTAACTCAAACTTCAGAATCGAGATTGAAGCGGTAGCGGATATTGCGACTTGGGATGATTCCAACAGCACGTATCAGTATCAAGTCAACGAAGATGAAGACAATGTCACGTTGCAGCTGAACGCAGAGTCGCAAGATAACAGTAATACTGAGACGATTACCTATGAACTTGAAGCCGTTCAAGGCGACGGGAAGTTTGAGTTACTTGATCAAAATGGCAATGTGTTAACGCCCGTTAATGGTGTTTATATCATCGCATCTGCTGATATCAATAGTACCGTAGTTAACCCTATTGATAACTTCTCAGGGCAGATTGAGTTCAAAGCGACGGCAATTACGGAAGAGACGCTTAACCCATACGATGATTCAGCCAACGGTGGAGCAAACGATAAGACGACCGCTCGTTCTGTAGAGCAAAATATCATTATTGATGTCACTGCTGACGCCGACCCGGGCAAATTCAGTGTGAGTCGTATCAAGATCAACGAAGACAACATCGATGACCCTGATTACATTGGTCCTTTGGACAACAAAGACGCATTCACGCTAGACGAAGTCATCACCATGACTGGGTCAGTGGATACCGATGGCTCTGAAGAGCTGTTTGTTCGTATCAGCAATGTTACGGAAGGCGCGGTACTTTACTTTTTAGGTACCACGACAGTCGTTCCGACTATCACGATCAATGGTGTGGATTATCAAGAAATCGCGTATTCCGATTTGGCTAACGTGGAAGTTGTTCCAACCAAACACAGCAATGTGGATTTTACTTTCGATGTCACCGGTGTGGTTAAAGACACCGCGAACCTTTCTTCAGGTGCGCAAGTCGATGAAGAAATACTGGGTACTAAGACGGTCAACGTCGAGGTCAAAGGTGTTGCCGACACGCCTTATGGTGGGACGAATGGTACAGATTGGACGACGTTTAACGAAGGTGGCATAACCGGCGTTCAAACCACGATTCAAGAAAGTCAAAACGGTGATAACTTTGCTCTGCTTGACTTCACTGTGTTATCTGGAGAGAGAAGACCAGATCCGGCAGCTGTAGATCAAACCCCATTGCCTGACGACGGTTCAGAATCCATAACCGTTATCCTCTCGGGTATTCCTGATGGCGTTATTCTCGAAGACGGCGACGGTACGGTGATCGATCTTAACTTTGTCGGTTACGAAACTGGACCGGGCGGTAGTCCTGACTTATCCAAACCTATCTACGAAGCGAACATTACTGAGGCAGGTAAAACCTCAGGCATTCGCATTCGACCTGTCGACTCATCGACAGAGAATATCCACATCCAAGGTAAAGTGATTGTGACCGAGAATGATGGTCACACGCTTACGTTTGATCAAGAAATTCGAGTGCTTGTTATACCTCAAATCGATACATCAGCAACTTATGTCAACACGACTAACGGTGATGAAGATACGGCTATCAACATTGATTGGCACCCCGAAGGTGCAGACTATATTGATTCTGATGAGCATTTCACTTCGATTACGATTTCCGGTATTCCATCGGGTGTCACACCTACCGTAAATGGTGATGTTACTGTTGTAAACGATGGTGCAGGTACGTTAACGATTACTCCTAAAGACGCTAGTCAGACACCGGAGCAATTTACTCAGATTGCTTTGGCGAATAACTTCATTCAAATGACGCCTCCGGCTGATTCTAGTGCAGATTTTACGTTGACCACCGAGCTTAAAATGGAAGAGCGAGATCATGAGTATACGTCTAGCGGCCTAGAGGATGAAGATGGTGGTTATGTCGAAGCCGATCCAGATATAACCGGAATCATTAACGTTCAAGTACGACCTGTGGTTGAACCAGGAGATGCCGACAACAAGATTGTTGTTTCAAACGAAGATGGCTCTGTAGATCTGACTACGATTACGGCTGACGCTAATGGCGTAATTAAATTTACAACCAATAGTGATAACCAAACGACGGATACTAACGGAGACGAAATCTGGGACGGTGAATACGTCATCCGATACCAAGAAACGGATTTAAGCACAGTAGAAGAGCAAGTTGACGAAGTGATTGTTCAGCTGACTAACACTGACGGAAGCGCTTTGTCGGATGATATTTTAGGGCAACTTTTAGTAACTGGTGCCTCTTACGAAGGCGGTGGCCGATGGGTTGTGACCAATGAAGATGCCTTTAGCGTCAGTGCGCCAAATGGCTTAGATTTCACCCCTGCCAATGATACAGATGACGTGGCAGGGGACTTTAATAATATCAAGATGACGATTCATACCTTAGTGTCAGATCCTGGAGATGCCAACAATGAAACGTCCGTCCAAGAGCAACGCACCGGTGAGGTAACGCTTTCTTATCCTGAAGTACTTGTTGCTCCAGATAAAGTTGCAGCTGGGATCTCCATTGTGCAAGACAGCGTTATCGATGCGGTTGAAGATACTCAACTTGATCTCGGCGCGGCACTCAATGGCATTTTGAGCTTTACGGGCCGTGATGATTCTCCTGACCAAGTGACGGTGATCATTGATGGTATCCTGGTCATAGATGCTACTACATCATTCCCGATTAGCCTTTCGGGAAGAAGTGATGTTGACTTTGTGAACGGAAAATATGTTTACGAGACAACGGTTGAACAGGGTACAACCGTCGATTCTTCAGGTTTGTTGTTGAACCTGCCACCAAACTACTCTGGTGACTTTAGGTTGCCAATGACCATAGTGACCAAAGATTTACAATCTGGCGATGAGAAGACCTTAGTGACCGAAGTCGTCATCAAAGTCGCACCGGATGCGGAGACGGATCCAACGATTGAGGTGAATGTCGTGGGTTCTCTTGATGACGCCTTTAATCCTGTCGATAACGATGGCCAAGCCGGACAAGATCCGGTGGGTTACGAAGACACTTATATTCAACTCGACTTCAATTCGACTATTTCGGATCAAGTATCAGGCGTCGAAGGCGGTCAAGAAGAGTTTACTTCGATTACCTTGACGTTGGACGATCCTTCTATAGGCGCATTTTATGACAATGCGGGTACCTCATTAGGTACGTCTGTGACGTTTAATCAGGCTGAAATTGCGGCAGGTGCACTCGATAATGTGCTCTTTAGGGCAATCGAAAATTACCCAACGGGCAATGATATTAACCAAGTGCAGGTTAATGTCAGCGGCACCGTTACCGATACAGCAACCTATAATGATCCTGCTTCTCCTGTGGGTACGGCAACAGACTCCGATACGTTCTCTACAAGTGTCAGCTTTGAAGTCGTTCCTGTGGTGGATGACGTGTCTGTCACAGGGCCGGGTAGTGATCCGGATGTTATCGAGATTACTGGTAACGAAGATCAGCTTATTTCCTTGTCCGGTACGGGGCCAGTATCGATCGCATTGACTGACCTTGATGGCTCAGAGCAGTTCGTTTCGATTAAGTTTACGGGTGTACCAGATGGTTTCTTAATGAGTGCAGATGCTGCCTCAACTTACACAGTGAAGAACAACGGTGGTGGTGAATGGAGTGTTCAACTGCCCCAAGCATCAGGACTGTCATTCGACCTGAGTGAGCTGTCGATTTTACCACCGAAAAACTTCAGTGGTACGGCCGAGTTTGGCGTTGAAGTCTTCACTCAAGAATCTTTGTTGGGCGTGCCTACTGCTGCGGCAAACTTGCCAAGCTTCAAACTGCATGTGGTACCTGTTGGTGATTATGTCGATACTAACCCGACCGACTCTGTGACAGGCAATGAAGGCCAAAACATTGATATCGAAATCAATGCGACGATTTTGGACAAAGAATTGTCTGCAACAGGAAGCGGAACATTTACTGAAAATGCTCCTGAAACACTTCGAGTTGAAGTGGCGGGTGTGCCTCAAGATGCTTCTATTTTCTATCCAGATGGCACTACATTGGCTAGCTACGATCCGGCGACACAACTATGGACACTTGATGTTCCTGCTCAGTCACTCGATAAGATCGTATTTAATTCGGGTGAACACAATAGCGATGCGGGCAATGCGCTCGGCATCAATGGGCCATTGCAAATTACGGTTCGCTCTGTGGATACAGACGCTGACAACACCGAATACTTAGGTACGCCAACCAGCTTCGATGTTGATTTAGTGATTGATCCTATCAACGATCAACCGACGTTTGTGAATGTGACCAACATTGAAACGCCGGAAGATATTAGCATCGCTATCGATAACTTCAGTATCTACGATGTTGACGCTAACTTTGACAACCCAGATGCGCCGTATGTTCTGACGTTACAAGTGGATCAAACACTGCCGGGAGCGCAAGGCGTGTTTGAGTTTACGAGCTCACCTGACGTGACGTTTGTATTGCAGCCTGATGGTTCGCTTGTGATTACCGGTAAAGAAGCTGACATCAATACCGCATTGACCAATGGAGCCGTGACTTTCAAACCCGACCCAGACCAGAACTACCTCAACCAAAGTGGTTTAGTCACAATCAATGCAACGCTCGATGATGGTGGTAATAACGGCTTGATTGACGCGGGTGATCCGAATACCGCTCAAACCAATCAAACTACGTTCACCATTAAGGTGACGGAAGTGAATGACGCTCCGGTGGCTACTGATGTCGATTTAGGCTCGATTGCGGAAGACGGTCAAATCGTGATTGTTGAAAGTGACTTGATTGCAGCCAGTTCTGATCTAGAAAACCATAACCTCACGGTAACCGGCGTAACTATTACCCAAGGTCAAGGTCAGCTAACGCGCTTTGAAAATGCTGGTGGTGCTGATGACGCAGCGATTACGGGGCCATTCTGGATATTCATTGCAGCCAATGATTTCAATGGCGATGTGAAGTTCAATTACGACATCATTGATGACGGTACCACCAACGGTGCGGATGATTTCTTAACGGATAATGCTGAAATTAGCCTTGTGGTTACTGAAGTTAATGACCAGCCAGTGGCATCGGACATTGACTTAGGCACCATGCTTGAAGAAGGTCAGTTGATCATCAAAGAGGAAGACCTGATTTCAGCAACCACTGATCCGGAAAACGACACGATTACTGTGAACAGTTTGGTGCTCGATCAAGGTCAGGGCCAATTACAACGCTTTGAGAACGTGGGCGGTGCTGATGATGCGACGATCACTGGCCCATACTGGGTATTTACCGCAGCCAACGAGTACAGCGGTGATGTTAAGTTCACTTATACCGTTGAGGACGATGGCACAACCAATGGCGCTGATGATTTCTTAACAGATACCGGCGAAATCAGTGTTGTGGTAACAGAAGTGAATGATCAGCCAGTGGCAACGGATATCGACTTAGGTAACATCCTTGAAGAAGGTCAGTTGATCATCAAAGAGGAAGACTTAATTGCTGCTACGAGCGATCCGGAAAACGACACGATTACCGTGACCAATCTGGTGCTCGACGAAGGCCAAGGCCAGTTACAGCGCTTTGAGAACATAGGTGGTGCTGATGACGCTATGATTACTGGCCCGTACTGGATATTTACGGCGGCTGATGAATACAACGGTAACGTTAAGTTCACCTACACCGTCGAAGATGATGGTACTACCAACGGTGCCAATGATTTCCTAACCGATACTGCGGAGATCAGCGCGATTGTCGATGGAGTGAACGATACACCTGTCGTTAATGGTGACAGTGTCACCACGGTTGTTGATGAGGACGCTGGTCAGCTATTGAGTGGTATCAATGTCAGTGACCCTGATTATGTTGATACATTTTCCGATGATCTCATGACCGTCACGCTGACAGTGGATTACGGTACATTGAACGTTTCACTTCCTGCAGTGACGACGGTGATGGTCAACGGCAACAACACTGGTTCGGTTATCTTAGTCGGTACTCTGAGTGATCTAAATGCACTGATTGATACGCCAACCAGTCCAAGCGGTGTGTTCCTTGATGCGAGTCTGTCTCCAACCAATAGTATTGGCTTAGAAGTTGTCGCCAAAGACAGCGGAAACCCTTCTGGTATAGCGATAGAGACGACGCCTGTTGTTTACAACATCGCGGTAACGCCAGTAGCGAATGCGCCAACCTTGTCGATTGATACTGCGTCTAATTACGTGAGAAACATTACTGCGAGCCAGTCAGTCAGTGCGAGTGGCATTCCTTTGGTTGGAATTATCGCTGCCTTAACGGACATTACTGAGGAGCTAACGCTGCATATCAGTGATGTGCCTGCTGGCGCTCAAATCACCAGTGATGTCGGTTCTGTGACCGATCTCGGTGGTGGTGTTTGGGTAGCAACGGCGGATGCAATCGAAAGCTTGCAGGCAGTAGGGCTTTCTCAAACTCCGGGTAGTTACACGCTTAAAGTTGAGGCGGTTTCTGAAGAGACTGATAACAACGATACAGCGACCTCTGCGTCGATTGACCTGAATTTGAACATTGTGTCTAACGCGGTTGATATTAACTTGGCTTCGGAAACTGATGATGTTCAGTTACTGGCTGGTGCTAATGCGACTGACTTAACTGGTGGATCGGGCAATGATCGATTGGTCGGTGGGTCAGGTGACGACACCCTTATTGGTGGTGACGGCAACGATACGCTCATTGGTGGAGGTGGTTCCGATATCCTGACGGGTGGCAATGGAATGGATTCGTTTGTGTGGCTCAATATTGAAGATGGTGTCGCAGACACGATTACCGATTTCAATCTATCTGAAGGCGATCAGATTGACCTACGAGAGGTGTTGCCGGAACTGAAAGATGCCACTGTGAACATGACGACGCTGTTGCAACATATCGATGCAAAAGTGGATGGAAATGATGTAGAGCTAACCATCAACCCTGATGGTTTGGGCACCACAGAGCAAGTGATTGTGGTTGAAGACCTTGCTCCTCAGTTAACGCTAAGTGGCACCATGCCGTCAGATATTTTGGATGCGTTAGTACAACAGAATGTCATCACTCACGGTTAAAGCGAACCATTAAACCGTAACGAAAGAGGCCAGCATTGCTGGCCTCTTTTTTGTCACTAAGTAAATCGAAAGAGTTACTTAAGAGAGTTGTGGATCAGAAACTCTTCTTCAACCCCTTTCAATTTCATCTCATCCATAATGAAGTTCACTGTGTTCAACAAGCGTTGTTCACCTTTTGGAATCAGGTAACCGAATTGGCTGTTGGTAAACGGTGTATCACAACGAGCAGCTTCAAGACGCTCGTCCGTCACTTGATAGAACAGGCCTTCAGGAGTTTCTGTCACCATTACATCAACTTTACCTTCCGCAACAGCTTGCGGAACGTCTAGGTTGTTCTCGTAACGTGTGAAGCTTGCGTCTTGCAAGTTAGCATCCGCAAACATCTCGTTAGTCCCGCCGATATTGACGCCAACACGCACAGAAGAAAGGTTCACTTTCTCAATGCTGTTGTATTGTTCTGCTTTGCCTTTCGCAACTAAGAAACACTTGCCAAAGGTCATGTAGCCTTGAGTTTGTTCCGCGTTTAACTGACGCTGCATTTTACGCGTGATACCGCCCATCGCGATGTCGTATTTATCACTGTCTAGATCGGTTAGCAGATCTTTCCATGTAGTACGAACAATCTGTAATTCAACGCCCAACTGTTCAGCAACATGTTTGGCTACGTCAATGTCATAACCAGAGTAGGTTTTGCCGTCGAAGTAAGAAAAAGGTTTGTAGTCGCCTGTAGTACCGACACGAAGTGTACCTGATTTTTGGATGTCTTCTAATTGGTCAGCTTGTGCTACACCAGAAAGAGCCAGAGTAATGGAAGCAAGTAATAGTGATGTTTTTTTCATTGTAATTATCTGTTGTGTTTGTGTTGTCATTCAAAGTAACAGAAACAACCAGAGAAAGAGATCAAACCATTGGCAAGGTTGTAAAAGAAGATAAAGCGAGGGCAGGAGACAGGGACTTTGATGGGCTTGTGAGCATTGATAGAGATGCATTTCATATTCTAACTTGATGAATGAAAAGCAAATAAAAAGCCCATGTTATCGAATAACATGGGCTTCATTATTGGTTTAACTTGTTAGCTGTTTAGCTATTTAGCAACTGACTCGTTGTTCATCTTAGCCGGAGCTTTAGATGCGTTAACCAGTAGGATACCAACGGTGAGTACCATTGAACCACATAGTAGGAACAACAAGCGTCCTGTTGGTTCGTTTGGAATCAGAGCCATTGCTAGGATACCGAAACCAGCTGTGCTGATAAGCTTACCAAGCATTGAACGTTGTTTAGTATCTAGGTTTTGTTGCTCTTCACCTTCCGCGACTAGCGGTGTATTCCAGTTAGTGAATAGTTGGTCAACTTCTTTCTCACGTTCAGGCGATAGGCCTTTGTAGAAGCGAGAAGTTAGGATGAAGTAACCACCAGTGAACACTACGTGAGCCGCTAGGCTAAGACCCACTTTCAAGTCGCTCCATTCACGGCCAGTAAGCGCTGTTTCCATACCGAATAGGTGCTCGATGTCTTCTGCTTGAAGCGAGATACCGAAGATGTAAGAAACGAAGCCACCAACGATTAGCGTAGACCAACCAGCCCAGTCAGGCGTTTTACGAATCCACATACCAAGTAGTACAGGGATAAGCATTGGGAAGCCAATTAACGCGCCTACGTTCATTACGATATCGAACAAGCTCAAGTGACGTAGAGAGTTAATGAACAAGCCAATCGCGATGATGATAACACCCATCATGATAGTGGTTAGCTTACTTACAATAACCAGCTCTTTCTGAGTCGCGTTTTGACGAAGAATCGGGCTGTAGAAGTTCATTACAAAGATGCCAGCGTTACGGTTCAAACCTGAATCCATAGAAGACATTGTTGCAGCGAACATTGCTGACATAAGAAGACCAACCATACCTGCTGGCATTACGTTCTGTACGAATGCTAGGTAAGCAGCATCACCCGCTTTATCACCCATTGAAGCGTATTCCAATGCGAAATCAGGCATGAATGCACTTACGTACCAAGGCGGTAGGAACCAGATTAGTGGGCCAACAACCATAAGGATACATGCTAGGCCTGCCGCTTTACGTGCGTTTTCACTGTCTTTCGCACATAGGTAACGGTAAGCGTTGATGCTGTTGTTCATTACACCGAACTGCTTCACGAAGATGAATACAACCCAAAGAACGAAGATGCTCATGTAGTTTAGGTTGTTACCTAACATGAAGTCGCCGTCGAAGTTAGCAACGATATTCGTTAAGCCGCCACCGTGGAAGTAAGCTGCAACCGCACAAGTAATGGTTACCGCCATGATAACAAGCATTTGCATGAAGTCAGAAGCAACAACCGCCCAAGAGCCGCCAGTTACTGCCATCAATACTAGAACCATACCCGTTACCACAATGGTTGCTTCCATTGGGATGTTGAATACCGCTGCTACGAAGATAGCGAGACCATTTAGCCAGATACCCGCAGAGATAAGGCTGTCAGGCATTCCTGCCCATGTGAAGAACTGTTCAGACGTTTTACCAAAGCGCTGACGAATAGCTTCGATCGCTGTTACCACACGAAGTTGGCGGAACTTTGGAGCGAAGTACATATAGTTCATGAAGTAGCCAAAAGCATTGGCTAAGAATAGGATTACAATAACGAAACCGTCATTGAACGCGCGTCCTGCGGCACCTGTAAACGTCCATGCTGAAAACTGTGTCATGAAGGCAGTTGCACCAACCATCCACCATAACATTTTGCCGCCCCCTCTGAAGTAATCACTAGTCGACGTGGTGAACTTACGGAACATCCAACCAATAGCGATTAAAAAGAAGAAGTAGGCGAGAACAACAAAAGTATCAATAGTCATCTTTTCAGCCTTTTAAATATCATAATTAACTGGGCTTAGATTAACGCGTCCAAAGGTTTATTTGTACTACAATATGTCTTTAGTATGATCTAGGTCGCATTGATTTTTGAGTACACACGGTAAGTTAATTTAAACTTTTGTTTTTATTGGCTTTAATTGTTTTTGCGAATTACTCTAGATCCAAGGTAAATTGAAGTTCAAATGTTTATATGTATTACAATATAAGTGGTGGTGTGTTGGTTGAGCTTATTTATAAGATTTTAATTATAACCGTAACAAATGTGCTACAACTGAGCATGGTTGTGCGATCGGATTCACGTTAAATCTCAGTGCTAAATCGCAAAATATTGTTTCTGGAATTTAAGTGTAGCTTATTGTTTTTATGTCGCTATTTTCTATTTCACGTCCCGATCTGTTCGTTATTTACCCGTACTCTTTATCTACGCGATTTATCCGCCAAATTTTCTGTTGTTCTTGTGTTGGGGGCTTGGTTTGTCCAACAAACTATCAAACTTCAGTTACTCAAAGACCTAGATAACAAAATCTTCAGTTATTGAAAAACCTCAGATAACAAAAAGCCCCACCGAAGTGAGGCTTTATCACGAAATCTAAAACAGATTAAGCGTTAACGTGATCAACTGCGTCACGAACAAGTTTGCCTAGTTCGTCCCACTTACCTTCATCGATAAGGTTAGTTGGAACCATCCAAGTACCGCCACACGCAAGTACAGAAGGGATAGATAGGTATTCATCTACATTCTTCAAGCTTACGCCGCCAGTTGGCATGAATTTAACAGGGTAAACTGCGGTGAGTGCTTTAAGCATACCAGTACCGCCAGAAGGCTCAGCAGGGAAGAACTTCAACGTGCGAAGACCCATTTCCATTGCTTGCTCAACTAGGCTTGGGTTGTTTACACCCGGTACAATTGCAACACCTTTGTCGATACAGTATTGAACAGTACGAGGGTTGAAACCTGGGCTTACGATGAAATCAACGCCTGCTTCGATAGATGCGTCAACTTGCTCGTTAGTCAGTACCGTACCTGAACCGATTAGCATGTCTGGGAACTCTTTACGCATGATGCGAATCGCTTCGATTGCACATTCTGTACGTAGTGTGATTTCTGCACATGGCATACCGTTTTCAACAAGTGCTTTACCTAGAGGGATAGCGTCTTCAGCACGGTTGATAGCGATTACAGGGATTACTTTTAGGCTTGCTAGTTGTTCATTTAATGTAGTCATGAATTCTTTCTCACGTTAATTATGGGCTTGCTTTCAACTAAGCAAACCCTTGATTAATATATAAAGTGCGTAATTATAGAGACAAATCAGGCGTCGCTTCTAGAGGTATGATAGCACCTGGATACTGAATCACAGTCCCTGCCACAATATGACCTGCTAATGCTGCATCGCTAGCATTACCACCACTTAAGCGTTTAGCTAAGAAGCCAGCACTGAATGAATCACCAGCTGCGGTAGTATCAACGATGTTGTCTACAGGGTTCGGTGCAACGTATCGAGCACTTTGGCTTTCAACTACTAAGCAATCTTTTGCACCACGTTTAATGATGATCTCTTTCACACCAGACTCAGACGTACGTGCAATACACTGTTCAATACTTTCGTCACCGTACAGCTCTTGTTCGTCATCGAACGTGAGTAGAGCCGTGTCAGTGTACTTAAGCATTTTTAAGTACCAAGAAATCGCTTCTTGTTGGCTTTCCCAAAGTTTAGGACGGTAGTTATTGTCGAAGAATACTTGGCCGCCTTGAGCTTTGAATTTGTCTAAGAAGTTGAATAGTTGCGTACGTCCGTTCTCAGTCAAGATAGCAAGCGTAATACCACTTAGGTAAACCGCGTCAAAAGAGAACAGCTTATCAAGTAGAGCAGGGGTATCTGGTTGATCAAACATGAATTTCGCGGCAGCGTCACTACGCCAGTAGTGGAAGCTGCGCTCACCAGTTTCATCGGTCTCGATGTAGTAAAGCCCTGGTTGTTTGTGATCAAACTGAGCCACTAAGCTCGTGTCGATACCTTCTGCTTGCCACTTTTTCAACATGTCGACACTGAATGGATCAGTACCTAACGCTGTTACATAGCTAGTTTGGATATCTTGCTCTTTTGTTAAGCGTGACAAGTAAAGTGCAGTATTCAGCGTATCGCCACCAAAACTTTGCTTAAGCCCGTCTTGTTTCTTTTGTAGCTCAACCATGCACTCGCCAATGACCGCGATGTTTAATGATTTCATATGCTTACCTTAGCAACTGAGGTTGCGCTATTAATTATTTTAGGAAATCTTCACGCGCAGGGTTGAAGATATCAAGAAGGATGCTGTCTTGCTCTAGTGCAACCGCACCGTGCATCATGTGTTTACGAGCGAAGTAAGCATCGCCTTCTTTAAGTACTTTCTTTTCGCCTTCAATCTCAGCTTCGAAGCTACCACGAACAACATAACCGATTTGGTCGTGAATTTCGTGAGTATGAGGATGGCCAATCGCGCCCTTATCAAAACACAGGTGTACAGCCATAAGATCGTCAGTGTAAGCAACGATTTTACGCTTAATGCCGCCACCAAGTTCTTCCCATGGGTTTTCATCTAGGATAAAGAAAGAGTTCATTGTGTATCTCCTAATCTGTTTAAATCTTTTAAGTGTTACTTAACTTGGATTCATCATAAGGGAATGAGCTCAATTGTAATACAATATATCTAAATTTGTGTGATGTTGATCAAGCGATACTTTATATAGCGTAAATAAATCAATAACTTAATAAACGGCTGATATTTATCATTAGTCATTTTTATCAATGACTTACGGTTGATTGTGTGACTCTAATCATCATTTGGTAACGAATAGGTATAATTAAAGCTCTTATTGTATTACTTTATGTGGAGTTTGAAAATTTAATCAAAGTTTAAGCAGATAAACTCTTTATTGAGGGTGACAAAGAATATGACGACTAAACCAGTATTGTTGACTGAAGCAGAAATCGAGCAGCTTCACCTTGAAGTGGGCCGTTCTAGCTTAATGGGCAAAACCATTGCAGCGAACGCGAAAGATCTAGAAGCATTCATGCGTTTACCTATTGATGTCCCAGGTCATGGTGAAGCTGGGGGTTACGAACATAACCGCCACAAGCAAAATTACACGTACATGAACCTAGCTGGTCGCATGTTCTTGATCACTAAAGAGCAAAAGTACGCTGACTTTGTTACAGAATTACTAGAAGAGTACGCAGACAAATATCTAACGTTTGATTATCACGTACAGAAAAACACCAACCCTACCGGTCGTTTGTTCCACCAAATCCTGAACGAACACTGCTGGTTAATGTTCTCAAGCTTGGCTTACTCTTGTGTTGCTTCGACACTGACACAAGAGCAGCGTGACAACATTGAGTCTCGCATTTTTGAACCAATGCTAGAAATGTTCACGGTTAAATACGCACACGACTTTGACCGTATCCATAACCACGGCATTTGGGCTGTTGCTGCTGTCGGTATCTGTGGTCTTGCTTTAGGCAAACGCGAGTACCTTGAGATGTCAGTGTACGGCATCGACCGTAACGATACTGGTGGTTTCCTAGCGCAAGTTTCTCAGCTATTTGCACCTTCTGGTTACTACATGGAAGGCCCTTACTACCACCGTTATGCGATTCGCCCAACGTGTGTGTTCGCTGAAGTGATTCACCGCCACATGCCTGAAGTAGATATCTATAACTACAAAGGTGGCGTGATTGGCAACACAGTACAAGCGATGCTTGCGACGGCTTACCCGAACGGTGAGTTCCCGGCTCTGAATGATGCTTCTCGTACAATGGGCATCACAGACATGGGTGTTCAGGTTGCGGTCAGTGTTTACAGTAAGCATTACTCTTCTGAAAACGGTGTAGACCAAAACATTCTTGGTATGGCGAAGATTCAAGACGCAGTATGGATGCATCCATGTGGTCTTGAGCTATCTAAAGCATACGAAGCCGCATCTGCAGAGAAAGAAATCGGCATGCCTTTCTGGCCAAGTGTTGAATTGAATGAAGGCCCTCAAGGTCACAACGGCGCGCAAGGCTTTATCCGTATGCAGGATAAGAAAGGCGACGTTTCTCAACTTGTTATGAACTACGGCCAACACGGCATGGGTCACGGCAACTTTGATACGCTGGGTATTTCTTTCTTTAACCGCGGTCAAGAAGTGCTACGTGAATACGGCTTCTGTCGTTGGGTTAACGTTGAGCCAAAATTCGGCGGCCGTTACCTAGACGAAAACAAATCTTACGCTCGTCAAACGATTGCTCACAATGCAGTTACGATTGATGAAAAATGTCAGAACAACTTTGACGTTGAACGTGCAGACTCAGTACATGGTTTACCTCACTTCTTTAAAGTAGAAGACGATCAAATCAACGGTATGAGTGCATTTGCTAACGATCATTACCAAGGCTTTGACATGCAACGCAGCGTGTTCATGCTAAATCTTGAAGAATTAGAATCTCCGTTATTGTTAGACCTATACCGCTTAGATTCTGAAAAAGGCGGCGAAGGCGAGCATCAATACGACTACTCACACCAATATCAAGGTCAGATTGTTCGCACTAACTTTGAATACCAAGCAAACAAAGAGCTAAACACTCTAGGTGACGATTTCGGTTACCAACATCTATGGAACGTGGCAAGCGGTGAAGTGAAGGGCACAGCACTTGTAAGCTGGCTACAAAACAACACTTACTATACTTGGCTAGGCGCAACGTCTAACGACAATGCTGAAGTGATCTTTACTCGCACTGGCGCTAACGATCCAAGCTTCAACCTACGTTCAGAGCCTGCATTCATTCTACGCAGCAAAGGCGAAACAACACTGTTTGCTTCTGTTGTTGAAACGCACGGTTACTTCAACGAAGAATTCGAGCAATCAGTTAATGCACGTGGTGTAGTTAAAAACATCAAAGTAGTGGCTCACACCAATATCGGTTCAGTAGTAGAAATTACGACAGAGAAATCAAACGTGACAGTGATGATCAGTAACCAACTCGGCGCGACTGACAGCACTGAACACAAAGTAGAACTGAACGGCAAAGTATACAGCTGGACAGGCTTCTACTCAGTAGAAACAATTTTAAACCCAGAATTAGCAAGCACAGCAGAGCAGGGGAAATAATAATGAGCTATCAACCACTTTTACTTAACTTTGATGAAGCAGCAGAGCTTCGTAAAGAACTTGGCAAGGATAGCCTTTTAGGTAACGCACTGACTCGCGATATTAAACAAACTAACGCTTACATGGTTGAAGTTGGCATTGAAGTTCCAGGTCACGGTGAAGGCGGCGGTTACGAACATAACCGTCATAAGCAAAACTACATCCACATGGATCTAGCCGGCCGTTTGTTCCTTATCACTGAGGAAACAAAATACCGTGACTACATCGTTGATATGTTAACTGCGTACGCGACGGTATACCCAACGCTTGAAAGCAATGTAAGCCGTGACTCTAACCCTCCGGGTAAGCTGTTCCACCAAACGTTGAACGAGAACATGTGGATGCTTTACGCTTCTTGTGCGTACAGCTGTATTTACCACACGATCTCTGAAGAGCAAAAACGTCTGATCGAAGACGATCTTCTTAAGCAAATGATCGAAATGTTCGTTGTGACTTACGCACACGACTTCGATATCGTACACAACCACGGCTTATGGGCAGTGGCAGCAGTAGGTATCTGTGGTTACGCAATCAACGATCAAGAGTCTGTAGACAAAGCGCTTTACGGCCTGAAACTGGACAAAGTAAGCGGCGGTTTCTTAGCGCAACTTGACCAACTGTTTTCGCCAGACGGCTACTACATGGAAGGTCCTTACTACCACCGTTTCTCTCTACGTCCAATCTACCTGTTCGCAGAAGCGATTGAACGTCGTCAGCCTGAAGTGGGTATCTATGAATTCAACGATTCAGTGATCAAGACAACGTCTTACTCTGTATTCAAAACCGCATTCCCAGACGGTACATTGCCAGCTCTGAACGATTCATCGAAGACAATCTCTATCAACGATGAAGGCGTTATCATGGCAACGTCTGTGTGTTACCACCGTTACGAGCAGACTGAAACTCTGCTTGGTATGGCTAACCACCAACAAAACGTTTGGGTTCATGCTTCAGGTAAAACATTGTCTGACGCTGTTGAAGCAGCTGATGAAATCAAACCATTTAACTGGGGTAGCCTGTTCGTTACCGACGGCCCTGAAGGTGAGAAAGGCGGCGTTAGCATTCTTCGTCACCGTGATGAGCAAGACGACGACACAATGGCGTTGATCTGGTTTGGTCAACACGGCAGCGATCACCAGTACCATTCTGCGCTAGACCACGGTCACTATGATGGCTTGCACCTAAGCGTATTCAACCGTGGCCACGAAGTGTTGCACGATTACGGCTTCGGTCGCTGGGTAAACGTTGAGCCTAAGTTTGGCGGTCGTTACATTCCAGAGAACAAGTCTTACTGTAAGCAGACGGTTGCTCACAACACAGTAACGGTTGATCAGAAAACGCAGAACAACTTCAACACAGCATTGGCCGAGTCTAAGTTTGGTCAGAAGCACTTCTTCGTAGCAGACGATCAGTCTCTACAAGGCATGAGCGGTACAATTTCTGAGTACTACACTGGCGTAGACATGCAACGCAGCGTGATTCTTGCTGAACTTCCTGAATTCGAGAAGCCACTAGTGATCGATGTATACCGCATTGAAGCTGACGCTGAGCACCAGTACGACCTGCCCGTTCACCACTCTGGCCAGATCATCCGTACTGACTTCGATTACAACATGGAAAAAACGCTTAAGCCATTAGGTGAAGACAACGGTTACCAACATCTGTGGAACGTTGCTTCAGGCAAAGTGAACGAAGAAGGTTCTCTAGTCAGCTGGCTACATGACAGCAGCTACTACAGCCTAGTAACCAGCGCTAATGCGGGCAGCGAAGTTATTTTTGCTCGCACTGGTGCTAACGATCCAGACTTCAACCTTAAGAGTGAGCCTGCGTTCATCTTACGTCAGTCTGGTCAAAACCACGTGTTTGCTTCTGTACTAGAAACGCATGGTTACTTTAACGAGTCTATCGAAGCCTCTGTAGGCGCTCGTGGTCTGGTTAAATCAGTGTCTGTTGTGGGCCATAACAGTGTCGGGACTGTTGTGCACATTCAAACGACATCTGGCAACACTTACCACTACGGTATTTCAAACCAAGCTGAAGGCACGCAGCAAGCAACTCACACTGTTGAGTTCGCGGGTGAGACATACTCGTGGGAAGGATCATTTGCTCAACTGTAAATGATGAACATACATGCCGTTTAACGAGGGCATGTATTGATGTGGTGCTTTGCGGGAACGAAGCATCACATTGAAATTCAGTCGTGATTGAAAAATCGTTCGTTGATACCAACAACGACTGAAAACATCGGGAATAAGTCAAACCGAGTAACTCACTGCGAGTTGCTCGGTTTTTTTATGCGTGTAGGAAACAAATGGAACGTTCCAACAAACGAAAAGCCTACTCAGTGAGTAGGCTTTGATCTTATTGACTAGGGCGTGTTGACTTTTCGCGGTTAAATTTTGTTCGGATGGGGACGCCTAGTCAAAAGCGTTTTAATCGAGGCGAGGGGGAAGTAGCCTAGTCATTCTAAGCAAATTCCCCTCAACAAAGAGTAAAACGCTTTTTGCGGGGGCGCCCAGCCCGAACCCTTCGGGCAGCGTTTGCTGGTCATTTCTACTACGTTATCGGCTTCTCATGTAGGCTAGCTACACATCGAAGCCTCAGTCTTGTATAAATGCCCAGCAACTCGCTACAAAAATCAGCTCGAAAGATCAACACGCCCTAAATAACCGTCTATTTGACGTTGTTTTTAGTATTTAGATAAGGGCTTTTCTTGCTTTGGCAGCCACACATTCGGAGAAGATGACCGTCACTAGAATCGCACAGAAAATCACAGTCACTTGAGGCCATGCCAGCATTGCCATCGACTCTTGTAGTTTTAAGCCGATACCGCCTGCGCCGACCAAGCCCAGTACTGTAGATTCACGTATGTTGATGTCCCAACGGAACAAGCTCGTGCCGATGAAACTTGGCATTACTTGCGGAAGAATGCCGTAGTTCAATACTTGCAGTGGAGATGCACCCGTCGATTCAATCGCTGACATCTGCGTGACGTTTACTTCTTCAATCGCTTCGTACATCAACTTAGCCACGAAACCAATCGAGCGCAGCGCTATCGCGATAATACCGGCCAGTAACCCTGGGCCAATGATTGCCACTAACAAGAGTGCCCAAATTAACGAGTTGATCGAACGGCTTGCCGCAATGATGAACAGTGCGATAGGCCTAATAAAAGTTGTGCTTGGCGTTGTGTTGCGTGCAGCTAAGAACGCAACTGGAAATGCCAGTACGATCCCTAACAGTGTGCCAAGTGTTGCGATGTTGATTGTGTCCCACAAAGGGTTCCAAAGTGACTCTAAATAACTCCATCTTGGTGGCCACATACGTGACGATATATCAGCAAGTTGGTTGGGCGAATCAGTCACAAAGTACCAAATCGTGTCCTTGTTCATGACTTGCCATGCAAAAACCGTCAGGGCAACAAAGCAAAGCCAGCCTAGCCATAGCATTAGGCTCTGTTTGCTGTCATAACGTTGCCATTGGGTACGATTCATAGCGCTTGAAGGTGTGTCATTTAGCGTGCTCATTTAGTCGTTCCTTACTGCACATGCTTGCGAATGATGGTCGATAGATATTCACACAACATCACGATCACGATAATAATCAATAGAATAGCGGCCGCTGCGCTGTATTCGTAGCGGTCCATGGCGGTGTTCAATGTTGCGCCGATACCCCCTGCGCCAACAATGCCAATCACTGCCGACTCACGAAAGTTGATGTCGAGTCGGTACATCGAAAGTCCGATAAAGCGTGGCATCACCTGCGCTTGAATCGCATAGTTCACTTGTTGTAACCAACTTGCGCCAGTTGCGCGCATTGCGGTGAGTGGTGCTGGGTCAATGGCTTCAATCTCATCGGCAAACAGTTTTGCGAGAAAGCCGATGGTTGCGAATGTCAGCGTGACAAACCCCGCAAACGTACCAAAGCCAAACAGAGCCACACATAGAATCGCAACGATGATCTCCTGTAAGCTACGAGCGATCGAAATAAACGCACGGCAGAATAGATAAACGGGAGTAGGGGCAAGGTTTTTGGCTGCGCCTAATCCGAATGGGATTGAAAGAATGACACCTGCCACGGTTGATGTGAGCGTCATGGTTAAGCTCTCAATTAAACCTTGTGAGATGTTGTTCCAACGTCCGCCAAAGTCTGGGTTCATGAAAGCTAAAATGAACTGCCAGCCGCGCTCGCTGCCTTCGTAGATTCGAGCCCAGTTTACGTGTACCGATTGAGTCGCAAGGTATAAGTACACCGCGACAATGATGATCAAACTCCAACGTAACCATGAGTTGGATATCAGTGGCGGCTTCGTCCACTGTGTCGGGTATTGTTTGGGATTCTGTTGTGCTGACTTCAAATGTTGCTGAGCTTGATTTGGATATGGCTGAGTCATATTGTTGCCTCAGACAAGCGAGGGTTCATGATGATGAGATCATCTTCCTCTTCTTCTGCTTGTTGGCTCCAATCTTCTTCACCGTAGATTTGTGTGAGTACGTCTTCGGTGAGTAGGTTTGGTTTGTCATCAAATACCACACAGCCAGCATTTAGGCCGACAACACGGTCGACAAACTGTTTCGCTAACTGAACATCGTGAATATTGATGATGGCTGGGAGTTGTTGCTCTGAACAAATCTCGCTAATCAATCGCATGATCTGGCGCGCAGTACGTGGATCAAGTGCCGCTGTTGGCTCATCAATCAACAGTAATTTTGGTTTCTGAGCGAGTGCGCGTGCAATACCAACACGTTGGCGCTGACCACCCGACAGAGCATCGGCTCTCTTATTGGCGTGCTCTAACAATCCAACACGGTCGAGTAGGGCATAAGCGGCTTGGATATCTGACTCAGGGAAACGGCGAGTGAAGCTTTGCCAGAAATTCACATACCCTAAACGGCCTGAAAGCACGTTTTCCATTACCGTTAAACGCTCAATCAGTGCGTACTCTTGGAAGATCATCCCAATTTCACGTCGTGAATGTCTTAGTTGTCGCTTAGACAGTGCCTCAAGGTTGGTGTTGGAGAAGATAACTTCGCCGCTGGTGGGCTCGGTTAGTCGGTTAATACAGCGAATCAGCGTTGATTTACCCGCACCAGATGGGCCAATCAATCCAACCACTTCGCCGGCATTCACCGATAAGCTAACGTTGGTCAGGGCTTTATCAGAACGGGAGTAGTGCTTGGTAAGCCCTTTAAGGGTAAGAGTAGACATAGAATTCCTATAAGAGCGGTGTACTAAGAGTTCGCCTGAGACAGGCATGGAAAGTAAACCGAAAGAGTGATGAATAACTGCAGGCGCGTAAGCCCGCAGTTAGTTTTATCAATGTGTGATTGGCTTTTTAGTTCGGTTGAACTTAGCTACACGTGTAAGACACTTTATTAGCGGTATCGATAGTGCGGATCACTTCCCAGTGCTCTTGGTAAGTGATCGGAACAAATTTCGCTTCACCGTTACGCTCAAATTCTTGTTGAAGCTTCGTGCCTTCCCAGTCGAAAGTGAAGAAGGCTTTTTGAATCTTCTCTTGAAGCTCTGGTGTTAGGTTGTGCGCTGTGCCGTAAGCCGTTGTTGGGAAGGTTTGTGATTTGTAGATGCTCTTGATTTGACCCTCTTTCACGACTTCACGTGAAAGCATGCGGTTCAGTACTGAGTTAGCGACGGCTGCTGCGTCGTAATCTTTGTGCGCCACACCCAAAATTGAGTTGTCATGGGCACCAGAGAAAGCCGGTTTGAAATCACGTTCAGGTTGAAGCTGGTATTCAGCATCCAGAATCGCAGAAGGGGCTTTGAAGCCAGAGTTTGATGTTTGCGATGTGAATGCTAGGTTTTTGCCTTTTAGGTCTTCAACCTTTTCGATGCCTGAACCTGGGTGCGTGATGATTTCCATTTCGTAACCGAAAGAGCCATCTTCAGCCGCCATCATTGTGAATGGAGCAAAGCCAGCACAGTTAACTGCTAGCGGCGTTGAACCTGTGTTGAAACCTGCGATATGTAGACGACCTGAACGCATTGCTTCAATTTGAGCTGCGTTATTTTGAACAGGGAAGAAACGAACCGTTTTTTCCGTTGTTTTTTCAAGGTGGCTCAAAAACTCGCTCCACACATCAGCGTATACTGCTGGGTCTTCAACTGGCGTGTAAGCAAAAATTAGCGTGTTTGGATCCACCCATTGTGATTCATCTTGGGGTACATCGGCGACCAAGTTACCAGAGCGGTCCTCGTATCGCGTATCCATCGCTAATGCAGAACCAGAAAAAATCAGCGCAGCAGTAATCGCGCTTTTAAGCGTGAGATTTGTTTTTGTCGGTTTCATTATGTCAGTCCAATAGAGTGATTTGTTGGAAGGAAGTATAGGAATCGAGGATGACAGAACCGATGCTTTTTGATGACGGATTTATGAATGGTGTAACATAATGTTTCTAGCAGAGTAGAGTTGGATGCTTTCTAAGTGATTGATTAGGCTAGCAAATTAATAAGCTGTGATTCGTTTTGATTTTACTCAATTGGCTGTAGGTTGAAATACTGTTATAGTGATCCTTAAATAATACATAAACATAACATATAAAATAAGTGAACTTATGGTTACCACTTTTAATTCAATTTCGGGCTCGAAGCGCAGCCTGCACGTGCAAGTAGCTCGTGAAATCGCTCGTGGAATCTTGTCTGGCGAACTGCCACAAGGTTCTATTATTCCTGGTGAAATGGCGTTGTGTGAACAGTTTGGTATCAGCCGAACGGCACTTCGCGAAGCAGTTAAACTGTTGACCTCTAAAGGTTTATTAGAGTCCCGCCCGAAAATCGGTACTCGTGTAGTAGACCGCGCATACTGGAACTTCCTTGATCCTCAACTGATTGAATGGATGGACGGCCTAACCGACGTAGACCAATTCTGTTCACAGTTCTTAGGCCTTCGCCGTGCGATTGAACCTGAAGCGTGTGCATTGGCGGCAAAATTTGCGACGGCTGAACAACGTATCGAGCTTTCAGAGATCTTCCAAAAGATGGTAGAAGTAGATGAAGCTGAAGTGTTTGACCAAGAACGTTGGACAGACATTGATACTCGTTTCCATAGCTTGATCTTCAATGCGACAGGTAACGACTTCTATCTACCGTTCGGTAATATTCTGACTACGATGTTTGTTAACTTCATCGTGCATTCTTCTGAAGAGGGAAGCACATGTATTAATGAACACCGCAGAATCTATGAAGCTATCATGGCCGGTGATTGTGACAAGGCTAGAATTGCTTCTGCCGTTCACTTGCAAGATGCCAACCACCGTTTGGCTACAGCGTAATAGAAATGAACTGCCTCACGTTCTGATAAACGAACTAAAAAGGTATGCCAAGTGCATGCCTTTTTTATTGTCTGTTTTTTGCATAAATTGATTGTTTATTGTGTACTAAAAAGCCAGAGACGTAGGTCTCTGGCTTTGATTTTTAACGTTATAGGTTTTAGGTCATAAGCTAAATGCTATGCCTTAATCGCTATCCATTGAACAAGCAGTCAACTATGGACATTGTTCAGTTTCCTTTTGTTTCTGTTTCTTCTTCATTTTTAACGTTGAATAAACAGAGAATACAGCCAGCACGATAAACGCGAGTGCAATAGGGCGCTCATAAAGGAAAGACCAACTGCCATCGTACATCAGCAGCGATTTCCTCAGATTTGTTTCTGCCATTGGCCCTAAAATGATCGCAAGCAGAATTGGCGAAGACGGAATGTCCAGTTTAGTTAAGATAAAGCCCAATAGACCAAAACCGATCGCAATACCCACATCAAACATCGAGTTGTTAATCGCGTAAGCACCAACGATCGACAAGAAGACAATAATTGGGATCATGATGATCTTGGGTACTTCAATGATGCGGCAGAAGAAACGAATACCCAGTAAACCAATCACCAACATCACAAGGTTAGCAACCAACATCGAGCTGAATACGCCGTAAACCACTTCAGGGTTTTGGGCAAACAGCAGAGGCCCCGGTGTTAAGCCTTGAACAATGAGTGCGCCTAACAGAACTGCTGCCACAGCATCCCCCGGAACGCCAAGTGTTAACAATGGAACCAACGAACCACCCGTTACACCGTTGTTTCCAGATTCGGCTGCTGCTAGACCTCGTACTGATCCTTTACCAAATTCTTCTGGATTTTTCGATGAGCGCTTGGCTTCGTTGTAACAAACGAATGCCGAAATATCAGCACCTGCACCCGGTACAGAACCGATGGTTGTTCCCATCAAACCACTTTTTATTGCGGTTGGTAGCATTTCTTTAAGGTCGCCTTTGCTCAACAGTTTATGGTCAAACTTCGGCGCGACGACTTTCTTTTCAGAGAATAGCTTCTCTAACTGGTTTAATGCTTCAGATAGAGCGAACAGACCAATCAAAACAGGGATGACATTGATTCCGCTGTAGAGATCCATGATGTCAAAAGTAAACCTTGGCACACTGCTGATTGGGTCGAGCCCAACGGTCGATACCAATAGTCCAATCGTACCCGCAAGTAACCCTTTAAAGATGTTGTTCGAAGAAACGCTCGCAATGATAGTTAAACCAAACAGAGCAAGTGCGAAGTACTCTGGTGCATTAAAACGCAGTGCAAAGGTCGCCAGTTTAGGTGCAATTGCAATAAGGACGATAGTACTGAGTAACCCGCCAATAAATGAAGCAACAGCCGAAATACTTAATGCTCTTGCTGCTTGCCCTCTAACAGCCATGGTGTGGCCGTCGAGTACACTTGCTGCAGACGCTGGTGTCCCCGGTGTTTTAAGCAGTATTGCGGCAATTGAACCACCGTAAATGCCACCAATGTATACACCAATTAACATCACGAGGGCTGACGTCGGTTCCATGCCAAAGGTAAACGGCAGGAGAATCGCAACGCCCATCGTCGCCGTTAGGCCGGGTAGTGCGCCTAGAATTACGCCACCCAGTACGCCAAAAACAAGGACAGGAAGCACTGCAAAACTAACAGCTGTTGCGAGACCATCGATTAGATATTCAAACACTATGACCTCCTATGACCAGGTTACTTCAGGAAGCGCGATGTAAAACACCTCGCCAAACAAATAGTAAACCGCAAACACAAAGACAACGGCGACAACGTAGTAAATTGGTTTCTTCACTTTGAAGTAAACGAGGTAGAACATAAATGCAATCAAACTCGCGTAAAGGTAGCCAACCACACTGATGAGTAATGCGTATCCAATAAGAAAGGCAACGCCGAAGATAGACATCTTGCTTATCATCGGTTCTTGTTGTTCTGAGACGCCTTTGAGTTTGTGTTGAACGATGAGAACAATGCAGATAGCAATCTGAGCAATCACAATCATCATCGGGAAGAATTTTGCATCAACACTTGCATCTTGATACATCGGACGATCAAACTGAGTAATCAACGCGAGTGCTATTGCGCTCAATATGATGATTATGGAAGGGAAAACGACATTCCGATTTAAGTTGGCGTTAGACATAGAATTTACCCCTAAAAAGTAAAGCAAGGGAAAGGTACAGACCGATAAAAAAGGCACAACTGATCGTTGTGCCTCCGAACAAAGGTTATTGAATTAATTGAGTCAGTGATTTTGTATCTTCTGCGACAAACTCAGTGAAGGCTTTGTCATCAAGGTTGTGAATCGTCATCGCACCTTTCTCCATGAAAGATTTGAACTCTTCACTTGCCATTGCTTCATCAAATGCAGCACCCAGCTTCTCGATTACTGCATCAGGTGTATCTTTTGGAGCACCAATACCGCGCCATGTACCTGTTACTACATCAATGCCTTGCTCTTTCAAAGTAGGAACATCTGGAATGTACTGAATACGTTCTTCAGACATGACACCTAATGCTTTTAGTTGGCCTGAACGAAGTTGAGCGATAGCTTCACCAGGAGTAACCATAGTCACGTCTGTGTGATGACCTAATACAGCAGGAATTGCTTCTGATGCACCGTTGTAAGGGATGGCGTTGAGTTTAATATCTTGGTCTTTTTCAAGAGACATTAGGTAGAAGTTTGGCGCAGCGGTTGAAGCGAATTTTACGCTGCCTGGTTTTTCTTTGGCTTCTTTAATCAGATCATTAATGGTGTTGTATGGGCTATCTGCTGCAACTAATACGACCGCTGGGTCGAGGTTTACTAAGCGAATGAGTCTAAAGTCATCAGCGCTATGACGCATTAAACCCATTTGAGGAAGTGAAGCAATTTCACGTGTTACTACTGTTAATGTGTAACCATCAGCACGCTGCTGGGCACCAAAGCTCATTCCAACGGCGCCAGCTCCACCCGTACGGTTCATGATTGAAATGTTCTGCCCTAGAATGTCTTTCGCACTATTTGCAAGGGTACGGCCAACGGCATCTGTACCGCCGCCCGCGCCAAATGGGACAACTAAGCGAATGTTTTTGCTTGGGTAGTCTGCTGCAAACGACGTTGCAGAAACAAGTATGCCAGCTGCCAGCATGATGGATTTCAATAATTTACTCATAGTAAGTTCCTTCTGTTTCTAATTATTAGCGATATGTTTTTGTAGGGTTTTCTGTTTTTTCTGTTTGGTATTCGTGCATTGCTAGCTGTTCAATAGCTACCGCTATCCAGCCACTGATCAGCATGTCATACCATTGTTGTACGCCACTGCAGGCAACAACCACGTTTCCGTAAACAAACGAACCATAAAACAGTAAGTCTTCGTCACGTAATGAAGATGGGTGTTGAGAATGAAGTGTTAGGTTGCTTGTCGATTCTCGCCATGCTTGCTGAGCTTTCTTACGAGCAAGGTGATCAAACTTGATAGTCCAGTTATCAGGGGTTCCTAAAGACTCTTCATAAAGAATGGCGTCTTCAAAAGAGGCTTCCCAAGGCTTGAGGTGTGGATTCATAACGACAATATGCAGTTCTTTTCTGTTGGTTCTTTCAAACAGCTTGTCGATAGAGGGTTTAACGATATCGATAGCGTCTTGAGTGATATCTTTCATTGAGCGCATGCCACATGTCCTTATGTCTGGTTAGATATATAGAATATTGTATGACAATAATTCTTCAATTAACGAAAGCTTGGAAGCGGGGAGCGATCACAACCGGAAGTCTTCTAACTAGACTTCGATCTTGTTTTAACCGTATTGTTTCGGAAATAGTGTGATTCTGGTCTTTTATTGAGCTGGAAATAAATGCACTCATCTCCAGCTTATTTTGTCTGATTTATTGGATACAAACTCATCATCATATGATCACCGTTCTATTAATTCATATGGGCGAAAATACGAACATGTAAGCGAACTAATCTGTTTGTTTTTAGGAAGTGTGTTGCACTGTTTTGGTTCAATCATTCTCCCATATCTTTTAAGCTATTCGGATTACTCAATACCCCTAGTCTTTGCACGTTCTCTTTATCACTCCCAGAAACAGCATCTTAAATCTCCTCTCTTAACTCATCAGGAAATGGTCTAAATAATCATTCGATTGAGGTGATTTCTCATCCATTTGTATTTAGATCTAAAGATAAGAGCACTACACAAATTTGAATTGAATTCTAACGAGAATATCTTGTCAATTTTAAGAAAAACACTGGTTTATTGTGTGATTAATGGGCTTCGTTGTCCTTTAGCTTGGCTTTGATTATTTTTGAGGACTTTATATTTATATGTATTTGGTTGCATTTTTAATTTAGTGCGCAAAGTCTTGCTTGTTTGTATAAGTGTCTGATTTTAAATTATTATTTTGTTTTATTTTTTGATTGGTCAAATTTTTATCTAAAATATCAGTGATTGCCTTGATGAATTGGTCATATTCCATCCTATGTCATATATATAATTAACTTAATCAATCAAAATAAGATCACCATCACTTATTTGGATTATTGTACTACAAATAAAGGGTCGAATTTCCTATAGTCCTCGTAACAAATTAAAACGGACAAAGGACACACGATGGAACTCAACACGATTATTGTTGGCATTTATTTCCTATTCTTGATTGCGATAGGTTGGATGTTTAGAACATTTACAAGTACCACCAGTGACTACTTCCGCGGGGGCGGTAATATGTTGTGGTGGATGGTTGGTGCAACCGCTTTTATGACCCAGTTTAGTGCATGGACATTCACCGGTGCGGCAGGTAAAGCGTATAACGATGGTTTTGCCGTAGCGGTCATCTTCGTAGCCAACGCATTTGGTTACTTCATGAACTTTGCATACTTCGCTCCTAAATTCCGCCAGCTACGTGTAGTAACGGTAATCGAAGCAATTCGTATGCGTTTCGGTGCGACTAACGAACAAGTATTCACTTGGTCTTCAATGCCAAACAGTGTTGTTTCTGCGGGTGTATGGTTGAACGCACTGGCAATCATCGCTTCTGGTATTTTCGGCTTCGACATGACAGCCACTATCTGGATTACCGGTTTGGTTGTATTGGCCATGTCTGTAACGGGTGGCTCATGGGCGGTAATCGCATCTGATTTCATGCAGATGGTTATCATCATGGCAGTAACCGTGACATGTGCTGTTGTAGCAGTAGTGCAAGGCGGCGGTGTTGGTGAAATCGTTAATAACTTCCCTGTAGCGGAAGGCGGTTCTTTCCTTTCTGGTAATAACATTAACTACTTAAGCATCTTCAGTATTTGGGCATTCTTCATCTTCGTGAAGCAGTTCTCTATCACTAACAACATGCTTAACTCTTACCGTTACCTAGCGGCTAAAGACTCAAAGAACGCTAAGAAAGCGGCATTGTTAGCCTGTGTACTTATGCTTTGTGGTGTATTCATCTGGTTCATGCCTTCTTGGTACATTGCAGGTCAAGGTGTCGACCTAGCAGCAGCTTACCCAGATGCAGGTAAAAAAGCGGGTGACTTTGCATACCTATACTTCGTACAAGAATACATGCCAGCAGGTATGGTTGGTCTTCTAGTTGCTGCTATGTTTGCCGCGACAATGTCTTCAATGGACTCTGGCCTAAACCGTAACTCAGGTATCTTTGTTAAGAACTTCTATGAACCAATCGTTCGCAAAGGTACGGCAAGTGAAAAAGAGCTAGTAACGGTTTCTAAGATTACTTCTGCAGTCTTTGGTATCGCTATCATCCTTATCGCGCAGTTCATTAACTCGCTTAAAGGTTTGAGCCTGTTCGATACAATGATGTATGTCGGTGCTCTAATCGGCTTCCCAATGACAATCCCTGCATTCCTTGGCTTCTTTATTAAGAAGACTCCGGACTGGGCTGGTTGGGGTACGCTAGTGGTCGGTGCTTTAGTCTCTTACTACGTAGGTTTTGTTGTTAATGCTGAAATGGTGTCTTCAGTCTTCGGTCTAGAAGAGCTAACAAGCCGTGAATGGTCTGATGTTAAAGTTGCAATTGGTCTAATTGGTCATATCACACTGACGGGTGGTTTCTTCATCCTATCGACTCTGTTCTACAAGCCATTAACTGAGAAGCGTCAAGCCGACGTTGATAAGTTCTTTGGCAACCTAGCCACGCCACTTGTTGCTGAGTCGGCTGAGCAGAAAGCATTGGATAACAAACAGCGTGAAATGCTTGGTAAACTGATTGCGGTAGCAGGTGTTGGTATCATGCTAATGGCTCTACTCACTAACCCAATGTGGGGGCGTCTAGTCTTCATCCTTTGTGGTGTGATTGTTGGTGGTGTTGGTGTACTACTGGTTAAAGCGGTCGATGACGGCGGCAAGCAGGCGAAAGCAGTAACCGAAAGCTAAACCATAGAAAACGTTTATAATAGAATGCGACGACTCGAAAGGGCGTCGCATTTTTGTGCTTTTCGAAGCGAGTAAACGTGTCAGCCTTACAACATCAGACCCAAATCACGAAAACTGTAAAAAATTGTACGATTGAATCGAAATACGTTCAATTGTCCTACAATAAGACGTATATTGTTGCTAATTCCTTTCAATCAACTTGAAAAATAAGTGAGTTAGAATGAGCGACCAAAAATCTCTTGATGCAATCAGGAAGATGAAGCTGGAAAATGATACTTCAGCAGGTAATCTTGTAGACCTACTCCCTATCGAAGTTCAAACACGTGACTTCGACCTATCATTCCTAGACACCTTGAGCGAAGCACGTCCGCGTCTTCTTGTTCAAGCTGATCAGTTAGAAGAATTCAAAGCGAAAGTGAAAGCTGATGAAGCTCACTGCATGTTTGATGATTTCTACAACAACTCTACCGTTAAGTTCCTTGAGACTGCTCCTTTTGAAGAGCCTCAAGCGTACCCAGCTGAGACGGTAGGTAAAGCTTCTCTATGGCGTCCTTACTGGCGTCAAATGTACGTTGATTGCCAAATGGCACTGAACGCGACACGTAACCTAGCGATTGCTGGTGTTGTAAAAGAAGACGAAGCGTTAATTGCAAAAGCAAAAGCTTGGACTCTAAAACTGTCTACGTACGATCCAGAAGGTGTGACTTCTCGTGGTTATAACGATGAAGCGGCTTTTCGTGTTATCGCTGCTATGGCTTGGGGTTACGACTGGTTACACGGTTACTTCACAGATGAAGAACGTCAGAAGGTTCAAGATGCTTTGATTGAGCGTCTAGACGAAATCATGCACCACCTGAAAGTGACGGTTGATCTATTGAACAACCCTCTAAACAGTCACGGTGTTCGTTCTATCTCTTCTGCTATTATCCCAACGTGTATCGCGCTTTACCATGATCACCCGAAAGCAGGCGAGTACATTGCATACGCTCTAGAATACTACGCAGTACACTACCCACCATGGGGCGGTGTAGACGGCGGTTGGGCTGAAGGCCCTGATTACTGGAACACGCAAACGGCATTCCTAGGCGAAGCATTCGACCTATTGAAAGCATACTGTGGTGTAGACATGTTTAACAAAACATTCTACGAAAACACCGGTGACTTCCCGCTTTATTGTATGCCTGTTCACTCTAAGCGCGCGAGCTTCTGTGACCAGTCTTCAATCGGCGATTTCCCAGGTTTAAAACTGGCTTACAACATTAAGCACTACGCAGGTGTTAACCAGAAGCCTGAGTACGTTTGGTACTACAACCAACTGAAAGGCCGTGATACTGAAGCTCACACGAAATTTTACAATTTCGGTTGGTGGGATTTCGGCTACGACGATCTTCGTTTTAACTTCCTTTGGGATGCACCTGAAGAGAAAGCACCATCGAATGATCCACTGTTGAAGGTATTCCCAATCACGGGTTGGGCTGCATTCCACAACAAGATGACTGAGCGTGATAACCATATTCACATGGTATTCAAATGTTCTCCGTTTGGCTCAATCAGCCACTCTCACGGTGACCAAAACGCATTTACGCTTCACGCATTTGGTGAAACGCTAGCGTCAGTAACAGGTTACTACGGTGGTTTCGGTGTTGATATGCACACGAAGTGGCGTCGTCAAACGTTCTCTAAAAACCTTCCACTATTCGGTGGTAAAGGTCAGTACGGCGAGAACAAGAACACAGGCTACGAAAACCACCAAGATCGGTTCTGTATCGAAGCGGGCGGCACTATCTCTGACTTCGACACTGAATCTGATGTGAAGATGGTTGAAGGTGATGCAACGGCATCTTACAAGTACTTTGTTCCTGAAATTGAATCTTACAAGCGTAAAGTCTGGTTCGTTCAAGGTAAAGTATTCGTAATGCAAGACAAGGCAACGCTTTCTGAAGAGAAAGACATGACTTGGCTGATGCACACGACTTTCGCAAACGAAGTAGCAGACAAGTCTTTCACTATCCGCGGCGAAGTTGCGCATCTAGACGTAAACTTCATCAACGACTCTGCTGATAACATAACTTCAGTTAAGAACGTTGAAGGCTTTGGCGAAGTTGACCCATACGAGTTCAAAGATCTTGAGATCCACCGTCACGTTGAAGTGGAATTCAAGCCATCGAAAGAGCACAACATCCTGACGCTTCTCGTTCCTAATAAGAACGAAGGCGAGCAAGTTGAAGTGTCTCACAAGCTTGAAGGCAACACGCTATTGCTCAATGTTGATGGCGAAACGGTTTCAATCGAACTGTAATTAGCTGAAGTAACAGAAGCTAGATATTAAAAACTCCGAGTGAAAGCTCGGAGTTTTTTTGTTTGGCGAGCGAGCGAGTTAAGTTGGATAAGTTGGCAAACCCATCAGGTTGAAAGAAAACTTAATTGGCCAGAGGTAAATAACTTCTCGATGCCAAATCAGTGGTTCAAGGGCTGAATCTGGACACTGATACACAAAGACCGAGTAGTACTTAGCCACTATGTTGAATGAAATGTGCAGGAGTCATATATGAGAGCCGCATGTATCGCTCTGTTAGAAGAGTAGGGCGCCAACGCCTGTTTCCTAGAAATGATTATGACTTACTTTTCTGTGAACAGTTTAATCACTGGCTGAGTAAGGGAGTAGTGAACTATACATAGGTAAAGGCGTAGCTTGTTCTTACTAATCGTATGACATTTAACGAATGTTATTTCATCAATAGACGGTTTTTAAAGTGGCAAATAGTTCCTGTAAGTACAAAGCGTGACCCATATTTTCTCGTAAAGTGAATCCCCGTCACAACTTGCATCGAACCATCGAATCAATGCCCTAAAACTATTGCGTAACGAGAAATACGTAGTTATTATAATGAGCATATAATCATACAATACTATATTTGGAGTTTAAACATGACTAAACCTGTAATCGGTTTCATTGGCCTAGGTCTTATGGGCGGCAACATGGTTGAAAACCTACAAAAGCGCGGCTACCACGTTAACGTAATGGATCTAAGCGCTGAAGCTGTTGCTCGCGTTACAGATCGCGGTAACGCAACTGCATTCACTTCTGCTAAAGAACTAGCTGCTGCAAGTGACATCGTTCAGTTTTGTCTTACAACTTCAGCTGTTGTTGAAAAAATCGTTTACGGCGAAGACGGCGTTCTAGCGGGCATCAAAGAAGGCGCAGTACTAGTAGACTTCGGTACTTCTATCCCTGCTTCTACTAAGAAAATCGGTGCAGCTCTTGCTGAAAAAGGCGCGGGCATGATCGACGCACCTCTAGGTCGTACTCCTGCACACGCTAAAGATGGTCTTCTGAACATCATGGCTGCTGGCGACATGGAAACGTTCAACAAAGTTAAACCTGTTCTTGAAGAGCAAGGCGAAAACGTATTCCACCTAGGCGCTCTAGGTTCTGGTCACGTGACTAAGCTTGTAAACAACTTCATGGGTATGACGACTGTTGCAACTATGTCTCAAGCTTTCGCTGTTGCTCAACGCGCTGGTGTTGATGGCCAACAACTGTTTGACATCATGTCTGCAGGCCCATCTAACTCTCCGTTCATGCAATTCTGTAAGTTCTACGCAGTAGACGGCGAAGAGAAGCTAGGTTTCTCTGTTGCTAACGCTAACAAAGACCTTGGTTACTTCCTTGCTCTTTGTGAAGAGCTAGGTACTGAGTCTCTAATCGCTCAAGGTACTGCGACAAGCCTACAAGCTGCTGTTGACGCAGGCATGGGCAACAACGACGTACCAGTAATCTTCGACTACTTCGCTAAACTAGAGAAGTAATCGACGTACGACCTCGCCAGGGTATTGCTTGTCTGTTAGACGGCGATACCTCAGCGAGGTTCGTTTTTATCTACACAAAGTCTTTTCTACAAGCCCGTTTATCTCAACTTCCAAGTATCTACAACTTTCTGTTTGCTTCCACGGTTTCACTCTTCCTCACAAAGCCTTTTATCATCAGTTCTACTCTTCTAGCTCTACTTAAAACTCTACCTGTTTCTACTTCCATTTAAGATCGACCTTTCAATGCTACAAAGCTTCTCGCTAGCACTTAATTTCCTTAGAAACTCTTTGTTCTAGACACGCTTTGTTAGACATAACCTGACTCACCATTCTTATGTTTTTCAAAGCAGCGCTGATGCGTGATAGTTAGTGCAGCTGAGCAATCACATCCCCAACGTCAATGAAAAGCAAAAAAAAGCCCACACAGCTGGTGACTGTGTGGGCGTATTCGGACTAGCCGTCTGGAAAAACCAATGAACAATCCAAGTGAAATAACGATTAACGAGATCCCCCGACAGTTTCTGCATTAAACGTGTTCAATGACCTTAAAGCGAGTTGCTTCAATTACCACTTTGAATTGCACAAAAGCATCCAGAAAGAACTTAAGTTATGATTCAAATACACCATACATCAAGGGTTATTGTATTACAAATAAATCTAAAGTTTGAATGCCTTTAGTGAATGCTTGGTTGGTCTAAATGTGATTCAGTACTCGTTTTTCAATCGACTCGATGATACTGGGAGGAAGAATAGAGCGAAGAAGAGTATCGACGAAGTTACGAGGTAATCGTTCAAAAAATGAGTTAAATCCAAATTTACGCCGTTTAATCTAATGGTGGGAAAATGGAGGAATCATAAATGATACCTATGTCACAGGGTGGTTTTAACCAGTTTTAATATATCAATATCGCTCACAGAAAGGGCGCCTAATTAAACATACAATATTAATTAACTTGGTGGTTGTGACGATGGTTCGGCATGAAAGACTTTCGCTTCCCGTATCTTCGAGAATGTAAAAATAACCATTTCATTTGGATGAAAATAATAGACATAGGTTGATATGGATGATGAGTTTTATGAATTCAAAATTGTCTCTAGGGTTTAAAGGAAAATTGATTTTAATGGTGGCGATCGTCAGTTCTAGTGCTTTGGCATTTACGAACTGGTTTACGCTTGATTTGGCAACAGACCAGGTAAACCAAACGATTTATAACGAGATCGATCACTCGCTAACGATAGAAATTAATCAGATTGAAAGTACCGTCCAACGCACCATCGATACCGTCAATTCCGTTGCACAAGAGTTCATGAAATCACCATATCAAGTGCCGAATGAAGCGCTGATGCATTACGCGGCTAAGCTCGGTGGCATTGACAAGATTGTGGTGGGTTTTGACGACGGCCGTTCTTACACTTCTCGACCTTCCGAGTCTTTTCCTAACGGTGTCGGAATCAAAGAAAAATACAACCCAACGACTCGCCCTTGGTATAAACAAGCGAAATTGAAATCAGGCTTATCTTTTAGTGATCTGTTTTTCACTAGAAGTACTCAAGTGCCTATGATTGGGGTGACGTACTCATACCAAGATCGCGTAATCATGGCGGACATTCGATTTGACGATTTGGAAACTCAGCTTGAACAACTGGACAGCATCTACGAAGCCAAAGGTATCATCGTGGATGAGAGAGGGATGGTTGTCGCATCCACAATAGAAAACGTGCTTCCACAGAGCAATATCTCTTCTGCTGACGCCTTAATGAAACTCAACAAGGCTATCGAATTACCTGATCAATTCATTGAAGGTGTAATTGATGGCAATCAGCGAATCTTAATGGCTAAGAAGGTCGATATTGGCAGTCAGAAAGAGTGGTACATGATCTCAAGTATTGACCCAGAACTCGCGCTCAATCAATTGAATGGTGTGATGTCGAATACGCGAATGCTGATTGTCGCCTGTGTATTCGGTTCGGTGATATTGATGATTTTACTTCTGAATCGTTTCTACCGCCCAATCGTGTCACTGCGAAAAATCGTTCATGACCTTTCTCAAGGTAATGGAGACTTAACTCAAAGGCTCGCTGAAAAAGGCAATGACGATCTAGGACACATCGCCAAAGACATCAACTTGTTCATCATTGGCCTTCAAGAGATGGTTAAAGACGTGAAATTCAAGAACTCGGATCTTGATACCAAGGTATTAAGTATTCGAGAAGGTTGTAAAGAAACCAGCGATGTGCTGAAAGTTCATACCGATGAAACGGTTCAAGTAGTCTCTGCGATTAATGGATTGTCTGAAGCTTCAAGTGAAGTAGAGAAGAACTCACAGTCAGCCGCAGAAGCAGCGCGAGATGCGGCCGTGTTTAGTGATGAGACTAAGCAAATCAACACCGTGACAGAAACGTACATCAGTGATCTTGAGAAACAAGTTTGTACGACGTCGGATGATATTCGTTCTATGGCTAATGAAACGCAGAGCATCCAGTCGATAGTGTCTGTGATTGGTGGCATTGCTGAGCAAACTAACTTGCTAGCGTTGAATGCATCCATAGAAGCGGCGAGAGCAGGCGAGCATGGTCGAGGTTTTGCTGTGGTGGCTGACGAAGTCCGTGCGTTAGCAAATCGAACTCAAATCAGTACCTCTGAAATAGAAGAGGCGCTGTCTGGCTTGCAGTCGAAATCAGATGGTTTGGTCAAATCGATAGAGTTAACGAAGAGCAATTGCGAGATGACTCGTGCTCAAGTTGTCCAAGCGGTAAACATGCTAGCGAAGCTGACGGAACAGATGGAGACCGTGAGTCGTTTCAATAACGATATCTCAGGTTCTTCTGTCGAGCAAAACGCCCTGATTCAGAGTATCGCTAAGAACATGCATAAGATTGAAAGCTTCGTTGAGGAGCTCAATAAGCTAAGCCAAAATCAACTGACAGAGTCGGCAGAGATCAAAATACTGAATGGCAGCGTTAGCGAGCTAATGAGTAGCTTTAAAGTCTGACGTTTCTATCAATAAACACTAAGAATCAATGCGTTAATTTTGGTTTTTAGCTTGAGAGCCGCTCCAAGCCTGTCGAGTTTAGAGTGGCCTTTCTACGTTGTTTTTGTCTCTAAATCCTCGGTAAAACCAGCTCATATCACTTCATTTGCCGTATCTCACATTCTGATAAATGGACAATTGACATAAAATAGTACAAATATACATTATCACTTAACTCTTATGGATAAGTGAGATAAATGTGAATAAGCCAATTTTTGTCGTCGTGCTCGCTTCGCTTACGTATGGCTGCGGTGGAAGCAGTTCAAATAGTTCAAGTGACAGCAATGACCCTTCTGATAACAGCAATCCAGGGACGTCTTATGGCGTTGTCGCACCTTACGATATCGCCAAGTATCAAAACATCCTCTCTAATTCTGACTTTCAGGTATCGGATCCTAACGGCACAGAGGGAAACAAAACCTCTGAAGTTAAAGATGGCGATTTCGATGGTTACATCAGTGATTACTTTTACGCAGATGAAGAGACGGAAAACCTAATTTTTAAAATGGCGAACTATAAGATGCGTTCTGAGGTTCGTGAGGGAGAAAACTTCGATATCAATGAAACTGGTGTAAGACGAAGCTTGTATGCGGAGATAAGCTTACCTGATATCGAGCATGCAATGGCGAGTTCACCTGCCGATCATGATGAAGTGACATTGCTACAGATACACAATAAGGGTACTGATGAGAGTGGGACAGGATACATTCCTCATCCGTTATTGCGTGTCGTTTGGGAGCAAGAACGAGATGGCCTCACTGGTCACTACTGGGCAGTCATGAAAAACAATGCGATTGACTGTAGCAGTGCTGCTGATTCTTCGGATTGTTATGCCACTTCATACAATCGTTACGATCTAGGTGAGGCGGAACTGGATAGCTTTACCAAGTTTGATCTTTCTGTTTATGAGAACACACTGTCGATCAAAGTGAATGACGAAGTAAAAGTGAATCAAGATATCGCGTACTGGCAGCACCTGTTGAGCTACTTTAAAGCGGGTATCTATAACCAATTCGAGAATGGTGAAGCGACCGCTTACTATCAAGCGCTGAGATACACCACGACTCAAATCAACGGGTCAAACGATTGGGACATTAATGATTGGAAGCTGACCATTCCGACAAGTAAAGATACTTGGTATGGAAGCGGTGGTGATAGCGCTGCTGAATTAGAACCGGAACGTTGTGAATCGAGTAAAGATCTTCTGTCAAATGACAGCGACGTGTATCACAGCGATATTAACCTTTCTTACTTCAATACCGATGAAGGGAGAATGCACTTTAGAGCAGATATGGGATATGGCACCTCTACTCAAAACTCTAGCTATATTCGCTCTGAGCTCAGGGAGCTGTATCAAAGCAGTGCTCAACCGGATTGCAGCACCAGCGATGAAGATACAAGTTGGTATTTGAACGACACTAGAACCCACGCAACCAGTCACGAGTTAAGTGCAACTTTGAGAATCGAAGACTATCCGAACATTAATAACCAAGATCCAAAAGTGGTACTTGGGCAAATTCATGGTTGGAAGATCAATCAAGCATTGGTGAAGCTCTTATGGGAAGGAGAGGGCAAGCCCGTCCGAGTTATACTCAACTCCGATTTTGAGCGCAACAATCAAGATTGCGGCGATTGTGACCCATTCAGTGTTGAATTGGGTACATACGCAGCCAGTGAAGAGTGGCGATATACGATTCGCGCGAACCAAGACGGTGTCTACTTGGCAACCCATGATGCAGATGGAACCAATACTGTTTATCACTCAATCCTTTGGGGACAAGATTACACAGATAAGGATGGGGACACGGTGTCGTTAACGTCAGATTGGGCATCGACAGATATTGCTTTCTATTTCAAAGCGGGTATCTATCCACAATTTAAGTCTCACGACGACTATGCCGGTGAGGTGTTTGATGTGAGCTTTAGTTCTCTTAGAGCTGAACATTATTGAATAAGCTGACGTCTAAATAACAAAAATGACTGCTTCGAAGACCATGTTGACTCCTAACAATGTGGTCTTTTTTTTGCTTTTTGGACGCTTGCAGTATGTGTTTTGAACGACAAAAGTTCTGCTCGAGCCATACAAATGCTCACTATTGCGGGTCCGTTGATCTGCGCTTGCTAGTTCATTTCGCATTCCAAATTATTATAGATTGTCTTTTATCAATAGGAAGTGTGATCCAGTTAAAGTATGGAAAAATCGGAAAGTGTTCCTAGTCTCATTTATCCAACGAAGTGTTTTATTTGTATTATAAGATTACGTAATATTTTCATGTTATCGCAAATACTGATAGGTGAATCGCCTTATAGCTCGTGTTTGCTGATTTAGCTTTCACTTACGAACGCTGTCTTTGTATTATAATAATGGATTAAATATGAAACAAATTACTTTAAAAACTTTACTCGCTTCTTCTATTCTACTTGCGGTTGGTTGTGCGAGCACGAGCACGCCTACTGCTGATTTTCCAAATAACAAAGAAACTGGTGAAGCGCTTCTGACGCCAGTTGCTGTTGCCGCTAGTAGCCATGATGGTAACGGCCCTGATCGTCTTATTGACCAAGATCTAACAACACGTTGGTCTTCTGCGGGTGATGGTGAGTGGGCAACACTGGATTATGGTTCAGTGCAAGAATTTGACGCTGTTCAAGCATCATTCAGTAAAGGTAACGAGCGCCAATCTAAGTTTGATATTCAAGTTAGTGTCGATGGTGAAAGCTGGACGACGGTACTAGAAAACCAACTGAGCTCAGGTAAAGCTATTGGCCTAGAGCGTTTTCAGTTTGAGCCTGCGGTGAAAGCACGTTACGTAAGATACGTTGGTCACGGTAACACCAAGAACGGTTGGAACAGTGTGACTGGATTAGCTGCAGTTAACTGTAGCATTAACGCATGTCCTGCTAGCCATATCATCACTTCAGACGTTATTGCTGCAGAAGCAGTAATGATCGCTGAAATGAAAGCGGCAGAGAAAGCCCATAAGGCCGCACGCAAAGATCTGCGCACTGGTAACTTCGGCGTAGCAGCTGTTTACCCTTGTGAGACTTCGGTTAAATGTGACACTCGTAGCGCACTGCCAGTACCGACAGGCTTACCAGCGACACCAGTTGCCGGTAATGCACCGAGCGAAAACTTCGACATGACTCACTGGTACCTATCTCAACCATTCGATCATGACAAAAACGGCAAGCCTGATGATGTGTCTGAGTGGAACCTTGCAAACGGTTACCAACATCCAGAAATCTTCTACACAGCTGACGACGGCGGCCTAGTATTTAAAGCTTACGTGAAAGGTGTACGTACATCTAAAAACACTAAGTACGCACGTACTGAGCTTCGTGAAATGATGCGTCGTGGTGATCAGTCTATTAGCACTAAAGGTGTTAACAAGAACAACTGGGTATTCTCAAGCGCACCTGAGTCTGACTTAGAAGCTGCGGCTGGTATCGACGGCGTTCTTGAAGCAACGTTGAAAATCGACCACGCGACAACGACGGGTAATGCGAATGAAGTAGGTCGCTTTATCATTGGTCAGATTCACGATCAAAACGATGAGCCGATTCGTTTGTACTACCGTAAATTGCCAAACCAAGCTACGGGCGCAGTTTACTTTGCACACGAAAGCCAAGACGCAACAAAAGAGGACTTCTACCCTCTAGTGGGCGATATGACGGCTGAAGTGGGAGAAGATGGTATCGCACTTGGCGAAGTGTTCAGCTACCGCATTGACGTTAAAGGCAACACGATGACTGTTACTTTAATGCGCGAAGGTAAAGACGACGTTGTACAAGTAGTTGATATGAGTAACAGCGGCTACGACGCAGGCGGCAAGTACATGTACTTCAAAGCGGGTGTTTACAACCAAAACATCAGTGGCGACCTAGATGATTACTCACAAGCGACTTTCTACCAGCTAGACGTATCGCACGATCAATACAAAAAGTAATCTAACCGAGTAAACAATAGCCTCCAACTCCTAGAGTTCGGAGGCTTTTTTGTGTCTGTTATTTGGGCATAAGATTATGATTCAATTTAATAAAAGAAAGGGATAGCTATCAGTTCACGGTTAACGTTAGTCATGATTAATCTCAGCTAATAACAGGCCATCTTGTCTCTTATTCAAAGCTAAACAATGCCAATATCATTTTGGAATCACCATAGCTCGAACACTTCGACTTTGTTCTCAAGGTATTTACCAATGTGACATCTATACACGAACGTATTATTGTGCGTAGTCTACTAATAAGCGTAAGTCCGGTTGATTACTCCCATTCTGTTCTTGAAGGCTTCACTCTTGGGTTGTTTAGCAAGACTCCTAGCAACAGCCATAAATTGTGCTTTAACTCTTTCATAATTAGAAGAGTAGGGTTAGCCATCACTCTATTAGCTATTTTTTTCTATGAAATACATAGGTAGGTTCAGTCGATAATCAAACGACTTTAACAACTCAAGGTTATGTGCTTTAGCGTAGTTACTTGCAGGCCGTAAATGCTGTGTGATGCTGAATAATAATTTATTGGATAAGTGTAAAGCTGAGGGTTTTATCTATATATGATAGATACAGGACTTTGAGAGGGCTAAATAAGTAGGGAGGACAGAGTGATAATTGGCACAGAGTTATTCTAGTTTGGAATTGGAGATAATCAGGGATATTGGCTTGTTAAATGTAAGCGCATCATACCTCTGCATTCTAAAGAATCAAAAAGCCATAGCAGTTGCTATGGCTTTGGATTAGTCAGGTTCAAAGATAAGAAAACAGCATGTCAACTAGCCTGTTTTGATATTATTAGGTTTAGTTCAAAGTATTCTCTTTACCAGGTGAGGTGTTGATTGCATCTGGTTGTGCGTAAATAGCTGTATTTCTAAAATCGCTAGTGTTGTCTGCTGAAAGTAGGGTTTTATAACCATTGAACGTATTACTTTCGACAGTTACATTACAGGTTTTGTTATCATCGGTATCCTTTATTTCCGCACCACTAGAATCACCAACTTTAATTCCGCCGACATCACTACCACCAGATTTAATAGTGAATGTATTATTTGTGATTTGTGAACCAAATCGCGCGTTGTTACTGCTACAGTTAATACGAATTGCATTATTTTGGAAGCTGCCACTTAAACCGACAAATTCGCTATTGTCTAATGTAAAGTAACCTCGAGAGAATAACCAACTTGCTTTTTTAGTACCTAGATCATCTTCGGTAATGCCGTTTGCATCGAACTTTAGGTTTTCAAGTGCTACAGGATCTGAATCTTTACCAATTTTACCTATGATGATCGCACCAGTTTCATTATCTGAAGTACCAGCTGACTCTCTACCAAAACATCCGGCCAAATTATCATTGGCAAAAGTCATGTTTTTGATACTAGCACCGGGTGCAGTGACATCAATACAAGCATCTCCGGTAATTGTTACCAAACTAGCACCATCAAGTATAACGGCTTTGTTTAACTCGATAACGCCAGTATCAAATGTACCTTGAGATGATAGTTCAATAGTTGCGCCTTCTTCTGCTGATGTAATCGCAGCGTTCACTTCTTCGACGGATTTAACTTTTCCATCATTAGCATTTTCTAATGCAGAGATAACATCTTCGTCTGTAATCTCTGTTGCTGAGTAAGCTGTTTCTACATCATCTTTTTCACAGGTCATATCTAGCTGTTGTTCAGTCACTGTGTAAGTACAGTCCTTACCTTCAAAGGAAACAACACCTTCTTCTTCAGCAGTATATATTGAACTCTCAAAAGTGAAGCCATTAGCTACGTCTCCACTGTAAATGCTTAGAGCACGAGTACCTTCCTCATCATTATCAAAGCGATATGGTGAAGTTCCGCTGAGTGACTGTGCAGCAACAGCATCACCTGTTAGATCCCAATAGACGTTTTCTATAGTGTAAACTTCAACAGGTTCAACAGGTTCAACAGGGTCAGTTCCGCCTGGGTCTGTTGGAATAGGTAAACCATCACTGTTACAACCAAATAATAAACCTGTCGAAAGGGCGACAGCAGTAGCGACTTTAGATATTTGCATAAAATATTCTCTTTATGATATTAAATCCATATGTAAGCCATATGAGAGATAAATAATGAATAGCCTTTAAGTATTTATAAGGATGAAACTAACATTAATTAGAACATCCTCTTATTTAAAATAAAGTGCTTAAAATATGCCCCAAAATTTTCAAGAGGAGAGGGCTATTCTATAATGTGACTATTCTATTATTAGAATGAGTAAGCTACGCCAACACGGTATTTTGCTTCGCGATCTTTAGACGATGAACTGATATCAGATGACCAGATTTCAGCAAAAGGTTTCCAAGAACCGAACTTGTAGTTTACTTTTAAGCCAGCATCCCATTCCCAGTCATCACTATTATAAAGAAGTACGTTATCCAAAGATTTTACATAGTTTGCTTCGTAAGAAAGGCCAAGCTTAGGTAGAGATTCAATTTTGTAAGAACCCGTCAGTGTAACTTTAGATTTTTGAGCTGATTCTAAGCGTTCGCCAGTTTCAGAATCTTTGTCGCCAAATTGTGTGTGGTTACGGAAGTCAGCATATTCATGACGGTAACGAATAGCAGTTGTTAAACCCATGTCTGCTTTATAGCCAACGCGGAACTGAGGTTTAAACGTAACCTTCTTCATCTTCCAGTCGCCATCGTTAGCATTAGGCTCATCCCAATCCCAAGCAATAGGCATACCCATTTGTAGATACCAATTATTGTCTATTTTGTATGTCGCAGTGTTATCGATCTCCATACCATAGATGTACCAATTGCCATCGTAAAAACTCTGGCTGTTTGCTGATTTAACAGAACCTGAATCTTCATCGTAGTAAGAGTCATCACCGTGGAACTTAAGTTCTAGACCAGTAGAGTGCTTCCACTTGTCTGACAGCTTAAAGCTTTCACCTAGCTTAACTCGGTGTTGATGGCGAGCGTCTACGTGAGCCGTATCACCATTAGTCTTTGTATAATCCGTCGCAGCACGATACTCGTAACGATAATCAAGAGTTGCACCAGTCGCTGTGCCCGCTAAAAGAGTACATGCAACAGCTGCGGCAATTTTTGTAACAGAATTCATACCTTTGTCTCACTATTATTTTTTTATTGTGGATACATCCAATGTATCCCTGGCTCACAAACCAATACCTTACATGGTATTAAATTAATGTATGACAAATATGGTATTTATTCCTGGGTTAAATTTCTGTGAGATCTATCAAAAGTTCCGACTAATGGCCTATTTATATAGCTAAATGTTATGAATATCTCAATTTAAGGCTTGTCTATCAAATCAATCATGACTCAGTTCTCATATTAACAAACCTTGGGTTATTGAAATTTACCATGTGTTAAAATAATACAAATATTGAGTAGTACCACGTTTTTGTCGATGATTTAGTTATTGTGGTTCTAACATAGCGGAGCATGTTGAGGGATATAGATACAAACCATCGCCAAATGTTTAATAAAAGTTAAAAGATGGCTAAGTGTAAATCTTATTTACTGGTTGGTTTATTTAAGTCGAAGAGAAAATATTTAGTACTAATTCGTGTTCAAAAGTAGTTTCTGTGCTGAGAGTGTACTCAGTATCTGTTAACAATAAAGGATGAGTCATGTTTAAGAAAAACATATTAGCAGTGGCGTTATTAGCGACTGTGCCAATGGTTACTTTCGCAAATAACGGTGTTTCTTACCCCGTACCTGCCGATAAATTCGATATGCATAATTGGAAAATAACGATTCCTTCGGATATTAATGAAGATGGTCGTGTTGATGAAATCGAAGGGGTAGCCATGATGAGCTACTCACATAGTGATTTCTTCCATCTCGATAAAGACGGCAACCTTGTATTTGAAGTGCAGAACCAAGCTATTACGACTAAGAACTCGAAAAATGCTCGCTCAGAGTTACGTCAGATGCCGCGCGGAGCCGATTTCTCGATTGATACGGCCGATAAAGGAAACCAGTGGGCATTGTCGAGCCACCCAGCAGCGAGTGAATACAGTGCGGTTGGTGGAACGCTAGAAGCGACGCTAAAAGTGAATCACGTCTCAGTTAACGCTAAGTTCCCAGAAAAATACCCAGCGCATTCTGTTGTGGTTGGTCAGATTCATGCTAAAAAACACAACGAGCTAATCAAAGCTGGAACCGGTTATGGGCATGGTAATGAACCACTGAAGATCTTCTATAAGAAGTTTCCTGACCAAGAAATGGGTTCAGTATTCTGGAACTATGAACGTAACCTAGAGAAAAAAGATCCTAACCGTGCCGATATTGCTTACCCAGTATGGGGCAATACTTGGGAAAACCCAGCTGAGCCGGGTGAAGCGGGGATAGCGTTAGGTGAAGAGTTCAGTTACAAAGTGGAAGTGAAAGGCACCATGATGTACCTGACATTTGAAACTGCTCGCCACGATACAGTTAAGTATGAAATCGACCTGAGTAAGGGCATCGATGAACTTGATTCACCTACGGGTTACGCGGAAGATGACTTCTACTACAAAGCTGGCGCATACGGCCAATGTAGCGTGAGTGATTCTCACCCAGTATGGGGGCCTGGTTGTGGTGGTACTGGCGATTTCGCTGTCGATAAAAAGAATGGCGATTACAACAGTGTGACTTTCTCAGCACTTAAGCTGAATGGAAAATAGTTAGCAGTTAGCAGTTAGCAGTTAATAGCTAGAGCTGATTAAATAGATAACAGAGTAGGGCGATCGATACGCTAGCTTCAAAGAACATGTTCAAAGGCCACTTAACACAACGTTAAGTGGCCTTTTTTTGTCAGTCGCGTTCGCTCCACCGTTTCTAGTGATGCGTTGACTGTGAATACTATCCAATGCTTAAACGTTGGTTAACTCATCTCAACCAAACCTCCAGTCACTACTACTTACCACTAAATATTTACCATTTAGTTAGACCCCAAATTCTGGCCCCTAAAACAAAACAACCTCGCCAAGTGGCAAGGTTGTTTTCGACAGCTCAGCTAAAGCTTTTTCTGGAGCTAGGTAAGACGATCAGTCATACATCAGTTCATTCGCTTTGTTCGCATCAAATTCTTTTAAAGACTTACGTGCTAGATGTCGGAATGGGAACGCTTTGACTATCTCTTCGAATGGTTGGATAGCAAATGCCCAAAAGATAGAGCCGTCTAAACCAAAGATGATTAATGCGCAAAGCGGGATTGAAACGACCCATTGACCCGTAAAGTTGATTTTGAATACGTCAGTTGTTTTACCTAGTGCTCTTAATACGTGTCCGTGAACGGTGTTGTAACCACGAACGATTGGCAAGAAGATGTAGAGTGGGGCAATAACAGCCAATGCTTGATAGGTAGAAGGATCTAAGTCTGGATACACATCGCCAATCACCAAACTTAAGCCTGCAAACAACACCGCACAAACAACAGATATACCGACGGCAACATCGATACTGGTATCAACGTTCTTAGTCAGGTCACCCATTTTCTTAGAACCGATCGCTTGGCTGATCGTAATCGCGGAAGAGTGAGCCCAAGCGGTAATAAATTGAGTGCCAGCACGTATCCATGGCATCACCAAGGTAATCGCTACGTAGGCATTGATGTTGAGTTGCGAGTACAGCAATTGGTAAATCGTGGCACCAATCGAAAGCATGGTCACATTCGCAGCGACAGGGAATATCTCAATGAAGTGGCGACGAATGTTGGTGATGAATTCTGACTTTTCCGTATCCAATTTTAGTGAAACAGATGAGTCGTAGTGAACACACAGAATCAAATACACAAGACGAATAGTGATAGCGATAACGCTGCCGAGCGCTGCACCTTGTACGCCAATCCCTTCAAAGTTTGTGAAGCCGTGAATAAGCACATAAGAGAGCACAGCGTTTATCGGCAATTCGATCAAGTAGCCTTTAAACGGAACTTTGGTTCTTCCTAACCCGTTAAATAACGCGATGATAACTTGCGTTAATGCAGTGAAAATCACCAGATATTTTGAAATATCCAGATAGTGGCTGATCTCAAGGTGAAGAGTTTTGTCGTCGGTTAAGGCTTGAATTAAAGGTTGTTCAAAAAAGGTAAGTAGAAGCCAGAATATTGCTGCGACGCCAAAGTTGATGAACAATCCTGCCCAAAATGCTTTGGATAACGAAGAGGTGACACCAGAACCAACCGCACGGCTGAGAACCAGTTGCGTACCATTCGCCAGCGCCATTTGAATACCCAACACAAACGCGATGATGGTCGTAGCAATCCCCATGGCAGCAAGAGGAATCTCACCGAGTGGAGAAACCAATAGCGTGTCGATCATTAACATCGACTGCATCAATAATGCGTTTAAGGCTAGGGGCCAAGCGAGAGAGAAGTTTTTCCTTACATACGATTGCGAAGACACAAACAATACCTTATGTGTATAACCGTAAGTTTTCTCTGAGAGGACCCGAGTTCACCATTTATAAGTGAAATACTACGGTAATGGATGGTTAAAAAAGGGCGTTAAAACATGACTGACTCGTGTATTGGGGTACACGAGTCAGTCTGGTAAACCTCGGTTATGCGATGGCTAGTTCAACTCTAGACAGCTTTTGGTTTTCATCATCAAGTAAGGCTTGAGAGGCGATTCGAGCCTGATTTGCATTACCTGACATAATCGCATCGTATATCGCTTTGTGCTCTTCTAAACAGAAGCGGCCGCCTTCGGCTGAATGGTCGATAAACTGCTTGAAGATTGTCGAGAGAATGTTCGCGAACGGAATATAAAATTGGTTACCCGTCGATAGAAAAATCGTTTGGTGAAACAGATGATCGTTCGTTGTCCACTCTTCATAATCAAAGCCGTTTGCCGCGATGGTCATCTTTTGGAAAAGAATCGAAAGCTCTTTGCGTTGCTCTACCGTAGCGTTGGATGCAGCAAGCGCACACGCTTCTGGATCAATCGCTTTTCTTAACCCTAAAAATTGAGATAAGAAGGGCTTGGTGTCTTCTAAGTCTTGAATCCAATACAGTAATTGCGGATCTAAAAAGTGCCATTGCGTTCTTGGCTTGATGCGAGTGCCCACTTTAGGCTTGGATTCAATCAACCCTTTTGCTGAAAGCAGCTTAGTCGATTCTCGAAGGGCAGTTCTGCTGACTCCAAAGATCTCGCATAACTCCATTTCACTGGGTAATTTCTGATTTTCTTCTAACTCGCCAGACAAGATTTTGCGGGCAATTTGTCTCGCGACTTGAACATGAATTCGGCGGCTTGAATCTTCCACCAATGTAAATATTGACATTTAAACCACCTGAAATTGAAATTTTAAAAACAAAAAAAGCCAGACGAATCTGGCGTTTTGGTGTCAGTGTATACGTCTAATATAGTGTGAGGTTTTCCCTCATCTACTCGTACCTGTCAAACAGGTTTTATGTATTTAACTTAGCTACCTACTAGGGCGCTATTTGTCCGCCGTTAACATCTAGGATTTGTCCTGTGATGTAGCCGCTACAAGCGTGCGATGCAAAGAAAGCAAAAGTAGGGGCGACTTCTTCGATACTGCCAAAGCGTCCCATTGGGATGTTGTTAGCAATGTTCGATTTCAGCTCGTCGCTTTTACCATCGTGAAATGCAGTGTCGATAGTGCCAGGAGAAACAATGTTGAAACGGATATTGTCTTTCGCAAACTCTTTCACCCAGTTACGGTGAATATCGTGTAACCACGCTTTTGAAGCGGCATAGATACCAGCACCCACACCACCACCTTCGCGAGCGGCAATAGAACCCGTGCTGATAACACACGATGTTTGACCTGACTCAGCCGCTGAGGCGCGTAAGTGGGGAATAGAGAACTTGGTTGTCATCAATGCAGAGCGAACGTTTAGATCCATGACTCGCTCATAAAACTCGTCATCGATGTCTTCGAGATTTGCACGCCCGCCTAAGCCACCTGCGTTGTTGATCAACACATCCATACCACCAAAATGTTCGGTGAACTCATTAACTAATCTTTCGCACTCTAATGTGTCCATTAGGTTTGCTGGGAAAAACGCAACATCGCCGCCAAGTGCAGTCAGTTCTGTTAGAACCTCATCCACTTTTGGGCTGAAAGCACGACTATTGATGCCGATCTTTGCGCCGTACTTTGCAAAAATACGTGCGGTAGCTAAGCCCATACCAGCAGTAGAGCCAGTAATTAGAATGCGTTTGCCTTTTAAATCGTTAAACATCAGAGTCGCCTATATTGTAGATCATTTGCATTAATAAATCATACAATAACACTTGCTATATTCAAGGATGTTCATCTCAAAACCGATCATTAACGGCATAAATAGTGACAGGAAGAGTGGTTTTGTGAGTTAACGCATACAAAAAATGTGTAAATAAGAACTATTTGTATGAATAAATTGGCTTGTTTGGTTTGATGGGCTTAATACTTATAAGATTGTCAAAATAATGCTCTAGCCTATATTGGTAGTGACCTCACGTTATTCTGATGCTGAGTTGGTCGAGATATAAATTAGTGTTATATTCCGAATTAAATAATACATATCTAATAAGTAAGTAGACACATGGCTGGTCATTTCAATTCTATTTCAGGCTCTAAGCGAAGCCTTCATGTGCAAGTCGCACGTGAAATCGCTCGTGGTATTTTGTCGGGCAATTTGCCTCAAGGTTCTATTATCCCTGGTGAAATGGCTCTGTGTGAGCAATTTGGTATCAGTAGAACAGCATTAAGAGAAGCGGTTAAGCTTCTGACCTCAAAAGGCCTATTAGAATCTCGCCCTAAGATTGGTACTCGTGTTGTCGACCGTGCATACTGGAACTTCTTAGATCCACAGCTTATCGAATGGATGGACGGACTGGCAGATACAGACCAATTCTGTCACCAGTTTTTAGGTTTACGTCGTGCTATTGAGCCTGAAGCTTGCGCATTGGCTGCTACATTTGCCACTGCGGATCAACGAATTGAATTATCAGAAATTTTCCAAAAGATGGTGGAGATATCGAGCGAAGAGACTCTTGATAAAGAGCGTTGGTTAGATATTGATATGAAGTTCCATAGCTTGATTTTCAACGCAACGGGTAACGACTTCTACCTACCATTCGGTAATATTTTAACGACCATGTTTGTTAACTTTATTTCTCACTCTTCGGAAGAGGGAAGTACATGCATTAATGAGCATCGTGCTATTTATGAAGCGATTATGGCTGGCAATAGTGACAAAGCACGTCAAGCATCAGCAAGTCATCTATTAGAAACAAATCATAGATTGCCAATCGCTAGTTAATTGTTTTATAAGGTATTTTAGTGCTGAGTTCTAAGTTCACTCTTTAGGGTTTCTATCTCAAAAAGCTAAGATAAATAAAGTTAACATCGCAACGGTTACCAAACCGGACGATAAGAAAGCACGTTTGATACGTGCTTTTTTTGTATTCAAATTTGATGAAAACCTGACCAATGTCCAATATTTACTCTATTGTTTGTTGTTTTGTTAAAAGCACTAGCAACTAGCGCTATTGGTTATATAATAATACTAATTAAATTATTGCGAGTGTGATTATGCCTCAGTCTCTTTTGCCAAATATTCTTCAATTTATCGGTCAGATAGACCCTTTCGATAAGATCCCTAAACAAGCGCTTCGTGAACTTGCCTCTAATGTTCAGATCACTTATCTCGGTAAAGGGGATGTGGTTGATTTGTGTGAGTCGGGTAAAGAAAAGTCGCTCTACATCATTCGAACCGGCTCTATGGAACAAAGAAAGTCAGACGGTGTACTTCGTGCTCGTTTAGGCAGTGAAGATTTGTTCGGCTTTACGTTCTTAGACTCTGAAGTCAACGACGAGAAAGGCTATCGAGCGATCGCAATCGAAAACACCTTACTTTATGTGATTCCACACTCGGCACTTCAAGCGCTGTTCAAAGCATTTCCAAGCTGCGCAGAACACTTTGCGTCGCAGGCTCAGGTTCGTTTGAAGTCAGCATTGGATGTGGTGTGGTCAAATAAAGAGAAAGGCTTATTCATTCGTAAGGTTGAAGAAGTGGCTAGCGGGCAGGTGGCCATCGTTAAGTCTGAGCAAACTATCCAATCGGTCGCGGTTGAAATGCTGCATCAACGCTCACCTTGTGCGGTGATTTATGAAGGTGAAACGATTGTTGGCTTGATCACCGACCGTGATATGACCAAGCGAGTGATCGCTCATGGTGTCAGTACTGATAACCTGATCTCCGAGGTGATGACGCATTCTCCACTGACGGTCAAACCGGATGATCTTGTGTTACATGCCGCGTCTATCATGATGCAATTCAACATCCGTAACTTGCCTGTCGTGAAAGAGAACAAAGTTGTTGGCTTGCTTACTACGTCTCACTTGGTTCAAAACCACCGTGTTCAAGCGATTTTCTTAATCGAGAAAATCAAATATGCGGGCAGCGTAAAAACAATGTCTTCATTTACTTCAGAACGACAAGCCATTTTTGAAGCGCTGGTGGAAGGCAAAGTGGCACCTGAAACGGTGGGTAAGGTCATGACCATGATTATGGACGCCTACACACGCCGATTGATTCAGATAGCGATTGATAAATTAGGCCCACCACCTTGTGATTTTTCTTGGATTGTTGCGGGCTCGCACGCTCGTAATGAAGTCCATATGTTGTCGGACCAAGACAGTGCGATTGTCCTGGCTGACGATGCAACCGATAGCGACCGAATTTACTTTAAACACCTAGCGATGATGGTAACGAACGGATTAGCAAGCTGTGATTACCCACTGTGTCCGGGTAAATTCATGGCGGCGACACCAAAATGGTGCCAGCCACTCGGTGTTTGGAAGCACTACTATAAAAAGTGGGTCGCAAACCCTGAGTACGAACGCTTACTGAACATCAGTGTGTTCCTAGAGATTCGTACTATCTATGGCAACAGTGAGTTTGAAGGTATTCTTCGTGATGAGCTGCATTCCAATATTCGCGGTAACCGTGAGTTCTTAAGCACTCTAGTGAAAGATGCGGTGAACACCAATCCGCCACTGGGTATCTTCAATAGTTTGGTATTAGAGAAGTCAGGTGAGAACAAGAAAACGTTGAACGTGAAGAAGTACGCCATTAACTTGATTATCGACTTAGCGCGTATTTACGGATTAGCGGTGGAATGTGATTTGTCGGCAACCGATGAACGCTTTGCCGCAGCCAATGAAAAAGGCATGTTGAGTGATGATGCGTTCAAGAACATCCTTGGTGCGTATCAGTTCATTCTGTCTTTCCGTTTCGGTCATCAGTTAGAAGCCTTGAAGAATGGTGAAGTACCAGATAACAACATCAACCCAGACAGTTTTGGTAGCTTTGAACGTAAGCACTTGAAAGATGCCTTTAGGATCATTGCAGATCTTCAAGAAGCAGCGAAAATCCGTTTCGGAGCGCGCTAATGAAATCGTTTTTAAATTACTTTCATCCGCTTGAGCGAATTAAACGTAAGCGTAAGCAGTATTTGAATACGGTTAAGTTGCCAGAAGCGTTACACGATCTTGTTGAACAACCTTGCCCTGAAATGACGGACTTGGCCAAAGACAGCGACTATATCGTGTTGGATCTAGAAACCACGGGCTTAGACAGCGAACAAGATCTGATTTTGTCTATGGGATGGGTCGATGTGGTGAAAGGGCGAATAGACTTAGCGTCGGCCAAGCATATTTATCTCAATAACGATTCGCAGATTAACGCTGAAACCGCGGTTATCAACCACATCACACCTCAAATGCTGGAAGAGGGCGCTTCAATTCATGATGCGATGCTCACGTTTTTTGAAGCCGCAAAAGGTAAGATCATCGTCGCGCACGCTTGTGTGGTTGAAGAGAAGTTCATTAGCCAATATCTTCTTCGCAGCTACGGTTTAAGAACGATTCCTCTGCTTTGGCTTGATACCTTATGTATCGAAAAGAGCATGGAGAAAGCGATCAGCAATCATGAAGAAGTCGACTTAACCTTGGCTGGAACTCGCGAAAGGTACGGGCTTCCTGAATACAACAGCCACAATGCATTGGCCGATGCCGTATCAACAGCAGAATTGCTGTTAGCTCAGCAGAAGCGAGTGGTCCCTAATGATGAAGTGACACTTTCATTTCTATATCGAATCAGTCACTAGGGCAGTAATTTCAATCTCTCGATTCTGTTGAATGAACTGATTTCAAAGTATAAAAAAGCCAGCGATTAAGCTGGCTTTTGTTTAGGTCTTAGAAAATTAGGACAGTAATTATCTTAGATTTTTCACGTAGCGTGCAGATTAGAAGCTGTAAGTTAGACCAACACGGCTACGCAGTTCACGAGTTGCTTTTGTTGATGAAGTGCTCACATCACCAAATTCTACATACGGTGCCCATTGACCCATCATGTGGCGAATACTAGCGTTCAACTCGTAGTTAGTATCGTCGTTGTCGTAGATGTCATATCCATCCGCTTTGTAATAGTTACCTTCTAGACCAAAGCGCCAGTTTTCCATTGAGTAGTTAACGTTTGCCGTTAGACGGTGACGGCGTTGGTTAGAAACATTCTGATCGACCGTAATTGGAACACCATCACTATCAACGATAACATCGCCATTACTATCGAACTGGTACTCTGAGCTGCTCGTGTTCTGTCTCATATCGTAACGGTAACGAGCACTTAGGCTTAGGCCATCAACGCTATCCACTTTGTATGTTGCACGAACTTGAGGTTTGTATGTAACGCCAGATTCACGACCTTCAATTGGCATACCGTAAGTCATTGTCCAGTTATCGTTTAGTACATGACGGTAATTTAGACCAAGCTCCCAACCATTGTTCTTCAAATCTTCCATGAATTTACCGTCTTCTCCCTTGAATTTCGCTTCGATATCTACAAGGAAATTGCCAATGCTATCGCCAAGTTTTACACGAGTAGCGTGTTGATCTGTATGACTCTTGTATTCGTGTCTCATATCGAAAGACGCAGCAGATACAGAGCCAGCAGCGAGTACAGATGCCACAGCAATCACGATTTTAGTTTTATTCATGGTATTAGTTCCATATTTATAGGTTGAGTATTGGCCATAATTACAAGCCAAATAGAGTAGTTCTTGTCTTCAATGCATTTTGTTTTCGAAATTATTTCTTGGTTATTTCAAATTTATTTTGCATTTAAATAATACAAATATGGTAACGATCCGAGGCGTGATGATCTGTGAATTAGATCGTGTTGTAGTGACAAAACCACTGTTTACAAAGGGTTACAAAGTTGAAGTATTACAGTAAGTTAATGATTTTTAGTTGTTTATTGGTTTTTAGGTGATAGGTCTTAATGGTTTTGTTCGTCAATAAATGTGCGCTACAGCAAAAAATTGAACGTTTAGATATCATTCTTATTTGTAATACATTATTATTTACTAACTTTCTGTAGCAACACATAACTTTGCTGTGTTGATTGCATGCACTGACGGTGCAAAGCCGAATAAGTAAGAATGGTCTTGAAGCTAATTGGATTAAATCCAACCGCTTTAAGAGCATGAGGCATTTGTTTGAGGTGATTTAAAGCTCAATCAGAGAAGGTTTGAAATGTAGTAGGCAAGGCAGTGACATAGCCTGCTATATAAGTATGGACTTGATAGGAATGAACAGGGTTCGAATAGTTACTCGTTGTTCTAACCTGCGACAAAGAAGAAATCGTTGAAGTGCTTGCGAAAGCATTTTGATTATTGCTCCCAACTATTCTAATTATAACTTCTGCTTTCATTTAGAAAGGTAGGAGATGGTAGTCGAAGATCTGCCCTTGCGCTCATGTTGATACAGGCAACATGAGCGTTTTTTTATCTGAAATTTGAGTAGAGAGTCGTTTGAGGTTCAATAAGCGTGTAAACCACGGCTCAAGAGCTAGGCTTTTAGATTGATGACAGCACGTTCAAGTGAACCCGTTTGCTTTACCACAGACGTGGCAGAAGCGGCGTTTTTAGATGCTCCCGTCACATTGGCCAGTGTTAGCTGCTTAATCGCACTCACGTTTTCAATGATCTCTGAGGTGACAGCGTTTTGTTCTTTCATTGCATTCGCCACTTCCAAACTGTTATTTAGAATGGTTTCCATGTCTGCGATAACCGATGTGATTCTTGAATGTGCTTTCTCACAAGAGTCGACACTGCTGTTGCCTTTCTCACAACAGTTTTGAATGGTATTTACGACCGTTTGGGTCTGGTCTTGAACGCCTTTAATAATCGTTGAAATCTCTTCGGTTGAAAGCTGAGTTCTGCCCGCTAGGGTTCTTACTTCATCCGCAACCACCGCAAAGCCACGACCTTGTTCGCCAGCGCGCGCCGCTTCTATCGCTGCATTCAGAGCAAGTAGGTTGGTTTGATCTGCAATGCCTTTAATCACTTCTAAAACCGTATTAATTTTCTCGGAATGAACAGAGAGGCGATTCACTTCTTCACTCGCACTGACGAGATCAGTCGAAAGCGTATTGATGGTGTCTCTGGTGAATGCCACGTCGTTCAAGCCATCATTCGCCGTGGAGAAACTGGTTTGTGCATTGGATGAGGCATTTTCACTGTTGGTGGCCACATTTTGAATATTGCTGCCCATCTGGTTTATCGCGGTCGCAATATTTTCGGTTTGTTGCTGCTGTTTGTTTAAAGCACTCTCAACTTCCATTCCATCGTGCTGAAGCTGGTTAGATATGTTACCTAACTCTTGAATAGAGCCCTGAACTTGGCCGACCAACTGACGAATATCAGCGAGTACGATATTAAACGCCCTTGCGATATCGGCTATTTCGTCCGTTCCGCTGTCGTCGGCTCTTACGGTAAAGTCACGTTGCTGCGCGACCAACAACATGGTTGAGTTTAACGAGGCTATTTTCTTTGCGACACGAGATGAAATGCCAAAAGATAGTGCCATCAGTAATGCTGCGACGGTAACAATGGAACCAATAATAAAGGTCGTAATGGTTTGTTGAATTGATTCGACCTGCTGTTCTAAGCGGCCTTCAAGGCTGATGAATATTGAGATGATGTCTTCAAACAGCATCTTCATTTCAGATTTCAGTTCCGCGACCTTTGCCGGGTTTCGATCAATCGCATCCACCATCAAAGAGAAGTCTTTGTCGTATTGCTTTAATTCAAGTGTCAGCTTTTCTAACTCAGGGACTGCAATATCAGACTCTTTGAGCAGGACGGAAAAGCTCCTCATCAATTGTTGAAAGTGAGAGTACTCTTTGGCGAATACTGGCTTGAGTGCTTTCTCATGGCTTATTAGAAACTCTAATTCGGTTCTATTGAGCTGAAGCATAGAGACTTCGAGCGACTTTACTTTGATCAGCGTTTTTTCAAGTTTGATCAATTTCAGGTTGGCCAGTTCAGTGAATGACACAACAACCAACAAAGACACAATGGATAAACAAGTTAGGCTAAAGAGGGAGGTTTTAATTTTCATAGGCGGGCACCAAAGCAGAACAATATGACTCAACAACGTATTTGGAATCGTGTTTCTCTTATTTGCGTGTAGATAGCTTACGAGGTCGGTAATTGAGATCTGACTCGCAACGGAAACGTTTGCTTACAGTATTTTATGGAAAGGTTATGCGCAAGTTAAATATTTATTATTTTAAATGGCTATTGGTGATTATTTTGTTATTAGTGATTGTTTTGGACATAAAGGGAGAGGAAAAGGAGGGAGGGGGAGATTAGGTCAATAGATCTTGTTAATGGAGAGCACAGTGCTTACTTGAGATTAAAGAAGATGAGTACTTGTGCTTTGTAACACGAGCACTCATCCGTTTGTATTTAGCTTTCTGTCGGCATCCACACCTGTTTAGACGTGATTTTGTGGTCTTTAAAGGTCAGTTCTTCAACCTTGTCACCGTTAGTATTCCAGCGAGTTAGTTTTCCGTTCGCGACTTCACCTTCATCGAACTTCGCTTGGCTTGCCTTATTACCGTTAGGGTAGTAGTCCGTTACCAAACCATCTTTTTGTCCGTCGCTGTATTCAGCGGTCAGGCTTTGTTCACCATTGGGATACCAACGAGAGGCGGTGCCTGATAGTTCATTGTCTTTATAATTGAGTTCTTCTTTTTTCTGTCCGTTTGGATACCAGGTTTCTGCCTTGCCTTGTAGTTCACCTTTAACGTAATTCACTTTAGAGGCAACTTGGCCATTCGGATACCAGTTAGTTTCTAACCCTAGTTCTTGGCCGTCAGCAAACTGAGCTTGGGTCGCGACTTGGCCGTTATCAAACTTCTCTTCAAATTGACCAGTAAAGGGTTTTGAATGGTTTACTTGGTAAGCCACGCCTTTACGCATCTGTAAGTAGTCAACAGCATCTTCACGTGGTGTTGCTGCATAGCTCATAGAAGATACCGCACTAAGAGCAATTAAGATTGGAACGTATTTCTTCATAATGACACCTTTTTAATGGACGAGAGAAACTGTAACGGGTGTGTTAAAAGCATTTCACTTCCGTGTATCCCTGTCAGTATCTAATAGTGGTTTTCAAGTTTTCATTATTGGCTACCTAATATAGGGAACTTTTAAAAGCAAATATTTAATCTTATTTGTACTACAAATGTATTGGTTTGATTCATTTTTATAAATTATATCTAACGATTTTCTTGTTGTTCGCATTTGAGCTTTGATCGTGACGAATAATAATTTTTAACGAGTATTCTTTGGTTTTTAGAGACTTTGTTCATGTTTTTCGGGGTTTTGTTCGAAATTTAGTGCGGATGACTGCACTGACTTGAGGAATTGCGCTCCTAGGTGGTGCAACTTTGAACTCGATCACTTGTATGATTAATTGAGTGTCAGACTGTAAGATCATTGTCACGCATTTGGATTATTGTAGTACAAATGTGCTTGCCATCTATCTATAGTGACCTCAACAAAAAAACATAAATAAAAGGTCTAAAGATGGAACTCAATACCCTGATAGTTGGCATCTACTTCCTATTCTTAATTGCGATAGGGTGGATGTTCCGAACGTTTACAAGTACGACAAGTGATTACTTCCGTGGGGGAGGTAACATGTTGTGGTGGATGGTAGGTGCAACTGCATTTATGACCCAGTTCAGTGCGTGGACATTTACGGGTGCCGCAGGTAAAGCCTTTACCGATGGTTTTGCCGTAGCGATTATCTTCATCGCTAACGCATTCGGTTACCTAATGAACTACCTCTATTTTGCTCCGAAGTTCCGCCAACTGCGTGTTGTGACGGTAATTGAAGCGATTCGTATGCGTTTTGGTAAGGTGAATGAGCAAGTGTTTACTTGGTCGGGTATGCCAAACAGCGTTATTTCTGCGGGTATCTGGTTGAACGGCCTTGCGATCATCGCATCAGGGATCTTTGGTTTCGACATGACAACCACGATCATCCTAACAGGCCTTGTCGTACTGATAATGTCGGTAACGGGAGGCTCTTGGGCGGTAATCGCATCTGACTTTATGCAGATGGTTATCATCATGGCAGTAACGGTGACGTGTGCTGTGGTTGCGGTTTACCACGGTGGCGGTGTTACTCAGATCATTAGCGACTTCCCGACAGACTCGTTCATTACAGGTGACAACCTTAACTACCTAAGCATCTTCAGCATCTGGGCTGTGTTCATCTTCTTAAAGCAGTTCAGCATTACCAACAACATGCTGAACTCTTACCGCTACCTTGCTGCGAAAGATTCAAACAACGCACGTAAAGCAGCTCTACTTGCTTGTGTACTGATGACGCTTGGTCCAATCATTTGGTTCATGCCTTCTTGGTTCATGGCGGGTCAAGGTGTTGATTTAGCAGCAGCCTACCCAGAAGCAGGCAGTAAAGCTGCTGACTTCGCTTACCTTTACTTCGTTCAAGAGTACATGCCAGTTGGTATGGTTGGTCTTCTGATTGCCGCTATGTTTGCAGCAACGATGTCTTCAATGGATTCTGGTCTAAATCGTAACTCAGGTATTTTCGTTAAGAACTTCTACGAGCCGATTCTTCGCCCTAAAGCGACAGAGAAAGAGCTAATGGTTGTTTCTAAGCTAACGTCTACTTTCTTCGGTATCGCGATCATCTTGGTTGCTCTGTTCATCAACTCTCTTAAAGGTCTGAGCCTTTTCGACACCATGATGTATGTGGGCGCATTGATCGGCTTCCCAATGACGATTCCAGCATTCTGTGGCTTCTTCATCCGTAAAACACCGGATTGGGCAGGTTGGGGCACGCTAGTTGTAGGTGGTGTGGTTTCTTACTTCGTTGGTTTCGTTATCACTGCTGACATGATCCAAAACTGGTTCGGTCTAAATGAGCTAACTGGCCGTGAGTGGGCTGATCTGAAAGTGGCTATCGGCCTTATCGGTCACATCGTATTTACTGCTGGCTTCTTTGTTCTTTCAACACTGTTCTACAAACCATTACCGGAACACCGTGAGAAAGATGTCGACAAGTTCTTCAACAACCTAGCGACACCATTAGTTGCTGAAAGTAATGAACAGAAGAAACTGGATAACAAACAACGTCGTATGTTGGGTTCACTTATCGCGGTAGCGGGTGTGGGCGTAATGACCATGTTTGTACTGCCAAACCCAATGTGGGGACGCATGGTATTCGTTCTGTGTGGCTTGATTGTGTTCTCTGTCGGTCTGTTACTTGTTAAAGCGGTCGATGACAAAGTCGAGCAACAAGACGAAGTGACTCCAGCCGAAAGCTAATTTAATACGCATCCAAAATAACATCACGACCACCTGAATGGGTGGTCGTCATTTTTATAATCCAATATTTAACGTGAGATGTACGATGAACAAAAAACTATTATCGGTAAGCATTATTAGCGCGTTCACGCTCGCTTTTGCAACAGGCTGTACAACACAAGAAAAAACAGCATCAGTAGTCAGTGTCGCTGAACAAGCTGCGCCTGCTATTAGCGAAATCGACCGTAGTTACCTATTGAGCAGTGACCGCTTAACTGAGGTTGATGGCGACATCTTAGACGTTGCATCAGAAGAGCAAGTCGCTGCGCTTAAAGCACAATTTGAAAACCTAAAAGATGGCGACGAAGTTATTATACCTAATGGTAAATACGCGAACTTAGGTCAAGTCACTATCACGGCGAGTGACATCACCATTAAAGCAGAACAAGCAGGTTCTGCGTGGATCACTGGTTTGATTCAGTTCGAGCTTAAAGGCGATGACATCACGCTTGATGGCCTAGTGTTTACCGAAGGCGGTCCTAACGAACGCTTTGGGGCAGTACGTATGATGGGTAACGGTAACACGTTGCAAAACTCAACGTTCTACTACTTCAACCACGACTACACATACGAGCCAGACGAGCGTCGCTCTGAGTATCCAAAGTACCTTTGGGTTTCGCTATGGGGCAAAGACGGTAAAGTGATCAACAACCGTTTCGAAGGTAAGCAGAAGCGCGGCACTTTGATCGGTGTTCAAAAAGATGACACAGCGGATAACCACCTGATCGCAAATAACATCTTCATGGATCAAAAGCCGAACCAGTTTAATGAATTCGATATCAAAGAAGCGATTCGTTATAACGGCAACAGTTGGGAAGCGATTCGCATCGGCGATTCTAAATCTTCACAGTGGGATTCAAGCTCTAAGTTCGTAAACAACCTAATGATCGATATGGATGGCGAGCGCGAGCTTATCTCTATTAAGTCGGGTGACAACACGATTGCAGGCAACACCATCTTCCAAAGTGCGGCACTGATTTCACTGCGTCACGGTAAAGGCAATACGGTTGAGAACAACATGATTTTGGGTAACGAGAAACGCCTAACTGGCGGTATGCGTATCTACGATGAAGACCATGTGATTCGTAACAACTACATTACGAATACTCGTGGTCGCGATGGTGTGATTGAAGGTAACGCTGACCTGCGTGGCGGTATTGTTATTAACACCGGCATCATCGATGTAGCGAATGGCGAGCAGTTAGATCAATCAGTGAAGGGCAAAGAGCTGAATAAGCAATGGACGCCGAAAAACATCACGATTGAGAACAACTCTCTAGTCGACACTGAGTGGGGCATTGTTTACGGCAACCAAAGCCACCGTGTAAGTCTATTCAACAACGCAGAAGTTGAAGGTATTTACGCAGGTGTGGATGTGGCGTTCAAACACAATGTGGTTGATAACTCACAATCACCTGAGTTTGTAAGTGTACGTGCAACGCAAGATTTCCCATTAGTCGGCGCAACCTACACAGACGAAACTTACGTGGGTCAAGTGACGGATTCAGAACTGATCGAAAGTTACTCGGTTGAACTGCCAAAAGTGACGGTTGAGAACGGCATCAACGCTTACCAAGGCGAAGGTGCAGACGTGTCTAAACTTGCAGTGGTAACCGCTGAAACAGCAGGCCCAAATTACGTGCTTGAAAATACCAAGAAGTAACCCGCATTAGTGCTAATCCTAATGAGAGTAACGATATAAGTGTGAAGCGCGATTCGAGAACGACTCGATAGGTTATCTAAACACTAGAAACTGAAAAAGCCCCAATAGGTATATTCCTGTTGGGGCTTTTTAGTGTTCTGTTTCTCGTTTCTAGGCTCAAGCCTAGGACTTGTATTTATGCAGCAGATCCCAAGGAATATTGCATAAGTGGTGATCTTCAGGGAACTGACTTAGGTGATGCTGGTGGATCTCATCACTCGCGACATAGTGAGTTAACGGCAATATCTCGAGTGCGATTCGGTCTGCGTCCTCACGAGAGGCAATGTAGTTCGCAGCTTCTGATAAGTGCAGGGCGTTAGTGCTGTATACACCCGTGCGGTATTTCTCGCCCACATCAACCCCTTGTTTGTTTACGCTGTATGGGTCGATGATCTCAAACAGATGCTCCATCAAAACCGTGACTGACGTGATGCTCGGATCAAACTCAATCTGGACACACTCTGCGTAACCATCATAAGCGTTTTGGGTCTCATCACTTTGTGTTGTCTCGTTTTCTGTTGGCTGGGCGCTACCATTGGCACGACCGGCTTCTGTACTGATCACTCCGGGTACATATTTAATGAACTCTTGCACGCCCCACAAGCATCCGCCTGCTAAATAAATTTGTTCCATACTTCTTTTTGAGCTCTCTGTGTTTGTTGCTGGCGACTCATTGTGAATAGACCGCCGAGGTAACTATGGCTACATGCATATCAATAGCTTGGAGCAGGCTTAAATACGTGATAGAACCGTATATAAAACAGGCTCATAAAAACAAGCGCTTAAGCATTGTAAAACAGTGACACTGAACAAACGCGCCACTGAACAACTTAAGTAAAATGCGATGATGTGATTATATAAGTCATCGCGCCTTGTCACCAACCCGAATCTCAACATCAAGTGAGAGTTAGTCTAACCATGTTTGATCAAATAAAAGACTTCATCAATCCGAGCAAGAATCCCGATCTGACTCAGGCTCATGAATATCAGCGCACGCATCTTCCGACCTTGTGGTTGTTGGGTAAAACGGGCGCGGGCAAGTCATCGTTTATTCAAGCGGTCACGGGTGACTCTTCTGTTGAAGTCGGCAATGGATTTGCGCCATGTACCATGACGGCGATGTCGTATGAGTTTCCGCAAGACAAACCGGTGATGCGCTTTCTCGATACCCGAGGTTTGGGTGAAGCGAATTACGATGCGAAAAAAGACCTAGAAGAGATTGGTCAGGCAGGTAATGCGTTAGTCGTGGTGATGAAAGCCGATGAACCTGAACAATCCTCGGTACTTGCTGCTCTGAAACAGATTAAGAAGGAAAAGAAAATTAAGCACTTGCTGCTTGTTCATACGGCGGTGTTGTCTTCGAGTGAGACCGACCGAGCAAGACAGGTTCTGTTCAACATCAACCAAGTAGAAACGGTTTGGGGTAAGAGCTTTGAATCCGTCGCGGTGGATTTTGAAACGGATGATTTGAGCAATAACAGTGGCTCAATATATAACTATGACGTTTTGTTAGAAAAGCTGACCAACATCCTTCCTGTTATCGGCATGATGGTGGTAGACAAAGAACATTCAACTCAAGAAGAAGCCAACTTTGATCAAGTAGAAAATGAAGTGCTTTGGTATGCAGGAAGCGCCGCGGCGAGCGACCTTATTCCGGGTGTTGGCTTGGTGTCTGTACCTGCGATCCAAGCGAAAATGCTCCATAGTTTAGCGAACCAATATGGTGTCGAATGGAACAAGAGAGTGTTTAGCGAGTTGATAGGCACTTTGGGAAGCAGCTTTGCGTTGCAATACGGTATGAAATTGGGCACTCGACAGCTGATAAAGCTGATTCCGGTTTATGGCCAAACGGTAGGCGCGGTGGCAGCAGCGGCAATGAGTTTCGGAACCTCTTATGGTTTAGGTCGCGCGGCGTGTTTTTACTTCTATCATAAGAACAAAGGCGAAGAAGTCTCTGAAAAAGAGATGCAAAAAATCTACAAAGAATCCCTGAAAAAAGGTAAGGCGGCGTCGGGCTATGAAGAAAATTAGAAACCTATTTCGATTATTGGCCGTTCTGTCTAGTGGACGTTGGGGCATTGCGCTGATTTCGGCGATCTTCCCAAGCATTATCATGATGGGTTTTGGTGTCTTCTTGGCGGTTAAATACGGCTATTTGTTGGAAATGTCGATTGCTATAGCGGTGAGTACCTTGGTGTTCACCATTCCTTTATTCATCTCTAGCCGCTCTTCTCGCGAGCCAACTTATAGCGATAAGTCTGCAAACCCAGCGAGCGAGGGTGAAACCGAATCTTCGCCTAAGACTGCTGACACTGATGGTGCGTTGGTCAATGATGCGATGGTCAAAGCGTCTGATGAATGGTCTCAAGCGGAGCTGTCGATTTGGAACGATTCGAAACACTATGTACGCCAACAATTAATGGTCGAGATAGAGTGGGGTAACCTCGACCAAACCGGTTTAGAGGTACTTGAGTTTGTCGCCAAAAAGTTTGATAAGAAATCGCTCGATTTCTCTATCCCTGAAGGGCTCAAACTCTTCGAAGAAGTCAGCCGCCGGTACAAGTTGGTGGTGAAAGAACACATTCCGGGTATCGAATATCTCAAGGTTTCCTACATCAAAGCGGGCTATGAAGCCTATGACAAATACGGTGAGCTAGGGCAGAAGATCTTCAAAGCAGCTATCTGGGGCAACCACCTTAAAAACCTGTATTTGAATCCATTGAAGGTGATTTCCGATTTAGGTCGAGAGCAAGCGACATCATCCATGACCAAAGGCGTGGTCGATGACATGCAATACGCAGCGAAACAAGCCTTACTTGATGAAGTGGCTGCAGTAGCGATTGATCTTTATAGCGGGCGATTCAGCATTGAAGACGAAGCATTAAAAGCATCTGATGTGTCTGAAGTCGACGAAAAACGTTTTGCTCCTGAATTAGAGCCTGTGCGAATTGTGCTGGTGGGGCAAACAAGCTCGGGTAAATCCTCACTGATTAATGCCCTTAAGCAAGAGCTGGTTGCTGAGGTCGATGTTCTACCATCAACCGACACTTCAACGGTTTACAACGCGTTTGTCGACGATAATGACGTTCGAGTGGTTGATCTGCAAGGGCTTGACGGCAATGCTAAAACCGAAGCCTTAATGCTGAAAGAGATGACCCAAGCCGATGTGGTGCTGTGGGTACTTAAAGCCAATCAGTCTGCGCGTGATTTGGATAAGCAGTTGAAAGATCGATTTGATGCTTTCTATGACGATCCTAAGAACATCTCACGCAAGAAGCCGATTGTGGTGTCGGTTGTGAATCAAGTGGATAGATTAAAGCCTGTAGACGATTGGCAACCTCCGTATGACTTAGAGAACCCAATATCGGCCAAAGCAAAGATCATTGCTCAAGCGCTCGAATACAATCAAACTCTGTTACAGCCGGACATTGCTTTGCCGCTGGCGATTGCACCAGAAAAGGCGCAGTTTGGTTTAGATATTTTAAGGCAAACGTTGCTCGAACGCATCGCTGACGCAAATAATGTTCAGAGAAATCGCCAACGTTTTGAAGCAATGAAAAGAGGGACGTCGGTTAAAGGACAGCTGAACAAAGCGGTAAAAGCCGGTAAGAAAGTAGCACCAAGTGCACTGAAAGCCGCAACACCGAAGTTAGCTGAAATGGCGATTAAACAAGTGGTTAAGAAGAAGTAACCTGATTTAATGGCAATAGCGATGGCAAAACAATAACAATAACAATAGTAATCAAGCTCTGATGAGGCTAAAGATGAGTTAACGTAACTCAGTGATTATCAGAGCTTGTTTTAATCTACCATTACTTATTATTGAACATTTATTGCCGCAACTGTTTTTCATTACTGTTATTTAGGACTACCGTTATTTACCACCACAGTTATTTATCGACACTTGTTTAACTCGTGAACTAGTTTAATAGTATGCAAACTGATGGTCTTCACAGTTTATATAACACGGCATCGCACTTAATTGTCATTCTAAATATTGATCACATTTATACTTTCTTTCGCTGTATTTATAAAACAATTGCACTATATTTAAATTTCGGATCACCTTGATTTCAACGTAGGGATATATTGTGAACATGTATCTGAAATGGCAATCAACAACTTGGCTAACCTTGTTAGCTTGGTATACTTTAGATCACCAGCTCTCGTTCCACCTTTCTTCAGAGTAGTACCCTCTAGGCGTCACGCGCCAGCAGAGTCCTTGAGCTTTGCCCAATCCTGTTAATTTTTCTTTAAGAGATGTAGTAGTTCATGTGGCCGCTATTTGTGTTGTTATGCATGTGGTTCTTTATCTCTTAGTCATTATTAACTGGATCCTAATCAATACGTCATTGATTAAATAATTTATTTATAGCTATTAATTTTAATCGTAATCATCACGATAGTGATTGTGCGTGAAATTAAATTAATGGTGATGACTCGTGACATCTAAAAATAATGGATTTGGCTTTTTCGATTTAGGCTGAATTTATTGAAAGGTACTATTATGGAAAACTTCAAACATCTACCAGAACCGTTTCGTATTCGCGTTGTAGAGCCAGTAAAAAGAACAACTCGCGCTTATCGTGAGCAAGCCATTGTCGAAGCGGGCATGAACCCGTTTCTACTCGACAGCGATGATGTGTTCATCGATTTGTTGACCGACAGCGGAACCGGTTCAATTACTCAACGTATGCAAGCCGCGATGTTGATGGGTGATGAAGCTTACAGCGGCAGTCGCAGTTACTATGCACTGTCGAATGCGGTGAAAGATATCTTCGGCTACGAGTTGACGATTCCAACACACCAAGGGCGCGGCGCAGAGCAGATTTACATTCCTGTTCTGATTCAGAAGCGCGAAATGGAATAAGGACTCGATCGCAGCAAAATGGTCGCTTTGTCGAACTACTTCTTCGATACCACGCAAGGACACACTCAAGTGAATTGCTGTGTCGCGAAAAACGTTTATACCAAAGAAGCGTTTGATACCTCAGTGAACGCTGATTTCAAAGGCAACTTCGATGTGGTGAAACTGGAAGAAGCTATCTTAGAAGCAGGCGCGGCTAATGTTCCTTATATTGTGAGCACCATTACTTGTAACTCGGCTGGTGGACAACCTGTGTCTATTGCCAACCTTAAAGCCGTGTATGAAATCGCACAGAAGTACGATATCCCAGTAATTATGGATTCTGCACGATACGCTGAAAATGCTTACTTCATTCAGCAGCGTGAAGTCGGTTATCAAGATTGGACAATTGAACAGATCACTCGTGAATCTTACAAATACGCGGATGGTTTAGCCATGTCAGCTAAGAAGGATGCGATGGTGCAAATGGGTGGCTTACTCTGCTTTAAAGATGAGTCATTCATGGATGTTTACACAGAATGTCGAACCTTGTGTGTCGTTCAAGAGGGTTTCCCAACTTATGGTGGGTTAGAAGGCGGCGCAATGGAGCGTTTGGCGGTTGGCCTTTATGACGGCATGCGTCAAGACTGGTTGGAATACCGCATTGGTCAGGTTCAATACCTTGTTGATGGCTTAGAAGCGATGGGTATCGTGTGTCAGCAAGCAGGGGGGCATGCCGCATTTGTAGATGCGGGTAAATTGCTTCCACACATTCCGGCGGGTCAGTTCCCCGCACATGCTTTGGCGTGTGAACTGTACAAAGTGGCAGGTATTAGAGCGGTTGAAATTGGTTCTTTACTGCAAGGCCGTGATCCTGCAACGGGCGAGCAACATCCATGCCCTGCAGAATTATTGCGCTTAACCATTCCACGCGCGACGTACACACAAACCCACATGGATTTCATTATCGAAGCATTCGAGAAAGTAAAAGAGAATGCTGGGAAAGTGAAAGGGCTCGACTTTACCTATGAACCGCCTGTGTTAAGACACTTCACGGCGCGCTTGAAAGAGGTAGAAATAAGCGAGAAGCAAGCAGGAAAAAAGAATGAACAAACGCTCGAAGAAGCATTTTAAAATAAAAACATAAGCGAATAGTCACTAATCAAAAGGCTCCTTCAAGGAGCCTTTTTTCGATCATAAAGCCGTTATCGGTTGATCTACGCTTGCTTGTTTTTCAGAGCGGATTTCAGAATTTGTAATAGCCATTGATTCAAAGGCGCGTCTTTCTGTGAGCGACGACAGCTCATGACATAGCTGACATCGATAGTCAGCTTTTCCGGCAAATCAATACTTCGACATCCATCTGGTACGCTGCCATTGAGAGTGATACCAAAATAGTCAGATTTAAGTACGACATCATGAATCATTGCAGGGTGGTCAACTTCTACTTTAGGGTTTATCTGAAAACCTATGTTTCTAAGTCGCTCAAGGATCGGATATTTGTTGTCATTCCATCCAGGGGTTTTAAACAGAATGATTGGATAGTTGGCGAGTGACTCAAAATCTTTTGCAGGATGGTCTTCTCTGACGAAGAACACGACTTTTCCTTTTCCAAATTCTGTCTGAGAAATTGACTGTGGCAGGGTTTCATCAAAGTAGTGCACCGCTATCGCTTCTTCGCCGTCGATGAGCCTATTTTTAACATTGCTTCCCCATCTAACGAACGAGTAGTGAGCATGCGGGGCTTCTTTACTCAAAGAAAAGTAGAGTTTCGAACCAAAGCGTTCCCAGAAAAGCGTATTCGCGTAGATTTTGATATCACCTTGGTAAGTTTCGGGGGAAAACTCTTGATGCTTTATCGCTTCTACACTACTCAGAATCTGCTCAAAATTAGCGATATTGGCTTCTACGAATGAAGTAGGTTCGAAACCTTGTTTGGTTTGAATGAACAAGGGGTCGTCGAGCTGAACCTTTAACTTAGACAAGTTTTTACTGATTGCCCCCGCCGTTTTGCCCAACGACTCTGCGACCAAACCAACATGACGAAGTTCGTACATACGTTTGATGACTAAGATATTTTGGATATCTAAATTGAAGTCCACAAGCACTCCGAATTGAGTTGATAAGGATGAGCTCTCGCGTTAGTTACACGAAAGAAAAACATCTGACCTTAGTATCATAGTCTTGAGAGTCTTTAGTTAAGACAGAACAGCGTCAAAATGTGACTATTACATTGATTTAAAACTGTATTGATTGTGAGCGATTTCTATTTTGTAAATCTTGGTTTTCCTCGAGTGCACAACATCGGGTTGTTAAAGTTACCTCAACAAAGCAACACACTAACCAAACAACAAGAATTAAAACAATAAGAGGTGACGTATGAAAAAACTAATCGCATTAGGCTTAATGGCGCTTTCAATGAATACTGCATTTGCTGCCGATGGTACGTATACAGGTACAATCGACATGACAAGAAGCGAAGGTAATCAAGTAAAGGCTGAGCGTGTTGAATCTGACTTAACACTGGAAGGAAGAAATGAAGCGTCTAACGGCGGAATCCAATTCCAAAAGAACGTAGATCAAGACCAAGCGATCCAGCTTACAGGTCGTCGTGATTAACATTAAAAATGTGCTTACCATTGTCATGAGAAATGCTGCGCCCTTGGGAGCAGCATTTTTCGTTTTGGGATTTGGGGTATTTTATAAACTCTAGTGGTCTAGCCTTGGCATGGTGTGTAACGTGTGGCATTTTGTCTTTCTATTAACGTTAACTCACGACTCGATGTGGGCTCGAATGACACACAAGCAAACGAAGACTCGAAAAGGACTAGAAATGAATCGAAAAGAAACGGGAATGATTCGTCATATTTTGCTGATTAAGTTTAAAGAAGAGGCTGAAGCTTCTGAAATAGAGAAACTGAAAGGACTGTTTGAAGCGATGCCCAGTAAGGTTGAAGGCGTGACTTCAGTCGAGTGGGGGCTAAACGACAGTCCTGAAAACAAGAACCAAGGTTATACCCATTCCGTTTTAATGACGTTCGCAGATGAAGCAGGGCGTCAAAACTATCTTCCGCACCCAGAGCATGATGCGCTGAAAGATGTGTTTCGTCCTTTGTTAGATGACATCATCGTGTTCGATTACTCCCTGTAATCAGTTTTTCAGTGCGTCTCCATCTATCTTGAGTCACCTTTGCTAACCAAGAGTTAGGGCTTGTATGACTAAGCCCTAACCAATAAGGAACAGATTTACTCTGTTGGCGAAATTGTCACAGGAGTAAATGATGCGACCGCATTTCCGCCAGCACCCGGGCGATCAACATAAGGGGTGTTTTGCATTAAGGTGTAATACACGTCCACGAAGTCATCATCATTCACTAATACGCCATCAGGAATTACGTCGATAATCTTGCCTGTGATCTGAGGGATAATCGCATAACCCTGAACTTCTGGATCAGGAATCATCTTCAGTATCTCTTCAGCGGCTTGAACCAATAGTTTTGCTAACGCTTTATAATCAGTACCATCATCGTGCTCCATCAAGATCATATCGGCAGCGCCCCAGCGGTAACGAGGCCAGAAAATGACGGTTTGATTTGGGTAGTAGGTTTGTTTGTCGTAATCCAGATAAGGCATCTCAACGAGGTCAATCTGTGGCTCTATACGGCTTGAATCAACCCCAGTGACAATAGCGTAGATTTCAGCTTTGCCAGAGATCCAAGGTTCTCTATCGATAGCCAAACGAATCTTAGATAATTGGGTGGTGTTCAATTCTTCAGGTTCAGACATCGTCATTGAGCGAGTCGCTTTGCCTAAGAACGTTTGTTTCTGAGCTTTGGACATACTGGCGTCAGTTTTGCTATCGCTATTGATTTGCGTGGTGGTACCTAGTTTCTGCATCTCGCTCTGCATTGCCATTAGGCCTGCTTTGAGTTCTTCTGCGCCGTTACTATCAATGACAAATACGGGAACGTCTGGCGTTTGGTACACGTCTAGTTCGTGAACCTGCCCATACACATCATAGGCTTCAATGTATTGCCAATTTGAATCATCGCCTGATGGTTCGAAGGCAAACAGCGGGCTCTCGCCGTTCTTCCAAGCTTCAATCATCGCTTCATCGGCCATGCGAATCTCTAGCAAAGAGTCACTGAAGTCGTTGACCCCTTTCATCTTACGGTAGCTAAGGTCGGCTTTTTGCATCTTGCTTGAAAACGCGGAGTAGGGCTTGGTTGAGTTAAGCTTGTCTATCGGTGTAGACAGTTGCTTTTCTGTTATCTGGTCTTTTAAAGAAAGCTCGAGATCGGAGTAGCGGGCACTGATTTGCAACGCTAAAGATTGCTTTTGTGCTGAGGCGTTCTCCGAAAGAGAGCGTGTGTCTGTCGTGTCGATATTGTTTGCATAAGACTGGAAGCCAACCACTGTCGTTGCAAGTACCATACTGATAGAAAAAGATGGTCTCATAAATAATCCTTATTTTAGTTTTTATCATTAATAGAGCATTTGCCCTACAGGATAAAACCTATCAGTAAGGTGAATGTGTTCAAAACTTAGTCAGTCATTTTTATCTCGTTGTACAGCACAGGATCTCAATTTAAAGAATTTATAAAATATTAAGTTGGCACTGGCTTGATATATGCAAATTTATAAACCAATCAATAAGAGGTTCTGCAATATAATTAACTCCTTTGTATTTCTTATGAGTACATTCGGTGTTTACTCCACAACATCGTATCTGTAGGCAAAAAGAAAGCCTGCTCATGATGGGCAGGCTTGATCGATTCGCGGTTATTGAAACTTAGAATTTCAAACTGCGGGTTTAATGGCTATTCCGCTGTATTCGTTTATTGGCCATATGGAACTTCAATGGTTCTGCTGGTTCGGTTCCCTAGGTGAGAAACACTACGAACCAAAACGCTCGACTCTACTGAAGGCTTACTTGCATTGAGGTAGACGTGCCAAGATTGACCGTTGTCGGTTGAATATTCTAAAGATAATCCCGGAAACTGAGAGTTCATATGTAGTTTACCTTGGAGGATCTTCCCTCCCGGAACGGGCAAGCGGTATGTGATGTCTCTCATTTCCGTTTTTGCCAATTCACGTTGGCCAAGAATACTGGCAAATCGGCTCCAATCGTCGGTCAAGATGTTCTTGTTAGTACGCTCTGTGGTAGATGAGTACTCGACATCGGCTTGATACTCTAATTCCCATTCCGCCTTGTTCCACGCTCGTTCAGCGACTGCCATTAGGCGAGGGAAGGCCATGTATTCATACTGAGCGTCAGTTCTGATGGTTTCAGACCACAGAGCTGCTGAGAGGCCGTAAACAGGTTGGTTCGGCGTGAGCGTTCCTTTAGCGGTATAAGAATCTCCATTTCTATCCTTCGCTAGTTCTGCATTTTGCGGCAGGTTCTCTGGGGTGTATGAGAACATCTTGCGAGTGTCAGAGGCTCGTGTTGCCCAGTAGTAGCCGCGTTCATGCTCGTCAACCTCGTAAGGCATATCGAGATAGATATGGTCAGGGTTAGACAACACGACTTGATAACCATCGTTCACGAGTTGGCTCGACGCGTCGCTTGCTCCCCAGAAAACCGTGTCCCATAAGTTGACACGTGTGTTGTCGGTGGCAAGAGCGTCTGAATTCTCAACGTACTTTAGCCCGTCTTGCCACGCTTGGAAGGTCGATACGTTCTGTTCTTTTAATAGCTTTGAAACTTCGATGGCAAAGTAGCTCAACAGTGCGTCTTGGTTTTCTATTTCACCAGATTCGATTTTGGCTAAGCATTGAGGCGATTTCTCATAAGGTTTGTGTTCTTTGGAGAGATCAATTTGTCCTTTGCCCACTTGAGGCGCGTCGTTTATGTCTTGGAAGCCATTACCAAGCTTGATGTTCTTGGCTTCGTCTCCTCCGAAATGCCACTGGGTTAACGGCATGCCGGCTTCTTCGTGCATGCTCTTAACTTCAGTGATGACCTTGTTTACGAACTGTGTTGAAGACTCAAGACACGGGTTGATAAAGCTTTGACGATTATAGAACTGAACGGTGGTCACGTTGGATTCGTCCTGTGGATCGAGAAGGCGATACTGCTCCGCTTTTTCAACGTCACCTAAATTCATGTATTTTTGATAGCGAGCTTCCATCGACATTACGGCGGCTCTCGCGTGCGCTGGCATATCAAATTCAGGAATCACTTCGATTTTGTGTGCTTTGGCATACAGCAAAATGTCGATGTAATCTTGGCGAGTAAAATACCCCGAGCCAAAGTTATCGTTGTTAGCCCCCGAACCGAGCTGCGGCATCAAACATTGCTGTTCATCTTCATTGAAACAACGTTGGCTGCCAACCTCCGTCAGTTCAGGTAGCCCCGGAATTTCTAGTCTCCAACCTTCATCTTCACCCATGTGTAGGTGCAGTTTGTTCATCTTAAAGGCGGCCATTTGTTCAATGGTTTTGAATATCGTGTCTTTAGAGTGGAAGTTACGGCCGACATCCACCATGAAACCTCGATATTCAAACCTTGGTGCATCGACCACCTTCATGGTTGGAATGGTGTAACGAGAGAAAGGGTCGTAGACATTGAGGAGCGACTGCATCGCATAGAACACGCCAATCTCGTCGATAGCAATAATGTTAATGCTGTCTGAGTTGATCTCTAGCTGGTAGCTCTCTTTATCCTTAATCAGTTCGGCATTTTGATATTGAACATTGATGTTAATACCACTTTCCAGATTGGTAATCCCCATCATGTCAGCTTGGTTAATCACGGCTTGCTTAGTTGAATCTGATACCGGCAGTGAATCTAGGTTGAGACCTTGGATAATGGGTAAATAGCTGCCAGTGAACTCTACGTGTTTCGGTGTTGGTAGAATCTCGCCCGTCGCTTCTCTAAATATCATGTCCTGATTATTCTCAAAGCGGCTTTCTGCGGTTGATCTTGGGTTGTTGTCGTCGACAGAGAATCGAACTTGAGATTGGTCCAAACCTTTAACGAACATAGTGAGATCTTCCGTATCTGTAGATGCGATGTTTTTTGCTTCTGCGCCTTCAGCAAACACAAAGGCGCGCGGCATAAAGTCGGTGTAAGAGACTTGCCACGCTTCGGATATGATCGGAATAGTATGGGTCTTGTTCTTTTGGAAGCCTGTGAAGTGATCACTCGGTTCGATCTTATGCAGATCTCCGGTTATGTGCGTGACCTTAAATTCTTTGTTACGGTTCTCTAAGACTGGGCGAATACTATGGAAATAGATCGACCAATCTTCGATGTTTACTTGAGACCCATCATTGGTCAGAACGATGTTGACCAAGTTGCAAGATGCATAATCCGCTTTGAGCTCTGCACAAGCAATACCATTTTCGCTGCCGTAGTTTGTAACGATTTCAAACGACATGTCTAAGTTGTCGGCGAGCATGTCGACTTTAGTTTGTGTGGTGTTTTGAGTAGGCGAACCACACCCTGATAGAGCGGCGAAACAGCAAATGGCAAGCAGTGATTTTTTTAACATGGTTATTCCAATGGGAAGAAAATTTCGGCCGTATTATGCAAGGGTGGTTGGCTTTCGTTAATGCGCTGTAGCCTATACAAGATATAGGGTTTATTTATAACACGTCGTTCTTAATGCTTGATGTTGATGCTCATGAGCGGGACGTTGACTGCGAGATAATGAGGGCGTTGTACGCGAGTAACAGTTATAGGAATCACCTATATCGACTATAGCGAGCTCGATATTTCGGAGCGGGTGGTTTTAGGTATAATTCGTCTCCCTTAATCAATAACACAACTTAAACGATCCACTGCGCACACCACGTTACTCTTAACAGCAATAATCTCCTCACTCGACCAACGTTAAGCAAGTTCCTTTACGTTGAACTGCTTCAAGTGAAAGACCTCCCATACAACACAATTGAGGTTTTTGGGCTTCTACCGCATTAGGAATACTAAATATGACGAATTTTAATGGCGCCTCACGCTTATCGAAGGTGTTGGTTTTTATTTCTATTATTTCCAAATCAGCTTTTGGTTTTGAAGTGCCGGACAACGCCCATAAATCCTATATCGGTGACTTCGATGTGCTGCAGAAAAAAGGCGTTGTTCGCGTGTTAGTCTCTGGTGATGTTGGCTTTTATCATATTGAAAATGGCAAGCCGAAAGGGATTCTCGCGGAACAAATTCATTACTTTCAACAGGCGTTGAAGGTTCGTGATCCTTTGCTGCGTGTTCAGGTTATTCCGGTTGAACGAAGTGAACTGCTGAGTGCGTTAAATCAAGGCCGAGGCGATATTGCGGTGGCGAACTTAACCGTCACAAAAGAGCGAGAGCAATTGGTCGATTTCAGCATCCCCATTCGTAGCGACATTGATGAACTGTTGGTGACGAACCATTCTACCCCGTTGATTACCGACATCACTCAGCTACAAGGTAAGGAAGTTTGGCTAAAACAGAACTCCAGCTATATCAGCAGTGTGCATACCGTGAATAAGCAGCTAGAACAGAACGGTATGGTGCCTATCTACATCCATTTATTAAACAATAACATCCAAGATCTGGAACTGTTGGATTTGATTAAGCGTGGAAAAATCACTGCAACGATTGTCGATAGTCATAAGTTGGAGTTGTGGGGAAACCTAGAACAAGATATCCGAATTCATAGGGATCTCGCCTTTAGGCACAATGCGGATATTGCTTGGGCTATACGTAAAAATAACCCACAGTTGAAAGCTCAAATCGATCAGTATTTACAAGAATCAAAACAGGGAACTTTGCTTGGCAATGTTATTGATAATCGCTATCTGGAAAGCATTACTTGGATGAATAGAGCATCGAACGCTCTGCAAAACGAAGAGCGAGAGAAGCTCGAAGAACTGTTTGTCGCGTACGGTGAAAAGTATGAAATCAATTGGCTCATCTTGTTAGCGATGGCTTTCCAAGAGTCTGGTTTAGATAACACAAAAATATCGCATCGTGGTGCAGTCGGTATTATGCAGGTGATGCCTAAAACAGCGCGTGATTGGTACGTCGATATTGATGACGTCTACGACTTAGAAAGCAATATTCACGCTGGCAGTAAGTATCTACGTTTCATCTACGATCGATATTTTGATCTTCCAGAGTTGTCCGATATCGATAAGATTCACTTCAGCTTAGCCGCTTATAACGCAGGCCCAGCTAAAATAAGACGAATGAGAGTATTGGCAGCCAAGCAGGGCTTTAATCCAAATAAGTGGTTTAACCATGTTGAGGTTATTGCGAGAAAAAACATTAGCCAAGAGCCAGTAAAATACGTCGCAAACATTAATCGATATTTCACTATTTACCAGCGACTCGATGAATTCCAAGACATCCGAGAAGAGCAACTAAGTAACATGACTCGTCAGTTGAATGTGAAACGTTTTTCTCCTTACTTTGCTTATTAGTCGTGGCTATTCTCCATAAGCCATAAGCCATAAGCAATAAAGCAAAAACTGTAAACAAAAAAGAGAGGTTAGCGACTAAGCTAACCTCTCTTTTTTATAGGTACTAACTAACTGACTTGATGGGGGTGTATCAGTTAATTCTGCGTTACTTACGATTGCTTAGCGGCTGCCATGTACATTTGCATCTCTTCTAAGCTTGTTTTCGCAATCACTTGGTTATCGAGAGAGTAACGCACTTCATCACCGAAGCGTTGGCCTGTCAGTGTCGCGCGAGTACCGTCGTTGTAAGTTAACTCGATTATGATTTCATCTTGGTTGATTACTTTCATTTCACTGTGGTCAATCACATGCTTTGCCAGCGGGTCGATTGGCGCTTCTGTTAGGCTGTCATCAAGTTGGTCATTAACATCAATGTAAGTATCAACCTTGCTATCAAAGATGTGTGGTTTCTTATTGATTGGGTTTTTACCCGTCCAAAATTCCAGCGAGTTAAACACGATGTAATCGGCAGCAACGGTAATACCGTAAGCAGGAGCAAGCAGCATGTTTAAGCCACCACGAGCGTAACGGTTATCAACGGCTTTAACGTTAAACTCCATTAGTTTACCCGTTACTGCGTTGCTACCTACGCAGCCAAATAAAGTTACTAGGCTTGCTGAGATTATTATCGGTTTTACAAATCGGTTCATCATTCTCTATTTCTATAAGTGTATGTTTAGGAACCGGTAATTATGGCAAACTCAAGCTGTTTCTAATATAAAGCCACACCTATACTAGATATCAGGAAAAGCTATATCTATATTAAAAACATGACCTTATCTATTTTTGGAATTCAATCACCCATATCCTACCGTACTAGTTCATGTTATTTTCAATTGGTGTTTTAACAATGCTCTGTCATAACCCTAACCAAAATATAGAATTAAAAAACGATAATATGGAGTCATTTAAACGGTATTATTTATGATCGTTTATTAAATTTAATGATTGCCTGAAGAGCTCGAATGAAACGATTTAACCTGAACCTCATATATTACTTTATCGCTATATATGAAGAGGGAAACCTAACGTACGCAGCAGAAAGGCTCAACATATCTCAACCTAGCCTCAGTGCGCATCTTAAGCAGCTTCGAGATGAGTATCGAGACTTACTCTTCGTTAGAAAATCATACACACTTGAGCCGACTCCGGTCGCTAACGATCTATACCCTATATTTAAGCAAGCGTATAAGCTCGTTTCGCATTCCTTACCTGAAACTCACGACTTTGATCCGCAAGAGTGCAGCTACACGTTCAGAATCGCAGCGATGAGTATTTCAAGCAGCGCCATCTTGCCCAAGATTTTGGATAAAATTCAAAAAGAAGCGCCTAACTGCATTATCGAAGTGGTCAATATCAAAGAAGATATGGTCACAGATATTCGAGAGAAAAAAATCGACTTGGTTGTTGATCTCACCAACGCTCATCCAACATTGCAGAGCCAAGAAATTTGGAGTGATGAGTTGTGTGCGGTGTGTAGCCAAAACCACGCGCAGATAGAAGAACAGCTGACCTTAGAAAGATATCTGTCTGAAAAGCACGTGATGCTGACTCATGATAATTATAGAGTGCATCAATTAACCGAGTTCCACAGTCCTATCTTTTCAGAGCGTAAAGTGGCGAGAAAGCTCAACTCCATCGCTGATTTCTCGGACACGATTTATAACAGTGATTGGATCGCGACTTTCCCTAAGTCCATCGCGAATGCTTACTTTGATAAAAGCAAAATCAAGATGTTAGACCTGCCATTTGAATACAAAACCCCATCATTGAGCGTGTATTGGCACAGCAACCGCAACGACGACATCGTGAATTTATGGTTAAGGGAACTCTTTACCAGCGAAGTCTTAAGCTTGAGCTCTGAAATATAAATAACGCCTACTCATGTGAGTAGGCGTTTTAGTTTGCATTACCGATAGAGGCTCGCGCTAACTCAATCTAAACGCAATGTTAGGCCAGCGTAGTTCGAGTATCCGCGCAGTAACACATGATAAGTCACGCCCGGTTGCGCGCTCACACTGCACTGCTCATTGTTGCCAGCGCGATACGGGCGACAATCGTAACTCGATGTCGTTGGCTTACTGCCTGATTTCACGTAAAGATCGGCATCGCCTGAACCACCAGACATTGAAACCGTCACGTTTGATGCTGAATCAACGGTGAAGGTGTAGAAGCTCTCTGAAGATTGATTCCCGCTTAGGTTCGCAATCGGTGTGCCTTTCGTTAGTACATTGCCAGTTGGAGGCGTGACACCACAACTCGCATTCACGCCTACGGTATTAAAAGCATCTTCAACATCGGCAACCACATAGCCCATGTCGGCTGCGGCTTTCGCTACGCCACAAGCACCTGCATCAAAGGTACTGTTTGCCGTCCAATACAGTTGGTTGGCGACCGTGAATATTTCAAAGCCCTTACGTACATTCCAACCCGATTTGTTCGCTAAAAGGTAAAAGGCGCGGTTATAAACACCGCTAGATAAGTGAACGTTCAAACCGTCGTAGTATTGAGAGGCATGATCAATTGAGCGGCCATCTTTTGAAGGTTGATCAAAGTAACGCAAGCCACCTTCCGATTTGAAGATATCGCTACCGACCACCCAATCCACATTGCCACGCAAGTAGTATTCAGCCGCTTCGCCTGCAATGTCTGAGAAGGCTTCATTCATACCACCCGACATATTTCGGTACACAAGACCGGAGTTTTGCTCTGTGAAGCCGTGGCTGACTTCGTGAGCACTCACGTTGATATCGACCAATGGGTAAAAGGTGTTTTTGCCATCTCCAAAAGTCATTGATGTACCATTCCAGAAAGCATTTTCATAATCGGTGCTGTAATGAACTCGCATCGTCAGCTGGAAAGTTAAAGGCGATGTGTTCATCCACTCTTTGTACATATCGAATACGACATTACCAAAGTAGTGTGCATCGTTAAGAGGCGAGTAAGCCCCGTTGATGTATTTATGATCGGTGTAGTTGGTTCCGTCGGCACAGTTGTAGCTGTAGGCTGCGCTGCCAGAGGTTCCATGATTCAAGTTGACTGTCTTAACCGAATCGTTTTCTAACGTACAAGTTGTGCCTGTTTTGTCGATGGGAAAGCTAGGGAAGTCACTGCCATATTCATATCGAGTGGTTTTGAGGTTGCCACCGGGGCCAGTACCTAATGCTTTAGCGTGGTTTAGCCCATTCCATTTTTGGAGTACATCGCCAGTCGTGGCATCAATAAAGTAGAAAGGGCGCTCTGGCATAGAGGACGCGATAAAGAAATCGACCAGATATACCACTTGGGCGACTTGGTTCTCATCCAATCTCACCATCAGTTTCGCGTTTTTATTTTCAATCGACTTTTTGCCGACAGTAAACGTGCGATGAGCAGACAGTGCGGCTTCAATCGCTTGCTCCTGATTCAGCTTTGGTGCAATGCTGGATAGGTCTCCACTGATCCCTTGTGCCATTGAACCGAACACCTGAGTGGGTTGGTTTTTGGAAAGGGTGGCGACAACGGAGGTATCAAAGACGGGTAAACCTAAGTGAGTTTGTTGGTAGCGGACTTTCGTTTTTCCATTGGGCAGTACCACCCGTTTAACTTCAGAAAAACCTAATTCTAGTGGAGCAACACTCTTCGACTGAGCGACGAGACTTTGTTGGAATAATGCATCATTATCGACTCTGACCATTTCTGCAGCGTGTGCATTAAAGCCAAAAGAGGTACCTAGAATAGCTGCTATTTTCCAGCTTAGTTGACGTTGTTGGTTCATTTTTCGTTCCTGATTTTAATATAAACTCCTTCTTCCCAACGGCTTTATAGGAAGTCTATATGCAACACGCTAATGCCATGTGTTGCGAATCAAGATTGGAAGAGCATTTGGATTTATGACAAGTTTATCAGGGAGATTGAATTTTATGGTATGTAATTCAAAGTTTACAAAGGCTCTTATTGATCAAATTGTTTTTATAAAATGTAAATTTGTTATTTATCGTAAACGTATGATAGGGCGTGATTTATTAAAATCCGTTTTGTTTGAATTGATAGAATAAATTTCTTTAAGTTAATCTCGATATTTTTCTGTTTTTATCTTAATTACAAATGAGTAAATAACCGAGTTTTTGGAAGTTGCAATATTGTCTTTATTATCAATAGTAATCTTGTTTTAACAATGTTACTAAGTACAGATCTAATCTTTTCTACATTTGATTTTGTTAGACAGAAAAAGATCTACATTTTCTTGTTCAATCACAAACTAAGAACGATAAGTCATTGTTATGAATGGAGTAAGTCGCTTAAGATAGGCAGCATAGGAACTAGACAGAAAAATTCTTAATTTAAATACAGAATTTCTCTGTCTAATAGCTGTAATAGGAATTGAAATGGATCTATTCGAACTAAAAGTATCAGAAGAAAAATTACACCAGAATTTTAGTAATATTTTGGTGCCTGAGAGAGAGGTAGAGCGTAAGTTGTTTCAATCATGGGCTGATGGTTTTCTGGATCGAGATAAAAAGTTTGTAAAGGAACTTCAAACTACCTTTAACTCGAGTTTTTGGGAAATATATCTATTTAAGGTAATTAAAGACCTTGGTTATTCTGTAGACTGGACTAACTCTGCTCCCGACTTCGATATTGTATCTCCGTTTTTTAACTTCACGATAGAAGCAACAACAGCTAATGCGGCAAATGGAAAACCAAATGAATGGGACAAAAAATTTTCCCAAGAAGAGTTAAAGAAACTAAAGCGTTTCACTGAGATCAATAGGGAAGCAATGATACGGTTGGCAAACTCATTTTTAAGTAAATCAAAAAAATACTTAACATCATACTCAAAACTAGAACATGTAAAGAGAAAGCCCTTTGTACTCGCTATTGCACCGTTTGAGCAACCACATTTTAACCTACAATATAATCGACCAATTAATGCGGTATTGTATAACCAGTACGTCGATGAGGATGTACATTTAGACAATCCTCAAAAATACCCAATGGGGCCACCAACTGTAGAACTAGATTTTATTGAGAAAGATAATGGTGCAGAAGTACCGCTAGGTTTCTTCTCAACGAATGAATTCGAGCATATAAGTGCTGTCGTGTTTTCTTGTACAGCATCATGGGGAAAGCTCAGTGCAATGAGCTTAGATTTTGGTTCAAATGTTGAAGTTCGCTCTGTTTGGTCTAGCTCAAAAGATGGAGTTCCCACTAAAAGAGCCTTAATGAACCAAGAGCACTCAGAAACAGCAGTTGATGGTTTACAGGTTTATCATAATCCTTATGCTTTGGCTCCATTACCGTTTGAAGTGTTTGATAAAAAGGGTGTTGTCCAAACGTATTTTGATCCCAAGACAAAAGAAATAGCCCGACATGGGCTTGAGCATGCGTTGTACTTTAGGCAGGTTGTGCGTCTAGCCCCCCAAAAAAAACCTATAACAAACTGTATAAAATGATTTGCAACACGTGGCATTTTTGCTAAGCGTTGATTTTAGTTATTAATGTGGTTTTCGGGAGGGATTAGGTATTGCATTGCTCACACCTTAACAGGGTGTTAAAAAAATTAAATAAGGTGAAAAATGAAAGTTATATATCTAAATCAAAACTCAGAAAAATATAAAGAATTAAAAGAATTAAAGTTGAATTTTATCGCGCTATGGAGTGATAATTGGGATGACTATGATTATAAAACAACCCTAAATGCGAACGCATTTATTGATGGTAAGGAAGTTGATTTACCACGAATTAAAATATTATTTGATGATATACAAGTGACGTTTAAATATTTAAACGATTTGCTTAAAGAAGGATGGGATGGATATTTTCCCTTAGTAGGGAAAAACTATGTGTCATTACCCGTTTCAATGGACTTCTATGAGCTATTAATTGGGCATGCATGTATAGATCAAGCTCGTACTTGTGCTGAAATTTTGAATGACGCAAGTTATAGTATTAGAATAAAAGATGATGAATCTATTATTAATTTGTCAAATAATTCTGCATTTTCAACCTCTTTACTTAGAGATCGAAGTGCTGGTGTAGCATTGCAAGAAGGTTGGAGGTTATTTAATGATGATTTCATTGAGATTTCAAATTTTTCTTTTGATTTCGATATAGGTAATAAAAGTAAATCAATTCCTTTTGATTTCGAAACGAAAATATTACCACATGAAATTAACGTATTAATTGGGCCTAATGGATGCGGAAAATCACAAACATTGCATAAAATGGTAAGTAAATGGTTAGACCCTTCATTAGATGATAGTGGTATGTATTCTAAAGAACTCAATGTGCGTAAGCTAATTGTTGTGTCATATAGTCCATTTGAATTATTTCCTGTTGACTTAAATAATTTTGATAATATAAGTGATAAATCAGTCTATAACTATTTTGGTTTAAGACGTCGAAGTAATACTGTAGACAAATCAAAGAATAGAATTAAGTTGTCAAGAAGTTACCCTCAAACTGATGCTGTTGATTCTATTCTTAATTGTGTTGTTGATGATATTAAATTCAATATGATAAAAGATTGGTCAAATAAAATTGATACAGTGTATTCAGTATTAAATGAAGCGATTGAATTTGATTCAATCGCTATTGAAATAACAAATAAAGTTAATAAGGCCGATCTATATTCTGGTTTTATTTTTGGAGCTGAACCTGTTTTTGAAAAAGATGGGAAGAGGTATATAAAAATATCAAACGATACAAATACATCACTAAATATTGATGAAATACGAAAGCATGTAATAAAAACATCTGGAGTTTGTTTCTTCAAAAAAGGAAAATTACAAAAAATGAGTTCAGGGCAAAGGCTATTTTCATATATTGTAATTAATATTTTAGGTTCTATAAAGAAAAATAGTCTAATTATAGTTGATGAACCTGAGCTATTTCTACACCCAACATTAGAAATTGAATTTGTCAGTATGCTCAAGAAGATTTTGAAAAATTATTTTTCAAAAGCTATTTTGGCTACTCATTCTTTAGTTACAGTTCGTGAGGTTCCAAAATCATGCGTGCATGTATTCAAAAAAGAATTAGATGAGACGTACATTAATAACCCACCATTTGAAACATTTGGCGGCGATATTCAACGAATATCGTCTTATGTTTTTGGCGATAAATCCACCTCAAAACCATACGAAGCTTGGATAAAAAGTGAATTGGAAAAATATGGTTCAGCCAAAGCATTAATTGATGCTCTTGGTCGAGATATAAATGAAGAAATGATTGTTCAAATTCACGCTATGGATAAAAAAGAATGGTTTTAAAGTTAAATATTCCAGATTTAGTTGAAGACGAGTTAGCATTTGTCGACGAGATTGTTTCTGAAAGAACGCAAGAGCCAAATAAAACATATTTCACCGATTTTCGTACAAAATGGAAAGATAGGGTTACTGAATATGAAACTAACAGAGGGGATCCAGAATTAATAAATGAGTCGACAGAGATTGATAGCAAAAATAAATTTATTAATTTATATGGAACAAAGGTTGATACAATGTATCAAAAGTTGATTATTGACCAGTTAAGGGAGAGGACATTACAAATTTGTCCAGCATGTGGAGAGGATGGTACTCCAAATACTTTAGACCATTATCTACCTAAGGACTTATATCCAGAGTTTTCTATCCTATCTAAGAATCTATTCCCTATGTGTGATATTTGTCAGGGAAAAAAATCAACGAAGGTACTTAGTCCTGCACGAAAGAGGATATTTCTTCATCCGTATTATGATGATTTCTTAAATAATCAAGTCATTAATTTGTGCATTGAAAAACCATTTAATGCACCTGAAGGTTTTTCTTTGAAAGTCGCAGAAGGTATTGATGTTCAGAGTAGAAATGTTGTAATGAGACATATTAAAGAAATAGAATTTACTGGCAGGTACTCAAAGTTTTTTAAAGATGAGTATTTCAGATTATTAAGGGTTGTAAAGATGATGCGTGATAATGACCACAATATAGAACAGCAAATTGATTCTTTTATGGCTATGGCTAAAGATAAGTCTATAAACTCATGGGGGCATATTCTTTATTCTGGGGTTAGATCTAACCCTGAATTAATGGATTATCTTAAAAATGGAGATTTGTCCCCGCATCTGTAATTCGTTTAACTAATGCATCAACACGATTTACTACACTCGGCAATCTCAGTTTGCCGAGTGTTTCTCGTTTTAAGACGTCAATTTTGAGTAAAATTGCTTGGTAGTAGACGTGCTATGTAGACGCTGATGGAGATCTTCATAATTTCCCCAGCTCTACATTGTGTGTCAGCCTTTGATATTCGAACATTCCCCATTGATATTGGAATTCGTTAATTTGATATCGCCGATGATTTCGAACCTCTCTTCCTAGACAAGGTATGGATAGAACTCGGCGGTATTTAATGCTTTTGACTTGGAAGTCAAAATGTCATTTGGCTCGTACTGCAATTAGATCATCTCACTACATCAATATTTCAGCGAGCAACGCAATAAGAAGCAGGATATCCAATCGCTTAGTACAACGAGTTCTGTTGTGACGAATTGCGATCCCCTAAGTGGTGCTATTTAAACCGCAGAATGCCTCTTCTATTGTCACCCGCTTAGTGTACAGATTGGTAATTTGTACTTCATTTAAGGTATATCTAGGGGCATCAGTCGAGAGTAACCACGGCTCCTTTGCTCTGGGTTGGTAGATATGGGTAGCGGAGTGTTTTTGGCTAGCTCTGAAATGGCGCTGGGGTTTTCTACCATATCCAAAAAGTTGTTCACGAACACTGCACCAATCATTAAGGAAAGCTCAGATGAAAAACATTGCTATGGCGGTGGTTGTAAGAGGTGGGAAAGTCCTCGTCCAAAAGCGCTTTTGACATGGTCAAGGTATGGTCTTTGAGTTCCCAGGAGGTTAAGTTGATCCCGGTGAGTCGGGTAGCCAAGCCGCAATTAGAGAGTTCTGGGAAGAAACAGGTCTTAAAGGTTTACAACTGCTCGGAACTCATCAAGGTAAGAACGACTTCGGTGGTGAAATTCACTATGTAGTTTTGCGTGCGGATCAGAATGAAGAGCCTAAAATGGTCGATGCAGAAAGGCAGCAAACTTTCTATTGGTTAGAGCCCTCTGCGATTCCTATTGATGATTTTTATTGTGCAGATATCGAGTTTATAGAGAAGTATTTGAGTCGATATACCTCTCAAAGATGCTAGTTACATAACCACCATCTCTATTCATCGTTAGTTTCAAGGAGGAAACATGACAAGCGACCAATTAATGGAAAAGGCACTTTATAGCAGTGCCAGCATCCATCAACCTCATTCTTTAAAAGCCTACTTGGCTTCGAATTATCTAAATGGGTATTTCGCTAAATCAGACAATGTGTGGCTTAAAACGAGTGAGTTGATAGACCAAACTGAGATTGAAGTTTTAGGTGAGTACTCTGCAACGCTACAAGCGCCCAAGTTCTCAGATTTTCGTATTCAAAGGATATTGGATAACGGGGTATACCCAGCGGCGTATGCTGCTTTAACGCAGTGGCATGAGAATAAGGGCTTTCAAGACATCTTCGCGCATTGCGTTTCGCAGGCTTCTCGAACAAGCGAATATCTTTCCCACAATGTGACTATCTTATTGGCGTTAAATCGTGTTTACCGTGAGTTAGAGCCGTCTCAAGTTCCAGTATTCCTTAACCGCTTCACAGAATTTGTCACATCGACTCGTTCTGACGGTGACCGAAGCCCTGACACAAGCGAAGTCGTAGAGCTCGATAAGGTATTACAAGCATGCCTAAAACAGTTTGGTTTCTTTGGGCATAACTTAATTACGCTGACGTGGATAATGCGTTGTAAGGAAGAGCTGTCGAAAGAGCAATATGACGTAATGCTTTCTAATCTCTATCAACAGGCCAATAGCCCTTTGGAAGATCCTGATGATGAGATTAATCAAGCTATCTTGGCGCAGTGTCAAAGCTCAGATAATTCAAATGAGCTCTATGACAATGTCCACCGATTGGTTTTTGGGTATACGTCGAATCTTCACCAGATAACGCTAGCGGATGCATTGTGCTTTCTTCACGAACGATTCCCTGCACATACATCGGAGCTAAAGCACATTGCCGAGTATCAGTGTCGGCTGTTAGAAAAGTGAGTTTAAGTAGGACGTTGCATTTAACTTATGAAACGTTATCAGTCTAGTTAGCGCAGAAGTACAACTTACACGCTAATCAGATCTCAAATTGAAAAAAAGAGCTACTCGATAATGCAGCTGTGCTCTTTACTTCTGAAAACCAGTCAGGTGTGAAATATAGCTCACATATTACGGCTCTCCCACGCAAAGGCGAACGCTTGCTTTTTGTTTCTCGGAATTTAATTGCAACAGTAAATGACACACAAACGTAGAGGTAGCGCACAGAATCGAAAAAGGGGATATCGCGATTACGTAATCATTGATCTAGCCGATAGTGAGATAGTGATAAGAGGTCGATAATTCGTTGTCGGATCTAAATTAGAACTTTAAATCTAATTTCTAAGTAGTTGTTATCTCAGGAAGAGTTTTTGTGCTATGCGCCCCTATATTAAATACATTGTCCCTATTTTAATTCCTTTCATTATCCTCGTAATGCCGCTATCAGCGTTTCCATTTGAAGGCCTTACGATTATTCAACAACGCGTTATCGCGATCTTTTTATTAGCGGCATTGTGCTGGGTGTTCGAGCCCATCCCGATCTACGCGACGTCTGTTGTTATTATCGTTCTGCAATTGTTGATGTTGTCGGATAAAGGGCTGATCTTTTTAAGGTTTGATCATGGGGAAGAACATTTTGGTGAGCTGTTAAAATACAGCGACATCATGGCGACGTTCGCCAGCCCAATCATCATGCTGTTTTTAGGTGGTTTTTTCTTAGCGATGGCCGCCACTAAATATCGATTAGACGTAAACTTAGCCCGTGTATTATTGAAGCCATTTGGACAAGACCCAAAGTTTGTGATGCTCGGCTTAATGTTGATCACTGGTATCTTTTCGATGTTTATGTCTAACACGGCAACAACGGCAATGATGCTATCTATTTTAACGCCGGTACTGGCTGTGTTTGGCCCCAAAGACCCCGGTCGTATAGCGTTTGCGCTTTGTATTCCTGTTGCCGCTAACATCGGTGGCATTGGTACCCCGATCGGTACCCCGCCGAACGCTATCGCACTTAAATATTTAGTTGGCGATAACCTCATTACGTTCGGTGAATGGATGGCATTTGGTGTGCCATTTGTTGTTATTATGATGGCGTTAGCGTGGTTTTTAATAGGCTTTATGTACAAAGCTGACCAAAAGAAAATCGAACTAAGTATTAAAGGTAAATTCCTTAAAACACCCAAAGCCATTGCGGTGTACGTCACTTTTGCGCTGACCATCATTCTTTGGTTAATGGGCTCAAGCCATGGTATGAACTCTTATACCGTCGCTCTTATTCCTGTCGCTGTGTTCTCACTCACAGGGATCATCAATAAAGAAGACCTGAAAAAGATTTCTTGGGACGTACTGTGGCTTGTATCAGGTGGTATTGCGCTTGGTTTAGCGCTCGATAAAACTGGCTTAGCAAGACTCGTGGTACACAGCATTCCGTTTGATTCCTACTCACCATATGTGGTGTTGTTCGGAGCGGCGTTCTTGTGTTTGGTAATGGCAAACTTTATGTCTCATACCGCAACGGCTAACTTGTTAATGCCAATTATGGCCGCATTAGGTTCGTCTATGGCTTCACTCACGCCACTAGGCGGTGAATTAACGTTAATTCTGGTTGTGACTTTTGCCGCTTCATTAGGTATGTCGCTGCCAATCAGTACGCCACCGAATGCGTTGGCTCATGCTACTGGTCATGTGCAAAGTAATCAAATGGCCAGAATCGGTATTATTTTGGGTGTGGTTGGTGTGCTATTGAGCTTTGTTATGGTGTGGGTGCTACATTCAATTGGTCACATAGGATAACGATACGTGTATCAACAAAAGCTAGAAGCACTGATCGATCGCTATTTTAATCAGACAGAACGTCGGGTGACGTGCCGTGCCGGTAACACCATTATTGAACAATCAGCGTTAAACACTCGTTTGTATTATGTGTTTAGTGGAGAACTGGAAGGGTTTTATTCCGAAGCGAATACACCGCAAGTGCGAGTATTTAGTGCGGGTAGTGGGGCTTTTATAGGCGTTCATAGCTTCTTTTCAGGTAATTGGACAGCATCTTCAACGGTTGTTGCCAAAACCGATGTCGAGTTAGCGTGGATCGATAAAGACACGCCTGCAGAAGATGAACGTAAATTTGGTCCTCTTACCGCACAGTTCACACCTGTGATTGTCAATGAGTTGTCGCGTCGTCAACGCCGTGCAACACAAGAAGCGATAGCGAAACAAAAAGCGCTAGAGAAGTTACATACTGCTGAGCAAATGACGACCTTGGGTCAATTGGCTGCAGGGATTGCCCATGAGCTTAACAACGCTATTGGTGTAGTAAATAGCAAATCTGGTCGACTTGAAACGGTCATCATGGATCTGCTTGAAGAAGTGCATCCAGAAGCCAGTCAATTTTTCGATTTTGGGTTAATGCATGGTCAGAAAACGTCGTCGTTAGAAGCACGATCACGTGGGCGACAATTTGAAAGAAAATATGGTTTAGACAAAAACATTGCTCGCTCTCTTGCAAAGGCGATTCCAATTGACGCTTTATCTGCAACAGACGTTATTTCAAAACATTGGCTGAAAAACCCAGAAGAAGCGATTCGTTTTTGGCAGATGGGCTGTGATTTACATGATTTACGTTTGGCATCTAGACACACTGTCGGCATTGTAAAATCGGTTAAACAACTTGGCAGAGTTGATATTGACACCGAAGAAGCGGTTGATATTAATGACTCCATTAACCATGCCTTATCGTTGTTACAAAGTGAGTTACGTAGAGTATCTGTGCGATTGAGCCCTGCAGATTTGCCGACTTTTAAAGGCTCGAAAACAGAGCTCGTTCAGATTTGGGTCAACATTGTAAAGAATGCTTGTGATGCAATGTCGAATTCAGACGATGCTGCAATAGAAATTCAAACCAGATTAAGTAAGAAAAGAATATTAGTTACGATCGCGAATAACGGCCCTGAGATAGACGAGGTGACTCGTAGAAAGGTATTTCAGCCCAACTTCACCACTAAAAAAGGTGGTTTATCGTTTGGATTGGGCTTGGGTTTATCAATCGTTAAGCGGATTGTGGCGGGTTATGGCGGAAGTATTATTGTGAAAAGTGATGCTTCTAAAACTGTATTTAGAATCAAGTTACCAATAGAGGGTGAACATGGAGAAGCTTAATTTAATCTGTGTCGATGACCAGAGAGAAGTACTGAGCGCAGTGATACAAGATTTAGAGCCGCTGGCGAGTTGGCTGAATATTGAAGATTGTGAATCAGCGCAAGAAGTGCTTGATCTCATTGATGAACTTGACGCAGAAGGCGAACACATTACCGTCATTGTGTCTGATCATGTGATGCCAGGGAAAACGGGTGTGGAGTTACTCACTGAAGTGTTCCATGACAGTCGATTTCCGAATACTAAGAAAATTCTTCTTACGGGGCAGGCCACTCACACCGATACCATCAATGCGATTAATGCAGCAGGCATCGACCGTTACTTTGAAAAGCCTTGGCAAGCAAGCACATTAGTTGAATGCATTCGCACTCTTGTCACTGAGTACATATTTGATCAAGGGCTTGATTACACGGACTATCAGAATGAGCTCGACCAGCAGGTTGTGTTGAGACGCTTACGTTAGTCTCTTATGTCAGTCGCTTGAAACTATATGCACCGAAGGATGCTTTCTGAAGGATATCGTCTTTGAAAGATGTAATCTTTCGGTGCCTATATTACCTATCTCTTTTAGTCGTTCAGGTTTTAGTACTCAGTTATTAACACACTGGTTGCTGGCTTAAGTCTAAAACTTATACGCTACGCCAACGCCAACCAAAATTGAAGTTAATGCATATCTTTATACACCACATGAGTGCCGTTCTTGCCTCCAGTACCTCAAGGATACTACGACGTGCTTGTTTCAGTAAGTTCGAAGTACTTCTTCATCTGTAACCGTCGACAAACTTAGCTCGGCTGCAATAATTTCATGAGTGCTTGTATCGACAGCAATATGAGTCGATGATTTCTAATCTCTATCAACAGGCCAATAGCCCTTTGGAATACTCTGACGATGAGATTGATCAAGCTATCTTAACGCAGTGTCAAAGCTCAGATAATTCAGATGGACTCTATGACAATGTCCACCGATTGGTTTTTGGGTATACGTCGAATCAACACCAGATAATCCTAGCGGATGCATTGTGTTTTCTTCAGGAACGATTGCCTGGACATACTACAGAGCTAAAATGTGTCGCAGAGTATTAGTGTCGTCTGTTAGAACAGTGAATTTAATTAGGACGTTGCAGCTAACTTATGCGTCGTTATCAGTCTAGGAAGTAAAATGAAAAAATTGGTTTTGGCTTTGTTGTTATTGGTTTCGACCAGTGCGATGGCATCTGAAAACGTTCCGGAAATGTCGATTAAAAACGGCTATGTTGAACCGTTCCAAATGTTCGATAACGTTTATTACGTTGGTGATAGATGGGTGTCGTCTTATGCGTTAGAGACTGCAAAGGGATTAGTTCTGATTGATACACTCGATTTCCCTTATTCGATGTGGATACCCATCAATCTAAAAAAGCTTGGGTTACAAGATAAGGCCATTACTCATATTTTGGTGACTCACGGCCATTCTGATCATGCTGGTGGAGCGCAATTTCTCCAGTCTGAATATGGTTCAAAGGTCGTGATGACACAAAAGGGTTATGAGTTAGCCGTAGCTCAAGCGAACAAAAGCAGTGGTAAGAATACGTTTTTACCGCCCAAGGTAGACTTCTTTGTGCAAGATAGTAGTAGTCTTATTGTCGCTGCGGACGAGTTTAAGTTCTACCTTACGCCCGGCCACACAGAAGGGGATTATTCAATAGATCTTATGGTGAAAGACAACGGCACATCACATCGCGCATTTGTAGTTGGCGGTCACAGTATTAATGCACGAGATCCAAAGTTAGCGAAGCAGTTCTTCGAGAGCATGGACAGAGTGAGAGAGATCGCTTTGCAGCCACCTGTGGTGAGCGTGAATTTGTCTAATCATCCCCATAAGAATCATCTATTCGCTAATCGTGAGAAACGAAATGCCGATGGTTCGAACAATCCGTTCATTAGCGAAAGTAACTTCTTTAGCTTTTTAGACCAGCAAGAAGCCTTAGCGAATGAAAAACTCAGTGATGCACAACAGCGGAATAAATCGGAAAGTTCACAGTAGACGCTCGCTTAAGTATAGATACGACTAACACGAGCCATTCGTAGTTTGTTCTTGCTAGGCAATGAAGAGGTTGCAACCAACTTATGTGATTTCTTGATCGCAGCAGCGAATGAAACCGGTTCTGTGTCTGATAAAACGGTGCAATATTGACATAATACGTTAAATGGTTAGAAGCTCGCAAAAGCCAGTGGGTTACACACTGTATGAAAGGGAAGGAGACTCAGGATGAGTACAGGTTTTAAAGGTTCGTGTTTGTGTGGCAGTGTTCGTTTTTCTGTTGAAGGGTTCAGCGAAAAAGCAGCCAACTGCCATTGTTCAATGTGCCGAAAATTTCATGGCGCCGCTTTCGGGACGTTAGTTGGTGTACAAGGCTTAAACTGGCTTTCAGGAATTGATTTACTCAAAGAATTTGTGGCACCAAACGGCACAACACGAACATTCTGTTCCAATTGTGGTTCAAGCCTTGGCTTTAGAGTACAAGGTGAACCTCTTGAAAATATCGAGTTGGCGATATCGACATTTGATGTGGATATTCCAGTCAAAATTGACGCTCAAATTTATACAAACTACAAAGCGAACTGGTGTGAATTACAGCCAGATTTACCTAAGTATTCAGAAGGGCGAACAAGCTAGTCGAGCTTTCGAGTCTTTGAATCGCACAGTGATGCTGGGTTACGTACTTGGTGTTGCCAATGCTTAACGCATGTTGACTTCTCTCCCCAATTTTATTGAGGCAGCTCGAAAAGATCGGGTTTTCACACAATCCTATATTGGCACCTATCCATACTGAACCTAGGAGGAAAGTATGAGATGGTTAATCATTAAAAATGCGTTAATTACGCTGACTATAGGGTTTGTCATTGTATGGCTAAGTTATCGAGGAGAGTATCTAGTCACAGCGTCAGTTTACCCGACCGACTTTGTGTTCTTATGGTTAGGCGTTGTTTTAGCTGGCTTCGCATCGATTTATACAATAAATGATATTCAACGAGGTTCATCGCACAAGTCTGCTGTGATTTATGCATTTTATTATTATGGTGCATTCGGTCTTTTTGCCGACGGCCACGTTGCGGGTTGGGCTCATAGCACTGGTTACATTGAGAAATTGTTTATGTCTGGCTTTATAATTTTCGTCTCGTTATTTTCAATAGTCGTGCCGTTAATCGTGTTCACGATATCTGTTATACAGGCACACCTCCTTTCTATCGCCGTTGAAAATAGGCAGCTGTAAATAAGCCAGTTATCTATATGTATGAGTTCTTAAATAGGAGTGTTAATTAGTTAAATAAGGTGCGAATGTTAGTCTAAATATTCATCATTTTGTACATGGAGGTACAATGAACATCGGTATCTATATTTATAATCAAGCAGAAGTTCTCGACTTCTCTGGGCCATTTGAAGTCTTTAGTACGGCAAAGCGCTTAGGTGCTGAAGATCTAAATGTATTCATGGTTTCTGAGCACGCCGAGCCAGTTGTTGCCCGTGGTGGGTTTAAAGTTTTGGCTGACTACTCGTTACAAAATCATCCAGAGATAGATTTGTTAATGGTAGTTGGTGGTGTGCATACTGACGAGATGAACAAGTCGAATGTACTGGATTGGTTGGTATCAGTTGAGCCGAATGCTGAACAAGTTGTGTCAGTTTGTACTGGCGTATTTTTATTGGCTAAAGCTGGATTACTTAAAGGGTTAACCGTTACTACTCATTGGGAAGATATTTCTGATTTGTCATTGCAGTTCCCTGATTTAAATGTGACTACCGAGCAGCGTTGGGTGACATCAGGTAAATTCACAACTTCAGGTGGTATTTCTGCTGGTATAGATATGAGCTTACATCTGATATCTGAGCGCTATGGTTTAGAATTTTCCACGGTCGTCGCTCGGCAAATGGAATACAACTGGTAGGAATACGCATAACTAACGTTCTAAAAAGATCACTATCGACTCTGACTATTTTCCAGGTGTGCAGTGAAGCTGAAAGACGTACCTAGAATGGCTGATATCTTCTAGCTTACTTGACGTTGTGGGCTAATTTTTTGTTCCTGATTTTAATCTAAATACCCTTTCCCACTGCTTTATAGTAAGTCTATATGCAGCACTCTAATATCATGTGTTATGACAAGTCTTTGAGAGATTAAATCTTATTGTTTATCGTAAGTGGGTGGGTGTATATGCGTTAGTAAATTCAATGCTGTTTGAATTTTATGTACTGATTTTATTCAATTAAAAATATATCAGTAATGATATTTTTGGATCTTTAATATTATTATTTCTATCAGTTTTCAGGATTTTTAGTATGTATCAATCAAAACGAAACTGAGTTTTTTGTTAATAAACCTGCGAAAGTTTGCGTAATGTTGCATATCTCCAGTGAATTAAGGTAAAAGCTATATAACCTCTTGTTATTTATAAAGTAGGTCAAGTAAGATTAGTGACTTAAAGAGCGGAGCAGAAAGCTTAGGGTGCGAAATCAGACGCCGTCAGCTTAATAACCGTTATACGCCATAGCATTCTATCAAATAAAAGGAATCAGCATGTTTAAAGGGTTTAGTCTAGTCCTGTCAGTTTTCATTTGTACATTTGCACAAGCTAATACTTCCGTTGAGTTTGAAACTGCGCAAAAATTGTTGACGGCGATGGACGTTGATAAACAAATGTTAGGTGGTTTCGAGGCTATGTTGCCAATCGTTAATCAGATAGCGGGTAAGCTTGAGCTTAATTCTCAAGAAACTGATCAACTAAAAGATCTTTATAAAGATTGGTTTGAAAATGATATTGATAGAGTAAAAATGCGTATCGAAATTGCAAAGCTCTATTCTAATCAATTTACCGTTACGGAAATGAACCAAATAATAGAGTTTTACGACACGCCAATTGGGCAAAAGCTGATACAAAAATCGCCAGAGTTAGCAAAGCTTGGAGCGCAAATTGGCATGACAGAAGCTCAAGATAAGCAACAACAATTACTTGAAAGAATCACTCCTTTTATAAAGGAGCATAGTGCTAAGTAACAGGTGTATTAGTTATGACTACGGAATGAATGATTGACCTGTAGCCGCGCTTTTGTCCCATATGGTGCAATCTGTCAGAACCATGTGGGATGACAATCCTCTACGTATTACAGTTGTTATTGCTGCTTACTTCGGTTTTTCTTTCGAGAACAATACATCATAACGGACTTCCTCTAGAAAATATCGCACTTGTAAACTCGACATTCGACGTGGGTGTTCCAGTCAAAATCGATGCTCAGATCTACAC
>NZ_JAPNXR010000048.1:0-6540 GCF_030397615.1 Vibrio sp. 14N.309.X.WAT.E.F5 | reverse complement strand
CTGGAGATATGGACGCTCACTTAGTGAGTTGACCACTGCGGAGTGGTAGTTCAGTTGGTTAGAATACCGGCCTGTCACGCCGGGGGTCGCGGGTTCGAGTCCCGTCCACTCCGCCACTTATTAGAGAAGCCCTGCTAGAAATAGCAGGGCTTTTTTACATTTGAAGAAAAGAGTTTTGCTTGTAGGTTGTATGAGTGCTGTAAAGGCATCGAGACCCTACACTTCACGCTATTCCGGCACATATTAGAAAGCCTAGTCTGACGACTAGGCTTTCGTCGTTTCTGAGATGTGAGTTTTAGCTCCTAGTTACTACAACCCTCCCGTAAAGGTTGCTCATGGCCGGTAATTCTCGAATCGAATCAACCATAGGTTAGAAAGCCTGGTTAGAAATCGCAGAGCTTTTTTACACTTTTATGTGTTTGTTATGTTGGTTAGGTTTGGTCTTGGTAAATAAGCTTCTGCGGAGCTCTAGGAGTACAATTGGCAAGAAGCCTAGTTAGGAAGGTTTGTTGTTTTGTAAGGTAGACTGCGATTCGAGAGCCAACTAGCCTGCTAGCTGTCTCTTGTCCTAATAGTGAATATTGCTAGGGTGGTAAGTTTGGTATCTGGCGGTAGGTATATTACTTGAACTCAGCTTCGAAGTTGTAATCCCGGTACTTATATTTTCTATGGGGAAACTTAAACTGAACCCTGGCTAAATATAAGTAACTGTTGCCTCGCTCTATAAGGCGGCAACCGTAACTAATCTGATGTATCAAGTTTCTCTGGCTTTCACATACAACTCATATCTCATCAGAGAATTGCCAAGAGTTATCTTGTGAGTAGGTATTAGTAGATTCTGGATAGGTAACTTCAGAAGAGATATCGGCACTTGGGGTTAAGCTTGAGGTTCTAATGTAGATATAAAAATGCCCAGTGATAGCTAGGCATTTAGGACAATGGGAAATACAACGATTTAGAGGATTTGTTTAAGAACTCTATCTGCTTTAACTCGAGTGATCTTTCGAATTAGTTTCTGTACTTCCATTGGATAGCTATCTACTTTATCTAACTGTTTATAAGTGCAAATAAGCTGTGTGTGCTGAACAATATTATCAACTTCAGTTTGGAATTTGTCCGTTAGATGATGGTAGTTATCTTGGATGAATATGCCATTCTCTAAGTCTAATTTCCATGCGCGCGGGTTTAGGTTGTTACCTGTTAGCAGCATGTAGCGTTTATCAACCCAAATGCCCTTTAAATGGAAGCTGTTAGAGTCGTGTTGCCAAAGTCGGATAGACAGATTACGACTTGCTATATTTGCTTCATTAGCCTTCGCGAATCGACGAAGGTTTAATTCGTATAAGTAAGGCAATCCACCAATCGTTTTAAATTCTTCTTCCGGTGAGATAAAGAAATCATTTGCTGTTTTATCGCCGACAACAATCGTGACCTTGACGCCACGCTTAAGTGCTTTCTTCACTTCCTTCGCTAGGCTTGGTGGAAAATTGAAATATGGCGTACAAATGAAAATCTCATCTTTAGCCTGAGCAACAAGTTGGTTAATTCCCTGATTTAGGCGATTACGTCTCTTACCTATACCAACTAAAGGAGTTACAGCAACTTGATCTGCCGAGACTTCTTGAGAATCGAATTTGTATTGAGAGCGCGCTAACGATGCTCTGAATTGACGGATTGCTGGCTTTAACTCTTTAGTTAGTGGCTTGTTCTTATCAGCAAGATCATAAACAGCGATGTCTGAGATCATTTGTTCTTGGATATAGGAGAACATTGAGTCAGCAAGTGTTGCGTTGTTTAAAACATGGTAGCGATCGAAACGGTAACGGTCATGATAACTTAAATAGATATTGTTAAGGCTAGCACCGCTGTATATCACGCTGTCATCGACAATAAAGCCTTTTAGATGCAATACACCAAACACTTCCTTGCCACGAACAGGAATGCCATAAACAGGTACGGTGTGCTGGTATTTATCAGCAAACTCTTTGTACATTGCTGCATTGCCCTCAGAGGATTCCGCACCAATCAATCCACGCTGAGCTCTATGCCAATCGACACAAACGCTCACGTCTAATTCAGGGTTCTTTTGCTTTGCTTCGTATAAGGCAGTTAGGATCTCACGGCCAGCGTCATCATCTTCAAGATACAGAGCAACTAAACTAATACGAGTAGTTGCACGAGATATCTCATCAAGTAAGCGAGCTCGGAACTCTTGCGCTGATAGCAGTACTTCAAACTTGTCAGGATTCTGCGCTATGGTTGGCAACTGTATGAATGGATTCCTACTAGCAATCATATTGACTGTTTTACCTTAAAAATATGCAAAATTGCGAACCTTCAATTTTACCAAAGGGATAGCATCAAATACTAGATAATCGAGTCATTCTCTAACAATTTTGCTGATAATGCATAGGAATGAGATCTTTTCCGCTATTCGAATAGCGCTCATATAAGACTCTCAAACCATTTGGTAGTTCATTAGGATCGATTTGTATGAATTGATGACGATTGTAGAAATTAGTCAGATGAGAATACGCGAAGCAATAATCTTTTTCCGTCAGCGTGTGAAGAACACAATAATCCATTAGCTGTGAACCTAATCGCTTGCCGCGGTGTTCCTTAGAGATAGCCATTCCGGTAAGTAAGCGTACATCTTCTATCGTTCGAAAGCGAACTACACCACATAACTGACCATCTAGTTCTAATGAGTAGATTTGCTCGCTTTTGTTGGCTTTACCTGTTGGGTAATGCTCTTTGTAAAAACGCTTAACGAGGGGAACCTTTACGGGGTCTAATTGAGTAATGATGACATTGTTCATTCAGTCACTGCGCCATTTGTTTATCTGCGTTAGAATGTCGGCAGTGTAATTTAATTAAATATCGCCATGCAATCTTATCTCAATGCTAGCTTAAAAAATGTTCATACTTTTTCGATCGAACAGACTTGCGATGTACTTGTCGAAGTCACCTCTGTTGACGAGCTCATTTCCGTATATCAATACCCTCAATGGTCAGCCTTGCCTAAATTAATGCTCGGGAAAGGCAGTAATATGCTCTTTACTGAACACTTCGCTGGCCTGGTCATTGTGAATAAATTAGCCGGGATTGAGTTGACCGAGACGGACAGTCATCACCTACTGCATGTTAGTGGGGGGGAAGATTGGCCAAACTTAGTTGAATGGAGTGTGGATAAAGGGCTTGGTGGTCTAGAAAACCTAGCAATGATACCCGGCTGTTCAGGTTCGGCTCCGATTCAAAATATTGGTGCGTATGGTGTTGAGCTACAAGATGTATGCGAGTATGTCGATATCCTGTGTCTGGATACTTATACAGTTAAGCGATTAAGCAAAGAAGAGTGTCTCTTTGGTTACCGAGATTCTATTTTCAAGCACGCTCTCTACGATAAGGCGATTGTTGTTGCTATCGGTTTAACGTTGCCGAAGGAGTGGAAGCCATGTAATCACTATGGCCCGTTAAAAAGCCTAGCAGCCGATACGCTCTCTCCTCGTACTATATTCGATGAAGTGTGTGCTATACGCTCAAGTAAGCTACCAGACCCATCCGTGCAAGGGAATGCGGGAAGTTTCTTTAAAAACCCCGTGATCACTAAAGATCATTTTGATCGGTTGTCTGCGTTATTCCCAAACATCGTCGGTTACGAGAGTAACGACATGATCAAAGTCGCCGCTGGGTGGCTCATTGATCAATGCCAGTTTAAAGGTGTGATTGAAGGTGGTGCTCAAGTTCATCCAAACCAAGCTTTAGTTATTATCAATTATGATGAAGCGTCTGCTGTGGATATCCTCAAACTTGCAGCACGAGTACGTCAAGCTGTACTGGACAAGTTCGATATTCCACTGGAACACGAAGTTCGCTTTATGGGCCAAGACAGTGAGACAAACTTAGACAAGGCTTTGGAGACCATGGCATGAGAGAACACAGTACCAAGCTCACATTGCTAAAATGTCTTGCTGATGGCGAGTTTCATTCTGGTGAAGATCTGGGTGAAATGATGGGTGTGTCGAGAGCCGCCATCAGTAAACATATTAAAGGTATTCAAGAGTGGGGTTTGGATATCTATCGAGTACAAGGTAAGGGATATAAGTTAGCCAGTCGTTTGGATATGCTCGATCAGGAGAGGTTGTCAGCTGTTAGCCGTGATGCTTCTCTGGAGTTGATTCCAATCATAGGTTCAACAAATCAACACCTGTTAGAACGTACCAGCACCCTTGAGTCAGGTTCAGTCTGTGTGGCTGAATATCAAGCTGCAGGTCGCGGACGTCGTGGGCGTGAATGGGTATCGCCATTCGGTGCAAATCTATACCTTTCAATGTACTGGAGGCTCGATGCCGGTATGGCTGCGGCTATGGGACTGAGTCTTGTGGTTGGTGTTGCCGTTGTAGAGGCGTTGGAGGATATGGGGGTTGAAGGCGTTAAACTAAAGTGGCCGAACGACCTTTATCATAATGATAAGAAGCTCGCAGGCATCTTAGTAGAGCTGTCAGGACAATCTGGTGGGGCTGCTCATATTGTGATTGGTTTGGGGCTTAATCTATCAATGGACCCTACAACATCAGGTATTGGCCAACCATGGACCTCTCTCAAAGAAGTGTGTGATGGGAAAGTGCCGGATCGTAATGACTTAGCTCAGGCTTTGATTAATGCTTGGGACAAGTCGCTCGTTGACTATGAATTGAAAGGAATGTCCAATTTTGTCGAACGCTGGAATCGTTTAGATAACTTCTTAGGTCGCAACGTTAGGCTGATCATTGGACCTAGAGAAATTGAAGGTGTAGTACAAGGTATCGATGAACAAGGTGCCGTATTACTCAAAACTGAGAACGGTGTTGAGAGCTATATCGGTGGAGAGATATCCCTAAGAAAAGGGGACTAAGAGGTAATTACTTTCTTAGTAACACTTCCTCAACCATATGATCAGCGCCTTTCCGTAAAATCAGGTGAGCTCTTTCTCTGGTCGGAAGGATATTTTGCTCTAGGTTCAAACCATTGATTGATTGCCAAATACCTTCTGCTTTTTCCTTAGCGGCTAGATCTGATAATTTAGTGTAGTGCCCAAAATATGACCCTGGTTTAGCGAAGGCACCTTCACGAAACTTCATAAAACGATTTACATACCATTGTTGAATTTGAGCGCTTTCGGCATCGACATACAACGAGAAGTCGAGGAAGTCTGAAATAAAGACTCTATGAGGTTCATGTGGGTAATTCATACCGCTTTGTAGAACGTTGAGCCCTTCAATAATGAGCACATCGGGTAAGTCGACCTCTTTTACTTCCTTGGTAATGTTGTAGGTGAGGTGAGAGTACACGGGTGCTGTCACATTACGCTTACACGCCTTTACGTCTGAAACAAAGTTGACTAGCGCTTTAATATCATAAGACTCAGGGAACCCTTTCTTACTCATTAGGCCTTTTTCTTGCAGCACTTCGTTGGGGTACAAAAAGCCATCTGTCGTAACTAGCTCAACTTTAGGGTGGTTGTCCCAACGAGATAATAGAGCTTTGAGTAGACGAGCTGTTGTACTTTTACCTACCGCCACACTGCCAGCGATACCAATGATGAAGGGGGGCGCAGTCTCTTTCTTATCCAGAAATTGATGAAGTACTGAGTTTCTATTTTGTCGAGCGGCCACATAGAGGTTCAACAGACGAGATAACGGTAGGTAAATTTCTACAGCTTCTTCCATTGTCAGTTTTTCATTGATGCCTTGAAGCTCTTTCAAATCGCTCTCAGAAAGTGTCATCGGAACTAAATTCCTTAGTTCAGACCACTGCGCGCGGTCAAATGACATAAATGGGCTCATACAAAACTCTATAGTGGATAACAAAACAAGTGCATGGAAAATACATCAAGCGATAGATAAATTAAATATCTTCCTTTACTAGATGCGGATTAAAGGCAGAAACCTTGAGCTAAATAACCGTATATATGAATTTGATAAGAGAATTTTTCACTTTTTTGCAATTTACTATTGCAAGGTGGAAAATCATTCAATAAAATGCGCCCCACTTGTGCCGACTTAGCTCAGTAGGTAGAGCAACTGACTTGTAATCAGTAGGTCACCAGTTCGATTCCGGTAGTCGGCACCACTTTCTCCCCTCTATTTATAGAGAGCGAGAGAAAGATCAAAATTTGGAGGGGTTCCCGAGTGGCCAAAGGGAGCAGACTGTAAATCTGCCGGCACTGCCTTCGATGGTTCGAATCCGTCTCCCTCCACCATATTCTAAAGGTTAAATAGCTCAAAAGAGTTACGTGTTGCGTGCATCGTATAATGGCTATTACCTCAGCCTTCCAAGCTGATGATGCGGGTTCGATTCCCGCTGCACGCTCCAACTCATTTTTGTGTGCTGATATAGCTCAGTCGGTAGAGCGCACCCTTGGTAAGGGTGAGGTCCCCAGTTCGACTCTGGGTATTAGCACCAGTCTAAAGCTTCTTCTCCTTTTAATAAAAAAACCATTTTTTTTGGTTGCGTGGTCTTATTTTAAGCCACCTAATCCGTACCTAGAGGGACACCCCA
>NZ_JAPNXR010000015.1:72503-122308 GCF_030397615.1 Vibrio sp. 14N.309.X.WAT.E.F5 | reverse complement strand
TCGCTACTCGCTACTCGCTACTCGCTACTCGCTACTCGCTACTCGCTACTCGCTAAAGCATATCAACAGCTTTTTCTATCGCCGCAATGAGTTTTTCAACATCATCCATGTTGTTGTAAATACCAAATGAAATACGAACCGTTCCTTTCACATTGAGTGCATCCATTAATGGATGAGCACAATGGTGACCAGCGCGAACTGCGATACCTTGTTGATCCAGCAGAGTTGCAATATCTTGATGGTGAACACCATCCATCACAAAAGTAATCACACTTGCGTTGGGTTGATAACCCAATACCTGAATATCATCCAGTTTACTGAGTGCAAGATAAGTCTCGTGCTGAAGCTGGTGGATATGATTTTCGATATCTTGCTGAGCAAAACCACTTAACCATTCTATTGCGGTACTTAATGCTATCGCTCCCGCCACGTTTGGCGTGCCCGCTTCAAATTTTCCCGGCAGTTCAGAAAAGGTAGTGCCAGAGAAAGACACGCGTTCAACCATCTTGCCACCACCATGCCAAGGTGGCATCGCGTCTAGCAATTCAAGCTTGCCGTAAAGCACCCCAATACCAGCGGGAGCATAGAGCTTATGTCCAGAGAACACGTAGAAATCAGCCCCTAAAGCAGCAACATCAACGGGCTCATGAACGATACCTTGCGCGCCATCGACTACAACAATTGCATTCATTTTATGTGCTTTCTCGATAACTGTTTCAATGGGCTGGCGAGAACCCGTAACATTGGTTATCTGAGCCAGAGCAACAATCTTAGTTCGTTCATTCAAAAGGGCGTCAAACGCAACAACGTCAAAGTCACAATCTGATGTCATTGGTACTTTCACGACTTTAGCACCGGTTTGTTCAGCCACAATTTGCCAAGGCACGATGTTGGCGTGATGCTCCATTTCACTGACTAAGATCTCATCGCCAGGTTGAAGCGTGCTTCTTGCGTAAGTTTGTGCGATTAGGTTAAGTGCTTCGGTTGCACCACGAGTCCAAATAATCTCTTTTGACGATGTCGCGCCAATAAACTGAGCGACCTTGTCTCTAGCCGATTCAAATTGACTGGTTGCTTGAGCTGTTAAGCTATGACTGCCACGGTGAACATTGGCATTTTGCTTGGAGTAATATTGGCTAATAGCATCAATAACCACCTGAGGTTTTTGTGTCGTTGCCGCGCTGTCTAAGTAAATCAACGGTTGTTGGTTGATGGTTTGTGATAGCGCAGGAAACTGCTCTCGGATGTGATTGATATCAAGCATCTATTCTTACCTAAATCTTGGAAATTGGTGCCAGCGTCATGCTGATCAGTATCGTTATTTTATCGCGACTTGTTAACCGTTGCTGACTAATCTTGATGATTCCAGCTATTTTCTTGTGCTTTAACCTGATCGAAGAGTTTTTGGTTAACAGGAACCTCTATCTGATGCTTAAGTGCGGTTTTTATTAGGTGTCCGGTAATGAAGTCGATCTCTGTCTTTCGTTGGTAAAACACATCTTGCTTCATTGAGGAATTGTTCTTTGCTGTCGCTTGAATAACCTTGTTGACGCTTGTCTCTAATTCGTCAAATGAACAAGTAATACCTTCAGCCTGCATCACTTGCATGAGTTCTTTAATTATAGAACTCAGAGCTTCGCTAAATCTTTTGTCAGCAAGCTCTCCGTTTTTGATCTGTTCCAACCCAGTCAGTGGGTTGATGGCACAATTGATGGCGAGCTTAGTCCATAGCGCCGTTTTTATTTCAGGATTCCAACTCACGGTAGGTAAAGCGTGTTCCAACACATCAACTAAAAAAGTGCACTGTTGACCTTTGAGGTTAAAAGCACCCAACTGGGTTTGTCCGATTCCTGTATGGGATACATTGTTGCGATTGGGTTTGAATGCCGCTTGGGTGGTGGTCGCCAATACTATTGGGTGAGCATCAATTTGAGTCTCTATATGGTCGACCGCGCCCATTCCATTGTGCATGAACATGAGAATGGTGTCAGGGTCTAGGTGTTGAAGCAGTGGAGTGGTGGCTTCTTCTACTTGCCAAGCTTTGACCGTGAAGATCACTAGGTCACTTTCTGATAGCTTCTCGATATTGTTGTTACTGAAGGAAAGTGAAGCTTGTCCATCAAGCGATACGTCAATTGAGTTATCAGTGGAGCGACTCCACAAAGACACATTATGACCCGCTTGAGAGAGTTTGATAGCCCACAAAGAGCCGATAGCTCCAGGCCCAATAATTGAGATGTTCACAGCAATACCGAGATAAGAAAGTGATGCTGCAAGGATAACGAGGCATTAAATGAAAGCAATAAAAAATGGCACCCGAGGGTGCCATTTTGGAAACTTTCTTAGAAGTTCTATTAGAACTTGTAAGTTACTGCTACGTAGTGACCTACGCCTGAAGACTCAGCTTGTGCTGATGCATTCCATGGAAGGCCTTCGCCATCTGCAAAACCGTATACATCTTTGTATAGTTTTAGACCGTAGCCAACTGCGAACTGATCTGAGTGCCAGTAAAGACCGTTGAACATTGCACCACCATTGCTTGATGTTGCATACCCTTTACCTTCATCCATACCGAATTGGTAATCGATGTAACCTTGGTAAGAGATGAATGAACCGTTCTCGAAGAAGTGGAAAGGTTTGAACCAGTTAGTCGAGATTTGGAAACCGTTCCAATCTTTTTTGTTTGAGTCGTATGTACCGTAAAGGTTTAGACCCATTTTACCGAACCATGGAACCATTACGTCAGAACCAAGACCAATTTTTTGAGTGTTAACACCAGGGCTACCATCGATACAACCTGTAGCATCACAGTTAGTAGCACCACCACCACCCCATTCCATAAGAGATGCAACGTATAGCTCTTGAACTGGACCAAAAGAAAGGTCTTTACCAGTTAGGCCATCGATAGACATACGAGGAGCAAACTTCATGAACATTTTTTCAGATTTTGCTTTATCGCTGCTTGAGTCCGACGTTAGGTTAAATACATCAACATAGCCGTAAAGATCGAAAATACCATTGCGACCACCAAACTCCATCTCTAGGTAATCATGAGTAGACTCAGAAACACCTTTCTCATTAAAAGCACCCATCAAGTTGAACTGTAGGAACTTGTAATCGTTCTTGTGGATGTCGCCGTCAGAATAATCCGCTGCCATTACTGGAGCAGAAGCTGCTGCTAGTAGGGCAAGAGTTAAAAGTGATTTACGCATAATGGAACTCTCTATGTTAAAAATGAATAACCCGCTAATCCGTGCGTGTTTATGATGTCCGAATGCCGAGCATAATAGCGATTTTGTTCTCAAATAAAAGTGAGACGCGATGAAAATTGCAATTATTAAGGTGAACTTGATCACACTAATGATCTAAATGATGGAACTTTAAGATGGTAATGCATCCTGATGCACCACTGATTCTATTGATTTTGTGAAATTCGATTATTTTATGGATAAATTGGTGAATTACTGCCCTAAGCAAACGATTCTACTGAATAGAGTGACATGCATATCAAAATCAACAGTATTCTTTTCTAAGGCTTTTCGCGCTGAAAAGTGACTAAATCAAACCGCCCTCCATCCTGCCTTTGATCTATTTTTGACCAACTTCGTAATGGTGTTGGAATCAATTGATGAACAACTCATGTGATGAGTAATCTGGAGTACGAATCTGATTACTTTTCAAATCACAGATATATTTGAGACAGTTCACTGCACTAGATACCGAGAAAGTATTTAAAGATTTTTACTGAGCTAATCTTCTGTGTGACGAACTGGTCTAACTTTTTGGAGAGAAGACCGATGAAATATTCACCATTATTAGCGGTAGCAATTTCAGCGCTGTTCATTGTCGGGTGTGATGATGACGATGAACCAACGACACAACTGCAAGCCGTTCATGCATCACCCGATGCACCCTTAGCTAACGTTATTGTAAACAGTCAGGCTCGTTGGACTGGCGTTGATTATGCTCAGGCGTCTGGTTACGCCTCTGTCAATCAAGGACAGACATCAGTACAAGTCGATGTTCAACTTCCTGGTGACGCTGTCGCTACGGTGATCCCTCAAAGCCAATTCGATTTGAGCGGTGATTTAGATTACACCGTTATGGTGGTCGGCGATGCTGATGGTTCCAATAACCCTGTAGAGGCTTTAGTGGTTACACGCCCCGCTGAGGGAACCGCAACAAGTTCAAGTCTAGATGTGCAAGTTGTACATGCAGCAACAGGCGTTGGTGCGGTGAACCTGTATGTTACTGGGCCGAGTGATCCGTTGGGCGCGCCGCTTGGGACTCTAGACTACAAAGATTTTACTGATGTGTTGAACATTCCAGCTGGTCAGTACCGAGTAAGATTAGAAACAGTGAGCGGAAGTGCTATTGCTTTTGACTCTGGAGAAATCACTCTGTCTGGCGGTAGCGAGCTAACTATTGCGGCGGTGCCAAGAGCTGATTCAAACAGCGCATCTCCGGTGAAATTGATGGTGATGGATGGGAAAGGATCGTCTTTAATTTACGATATGGCAGAAACTGCTGAGGTCAGAGTGGGGCACTTAGTTGATGGTGCTCCGGATGTAGACCCATTTGTAAATGGTTCGGCTTTTGCGCCTTTAGCTGATTTGGTGTTCAAGGAGATCCGAGGGTTTATCGATTTGGCTGTCGGAAGCTATGACATTGATATATTTGCAGATGGTACAACAACTAATGCATTGATTGATGCCGACGGGGTGGCTGTATTTGCTGGAATGGATTACAGCATTTATGCAGTGGGGACTGTTTCTCCATTGAACTTAGAAGCACTTGTCGTTCCTGAAAACCGTCGTCCGGTAGCGACTAGCGCAGTATTGAACATTACCCATGCGGCGGCAAACCCAGTTGCAGCTTCGGTTGATATTTACTTAACTGAGAACGTAGGAATCTCTGGAAGCACTCCTGCGCTGAGTGATGTGAAATTTAAAGATTACGCGAATGGCATTTATGTAGCTGCGGGCTCTTATTTTGTGACGATCACAGTCGCAGGTGACCCATCTACTGTTGCGATTGATTCTGCGCCTGCAACTTTGGCTAACGGTGTTGTGTATCAAGTGGTGGCGATTGATGATTCGATGGGAACTGGCTTTAACTTAATAGTGAGTGATACGACAGACTAGCTCCTGAACATCCATATTCAGAAAATAAAAGAGGGTAGCTCATTGCTACCCTCTTTCTTTCGTTTGCTTTTTCTCTTATTCGTGGTTCTGTTTAGCTTTTTCTAACAAATCAGTAAAAAAGTGGCGTAACGAATAGAGCATGATCAAACTCGGTATCACCATTAATGATGTCAGTATAAAGAAGGTTGACCAGTCATTGAGGAAGTCGACCAATTCGCCGCTGAAAGATGCCAACGTCGTTCGACCAAAATTACCTAAGGATGCTAATAGAGCATATTGCGTTGCAGAGAAAGCGTGCCCAGTTAGTAGCGTTAAGAAAGAGACAAATGCCACTGTCGAAAAGGCGGTTGTGAAGTTATCGACAATAATGGTTGCCAAAAATAAGTGCTCATTTGGTCCTACTTGCGCAATCCATGCAAACATGAGGTTGCTGGCAGCCATTGCCACACCGCCAATCATCAGCCCGCGCACAATCCCGAACTTCACATTGAAGACACTGCCTAACAAGGTGAAGAATATTGTTGCACCCCAACCAATTAACTTGGAATAGTGGCCGATTTGTTCATTGCTAAAGCCGATCTCTTTATAGAAGGGAATCGACATTCTGCCTAAGAAGGCTTCACCTATCTTAAACAGGAAGACGAACAACAGCAGGGTAATTGCAACTTGAACACCGTTTCTCTTAAAGAAATCGTAGAAAGGCTCTAGCACTGTAACGCTTAGCCAGGCCACAACTTTAGAACCCACAACCTTATTATGGCGCTGCTGTGCTTCTTTTTGTAGCGCTTCGCGTTGTGTTGTTGGTTCCCCAACAAATAAAGTGAATAGCATTAGAATAATGACAACACCAGCCATGCCGTAATACACGCCATTCCAACCTATCGTATCAGCGTTGATAAAGGCGAGGTAACCCGGAAGAGAATAGCCTGTCCACCATCCCATCACGGCCATTGCGGATGCTTGTGGTAACTTTGATGATTCTGATTTTGGAAATGAATCAATACGGAAGGCATCGATAGCGACATCTTGGGTTGAAGAGGCGATCGCAATCCCGAGAGCAAGCATAGAGGTGAACATCAAGTCATTGGCTGGGTTTACACCAGCGATGAAGAGTGTGCAGACCAATACAAAGCTTTGGCACAGGAATATCCAACTGCGTCGTTGACCTAATATTGCATGTAGGATTGGCAGTTTGACTCGGTCTACCAATGGTGCCCAAAGAAAGTTAATGGCATAGACGGCGAATACACTACCGAAATAACCAATCGCAGCACGAGTTAAGCCAGCATCTTTTAGCCAGCCCGACATGTTAGAGCCGATAAGAACCCAAGGAAAGCCACTCGAACAACCCAGCATAAACACCCAAAGTAGACGTTTATCTAGGTAGCTACGGAAGGTCTGCATCCAAGAAAGAGAGGGAGTGCCAGATGACATGGGGCGTCCTTGTATAGAAAAACGCCCTTAAGAGGTTAAGGGCGCTGTATGAGATTACTTAAGAAGTGTTACTTTGTTGATGATGATTGGGTCGGCTGGGATATCTGACATACGACCCATTCGCTTAGTCGGAATGGTTGCCATCTTTTGTACGACATCGAAACCTTCAGTCACCGTGCCGAAAACAGCGTAGCCAGGGTTGCCACCTTTTGCATTCAAGAAGTCGTTATCCGAAAAGTTGATGAAGAACTGACGAGTCGCAGAATCTGGCGCGTTAGTGCGAGCCATTGCAATCGTTGCTGTATCATTCTTTAGACCGTTACTGCCTTCATTTTTGATAGGGGCATAAGTCGCTTGTTGATTCATGTCTTGATCGAAGCCGCCGCCTTGCGCCATAAAGCCAGGAATAACACGGTGGAAGATAGTGCCTTCATAGCTACCGTCGGCAACATATTTAAGGAAGTTATCAACACTAATCGGTGCTTGTTCTTGGTTGAGCTCGATAGTGAAGTCGCCTAATGTCGTCTCTACGTTCACTTTAGGGCCAGCCCAAACGCTCACGCTAACCAGCATTAATGCAATAGAAGTTAAAATACGGCTCATTAGAAACGTTCCTTCATGTAGTTTTGCAGTTCAGCGTCGTTAGCAATCTCAGTAAGAACCAAATTGATCACATCGTTAAGAACCATTGAGATATCGTCGTTTGAAGCGCTTAATGCACCAGTACGAGTTGCCGTACCGTTGAATGTTTTAACGAGCTTACCTTCAGGTGTTTCAGCCGTTACTTCAAGTGTTACTTTACCGTCCATTTTGTTTTCCATAATGGTGTGTTCTACGGTAACAAGCGCTTCTTGAATCTCTAAAACAATTGAGTTTTCACTGTTTACGCTTGCACGAAAACCTTGAGAGTCCAGTTGTTTTGCTAATGCGTCCTCTAGAGAAATACGCATGTTTTGTTTAGCGTGAATCGGCTGGATATTTGAACGGCCACTATCAACCAAAGCAACATACTGAGCGGCACGAACATCTTTGCTCGTTAGTGTGTATGTTTTGTTTTGAACGATATTGCTTGAGCTTAGTGAAGCTTCTGGCATTACGTTGATCTGTTCTTGCTGAGGGGCTGAACAGGCAGTCAGAGCCATGATAGAAGCAGCCAAAATCAGTTTTTTCATTCCTTTTTCCTTTCTAAATTCACACCAGAAGCTCGGTATTTTAAATTCTTATGAAGCAGTCTACTGCCTATTTATTAAAATTTGCAGGCTCTCTTGTTGCCTGTAATATCTCAAATTTTTGGTTCAATTCAAGCGTTTCGACATTTGCTTCACCAAATAATCTTGCTAGTTTGACATCGTATCCGAGGTGTCGGTTACCAATAACAATTAATTTGCCCCCGTTACTAAGAACATGCTTTGCATCACAGAACATTTGCCACGCAATGTGGTCCGTGATCGCTTGTTGTTGGTGGAACGGAGGATTACACATAACTAAGTAAGTGCTGTTTTTCTTAAAGCCATCTAAACAGTTGTTTGCGATGAACTGGAAGTTCCCTTCTTCGCCAAGGTTGTCTTTTACATTCTGGCGTGCAGACTCCACAGCCATGAAGCTTTCGTCTACACAGGTAATACGAGCTTGTGGGTTTAACTGACCAGCTTTCACACTCAGTACACCATTACCACAACCCAAATCAATTATGTGACGCAATTCTGGATCTTGTGGAATGTGTTCCAACATATAACGAGCGCCTTGATCGAGTGACTCGCCTGAGTAAACATTTGGTAAATTTTTCAAGCGAATATCTTCACCGTCCACATCCCATTCAACATAAGGTTCTACTGTTTGAATCGGTTGGCAGTTTGGAGAAGAGAACACAAGGCGATGCTTTTTCTTAGCCAGAGAGGTTTTGGTTTCGCCCAGATACTTTTCAAACAGGTTCAGTGTTGAAGTGTGGATCTCTTTTACTTTATTCACACCAATTACTTGGCAGCCTTCAGGCAATGCTTGGCGCAATTGACTCAATTGCCATATTAGGTGGCGGTTGGTTTTTGGCAACTGCATGATCACAAGGTCGATACCGTGTGGGATATCATCCATTGTGTTTAAAAAGTTCACACGGTTGCTCTGATTACGCTGTAAGTTTTTTAGCGTTCCGCGATGAGAAATGAAAGAGTCACTCATCATGGTCACATCATGGTCTTTCGAGAACCAAGCGGATAGGGCGCCAAAACTGTCGTTCATGATCAGGATGTGTTTACCAGGTTCAAGGTTCATCTCTTCAACATGGCTAATCAGGTATTCGTCGCCGGCATCCCAAGCTTGAAGGGTTTCATTTGAACGGTTGGGGAAACGATTTAGGGTTAAAGTTCTATCGTGAAGGGTAAGTTCAGTTTTCATTGCTTGAGATACTTATGTAAGAAATAACAAAGATATTGTCTCAAATGCAGACTGAACAAGATATAAAAAACTCGACTAAACCCCTTGAGTCAGCGATGAAATACTCAGACAGTCGGTTAGTTAGGGTTTATACTGGAGCGACAGATAATGCCAATACGCTATTTAAGGAATCACAATGATCCAAGAAGTTATCGAAACAAAATTGCACAATGAGTTTTCACCAAGTCATTTAAACGTGGTGAATGAGAGCTATATGCACAATGTTCCGGCTGGTTCTGAGAGTCATTTTAAAGTGATTGTTGTCAGCGATGTGTTTGAAGGTTTACGTCTTATTGCTCGTCACCGAGCGGTAAATAAAGCACTTTCAGAAGAACTGGCGAATAATATTCACGCGCTATCTATTCATACCTATACAAAAGATGAATGGATGAAGCAGCTAGATAACGTGCCAGACAGCCCTATGTGTATGGGTGGTGGCAAGTAATAGATTCAATACATATAAAGAGAGGTGGTTATGCCGCCTCTTTTGTCATCAAAACTATGTGTTTTTAGGTTTTATATCACTCAGATTGATGTCAAATTGAGCTGTCAAAAATACCTACAATGAGTAATGTTTTTATTAACAGTGTTTCAACATAACTCGTAAAATATTAGTTTGTGACAGAGTATTAATCTCTTGTTTAAAACACGATTCAAAAGCCATTTTATCTGTGCGGCTCGTCAAATTTATACATATTTGAGAGTCCATATGCTTCAAATCTCACCAAATAAAGGCCGTATTCAAGTTATTGGTCATGGCATCAAGTTGTCAAAAAATGCTAGAATACGGCACCTGATAAATCTCACATAATTAGTGTGATGAATTTATTAAGATAATGTTGCGATTTTGGTATCTCAAATCTACCGAAACCGGACACTGTAATGTCGTGTCTAAGGGCGGAATAAAACGTCCTGAATTTACGCAATTAAAAGAATCTTTTTCCCGATAAAGTAGTGCAAGTGCGTATGATTACAATAAAGAAGGGTTTGGATCTTCCTATCGCAGGAACTCCATCCCAGGTGATTAATGATGGTAAGTCCATCACTAAAGTCGCCTTGCTTGGCGAAGAGTACGTTGGTATGCGTCCTACGATGCATGCTCGCGTTGGTGATGAAGTGAAGAAAGGCCAAGTTCTTTTTGCAGATAAAAAGAACCCAGGTGTTGTATTTACTTCTCCAGCAAGCGGTAAAGTTATTGAAGTGAACCGTGGTGCTAAGCGTGTTCTTCAATCAGTAGTGATTGAAGTAGCAGGCAATGAGCAAATCACGTTCAATAGCTATGAAGCTAACCAACTAGTAGGCCTTGACCGTGAAACGGTTAAAGCTCAATTAGTTGAGTCTGGCGCATGGACCGCTTTGCGAACTCGTCCGTTCAGCAAGGTTCCAGCCATTGATTCTGAAACTCAGGCTATTTTCGTAACTGCTATGGATACTAATCCGCTAGCAGCTGAGCCAGAATTAATCATTAACGAGCAGTCTGATGCTTTCGTTGCTGGTTTAGATCTTCTTTCAATTCTGACTAACGGTAAAGTGTACGTTTGTAAAAAAGGTACTAGCTTACCTCGTTCAGCTCAGTCTAACGTTGAAGAACATGTTTTTGATGGCCCACACCCTGCAGGTCTTGCAGGCACGCATATGCATTACCTATACCCGGTAAATGCACAAAATGTAGCGTGGAGCATTAACTACCAAGACGTGATCGCATTCGGTAAGCTTTTCCTTACTGGTGAGATTTACTCTGAGCGTGTTGTTTCTCTGGCTGGTCCAGTAGTGAACAACCCTCGTCTAGTTCGTACTCAAATTGGTGCTAGCCTTGAAGAGTTGACGGACAGCGAGTTGATGCCAGGTGAAGTTCGCCTGATCTCAGGTTCAGTGCTATCTGGTGTTCACGCTTCAGGTCCACATGCTTACCTTGGCCGTTACCATCAACAAGTTTCGGTTCTTCGTGAAGGTCGTGATAAAGAGCTATTCGGCTGGGCTATGCCTGGTAAGAACAAGTTCTCTGTTACTCGTTCATTCCTTGGTCACGTGTTTAAAGGTCAGTTGTTCAACATGACAACGACGACAAACGGTAGTGATCGCTCTATGGTTCCAATTGGTAACTACGAGAAAGTAATGCCATTAGATATGGAGCCTACTTTGCTGCTTCGCGATCTATGCGCTGGCGACGTTGATAGTGCACAAGCACTTGGTGCGCTAGAGCTAGATGAAGAAGATTTAGCACTGTGTACCTTTGTATGTCCTGGTAAGTACGAGTACGGTCAGTTACTTCGTGAATGCCTAGATACAATTGTGAAGGAAGGGTAATTTTCATGGGCCTTAAAAAGTTTATTGAAGACATCGAGCATCATTTTGAACCAGGTGGTAAACACGAAACGTGGTTTGCGCTTTACGAAGCAGCAGCAACACTTTTCTACACACCAGGTACTGTTACAAAGAAAAGCTCGCATGTCCGTGATAGCGTTGATTTAAAACGTATCATGATCATGGTTTGGCTTGCGGTATTCCCAGCAATGTTCTGGGGTATGTACAACGCAGGTGGTCAGGCTATCGCAGCACTAAACCACATGTATTCAGGTGCAGAACTAGTTTCTATCATTGATGGTAACTGGCACTACTGGCTAACCGAAATGCTTGGAGCCTCCTTAGGGGCCGATGCAGGTTGGGGTAGTAAGATGCTCTTGGGTGCGACTTACTTCTTACCTATCTACGCAACGGTATTTATCGTTGGTGGTTTCTGGGAAGTACTTTTCTGTATGGTGCGTAAGCACGAAGTAAACGAAGGTTTCTTTGTTACTTCTATCTTATTTGCGCTTATCGTTCCGCCAACGCTTCCTCTATGGCAAGCAGCATTAGGTATTACCTTTGGTGTTGTTGTAGCTAAAGAGATCTTCGGTGGTACGGGTCGTAACTTCTTGAACCCTGCTCTTGCTGGTCGTGCGTTCCTATTCTTTGCATACCCTGCACAGATTTCAGGTGACGTAGTTTGGACCGCTGCAGATGGCTTCTCTGGTGCAACTGCTCTTAGCCAATGGGCTCAAGGCGGCGGTAGTGCACTAATGAACGTAACATCGGGTGAAGCAATCACTTGGATGGACGCATTCATTGGTAACATTCCAGGTTCTATCGGTGAAGTTTCAACGCTTGCACTTATGATTGGTGCAGCAATGATTGTTTACATGGGCATTGCTTCATGGCGCATCATTGCGGGTGTAATGATCGGTATGATTGCTGTGTCTACGCTGTTCAACGTGATCGGTTCTGATACTAACGCAATGTTCAGCATGCCTTGGCACTGGCACCTAGTTCTAGGTGGCTTCGCATTCGGTATGTTCTTCATGGCGACAGACCCAGTATCAGCTTCATTTACCAATAAAGGTAAGTGGTGGTACGGCATCCTAATCGGCGCAATGTGTGTAATGATTCGTGTAGTTAACCCTGCATACCCAGAAGGCATGATGCTTGCGATTCTATTCGCAAACCTATTTGCTCCTCTGTTTGACCACGTTGTAATCGAGAAGAACATTAAGCGGAGACTAGCGCGCTATGGCAAGTAATAACGATAGCATTAAAAAGACGCTGTTTGTTGTTATCGCATTGAGCCTAGTGTGCTCAATCATCGTTTCAACAGCTGCAGTTGTTCTTAAACCTAAGCAACAAGCTAACGCAGTTCTGGATCAGCAAACTAAGATCCTTGAAGTTGCGGGCATTGAACTTGCGGGTAATATTCCAGCACTGTACGCAGAGAACATTGAACCTCGTCTAGTTGATTTCGCTACTGGCGATTTCGTTGACGGCGATGCTGCTGCATACGACCAACGTAAAGCGGCAAAAGATCCAGCTCAGTCAATCAAGCTTTCAGCTGAAGATGACATCGCTAAGATCATTCGTCGTGCTAACACGGGTACGGTATACCTAGTGAAAGATGGTGCTGAAACTTCTAAAGTTATCATCCCTGTTCACGGTAACGGCCTATGGTCAATGATGTACGCATTCGTTGCGGTAGAAACTGATGGCAACACAGTTTCTGGTATCACTTACTACGAGCAAGGTGAAACTCCTGGACTTGGTGGTGAAGTTGAGAACCCAACTTGGCGCGCTCAATTCGTTGGTAAGAAATTATTCGACGAAAACCACAAACCTGCTATTCAGGTTGTTAAAGGTGGCGCTCCTCAAGGTTCTGAGCACGGTGTAGATGGCCTTTCTGGTGCAACACTGACTAGCGTTGGTGTTCAACATACATTTGACTTCTGGTTAGGTGATATGGGCTTTGGTCCGTTCCTAGCAAAAGTTCGTGACGGAGGTCTGAACTAATGTCTAGTGCAAAAGAAATTAAAAAGAGCATCTTAGCGCCTGTGTTGGATAACAACCCAATCGCGCTACAGGTTCTTGGTGTGTGTTCTGCTCTTGCGGTAACCACTAAGCTAGAAACAGCATTTGTTATGACTATCGCGGTAATGTTCGTTACTGCTCTGTCTAACTTCTTCGTTTCTTTGATCCGTAACCACATTCCTAACAGTGTGCGTATCATCGTTCAGATGGCAATTATCGCATCATTAGTAATCGTGGTAGACCAAGTGCTTAAAGCATACCTATACGATATCTCTAAGCAGCTATCTGTATTCGTAGGCCTAATCATTACTAACTGTATTGTAATGGGTCGTGCTGAAGCATTCGCAATGAAGTCTGCGCCAATCCCATCTCTAATCGATGGTCTTGGTAACGGTCTTGGTTACGGTTTCGTTCTTATCACTGTTGGTTTCTTCCGTGAGCTTCTAGGCTCTGGCAAACTATTTGGTATGGAAGTACTACCTCTAGTGAGCAACGGTGGTTGGTATCAGCCAAACGGCTTGATGCTTCTAGCACCTTCTGCATTCTTCCTAATTGGTTTCTTGATTTGGGCAATTCGTGTGTTCAAACCAGAACAAGTAGAAGCGAAGGGGTAAGGTAGTCATGGAACATTATATTAGTCTGCTAGTTAAATCGATTTTCATCGAAAACATGGCGCTTTCTTTCTTCCTAGGTATGTGTACATTCCTAGCGGTTTCTAAGAAAGTTAAAACTTCTTTTGGTCTTGGTGTTGCGGTAGTTGTAGTACTTACAATCGCTGTTCCTGTAAACAACCTTGTTTACACACACATCCTAAAAGAAAATGCACTTGTTGCCGGTGTCGATTTAAGTTTCCTTAACTTCATCGCATTCATCGGTGTTATCGCTGCACTTGTACAAATCCTAGAGATGGTTCTAGACCGTTTCTTCCCACCTTTGTACAACGCACTAGGTATCTTCCTTCCTCTGATCACAGTTAACTGTGCAATCTTTGGTGGTGTATCTTTCATGGTAACGCGTGACTACAACTTTGCTGAATCTGTTGTTTACGGCTTCGGTTCTGGTGTGGGTTGGATGTTAGCTATCGTTGCTCTTGCGGGTATCCGTGAGAAGATGAAGTACTCTGACGTACCTCCAGGTCTTCGTGGCCTTGGTATCACGTTCATTACTGTTGGTCTGATGGCGTTAGGCTTTATGTCTTTCTCTGGTGTTCAACTGTAGGGTAAGCACCCAGTAATAAGGAATAACAAATGCAAAGCATTATTCTTGGCGTAGCGATGTTTACCATTATTGTATTGGCTCTAGTATTAGTGATTCTTTTCGCTAAATCTAAGCTAGTACCATCAGGTGACATCACTATTGCTGTAAACGGCGACCCTGAAAAGGCGATCGTTACTCAACCTGGTAGCAAGCTACTTGGTGCCCTAGCTGGCGCTGGTATCTTCGTATCTTCTGCTTGTGGCGGCGGTGGCTCTTGTGGTCAGTGTCGTGTAAAAGTTAAGTCTGGTGGTGGCGACATCCTTCCGACTGAACTTGATCACATCACAAAAGGTGAAGCTCGCGAAGGCGAACGTCTTGCATGTCAAGTTGCTATGAAAACTGACATGGAGATTGAACTAGACGAAGATATCTTTGGTGTTAAAAAGTGGGAATGTACTGTTATCTCTAACGATAACGAAGCTACTTTCATCAAAGAACTTGCTCTAGCTATCCCTGAAGGTGAAGAAGTTCCGTTCCGCGCGGGTGGTTACATTCAGATTGAAGCTGAACCACATCACGTGAAATACGCAGATTACGATATTCCTGAGGAATACCGTGGTGACTGGGATAAGTTCAACTTGTTCCGTTACGAGTCTATCGTTAAAGAGCATTCGATCCGTGCTTACTCTATGGCTTCATACCCAGAAGAGAAAGGCATCATCAAGCTTAACGTGCGTATCGCAACTCCGCCGCCAAACAACCCTGACGTAGCTCCTGGTGTGATGTCTTCATACATCTGGTCTCTTAAAGAAGGCGACAAATGTACTATTTCTGGTCCATTTGGTGAGTTCTTTGCTAAAGACACTGACAATGAAATGGTATTCATCGGTGGTGGTGCAGGTATGGCGCCAATGCGTTCACATATCTTCGACCAACTTAAGCGTCTTAACTCTACTCGTAAGATGTCTTACTGGTACGGTGCACGTTCTAAGCGTGAGATGTTCTACATTGAAGATTTCGACGGCCTAGCGGCTGCAAACGAAAACTTCGTGTGGCATTGTGCTCTGTCTGATCCTCAACCTGAGGATAACTGGGACGGTTACACTGGTTTCATCCACAACGTATTGTACGAAAACTACCTGAAGGATCACGAAGCTCCTGAAGACTGTGAGTACTACATGTGTGGTCCACCAATGATGAATGCGGCTGTTATCGGCATGCTGAAAGATCTTGGTGTAGAAGATGAAAACATCCTACTAGATGACTTCGGTGGTTAATCCATTTAAGTGATTGATATTATGGCTGACTCCTACGAGTCAGCCATTTGTTTTTCTAAAGCTCGTTTTGACAACATACTGGCTTATATAAGAAAGAGTAAGGTATTTTTAAGACCTATGTTTACTCTTATTTTTCCTTATATAAATCCTCAACATTAAACAGGAGTAAGCAAGTGAGAATTTGGCTTGTTGCATTAACTTCTTTGATTTTTCTTGCTGGCTGTGAAAAGCCGATTGAGCAAGTGCATTTAAGTGGCCCTACGATGGGTACTAGCTACAATATTAAATACATCAATGGTGATGAGTTCCCTGAGTCAAAAGAGATTCACACCGAGATTGATCGCTTGCTTGAAGAAGTAAACGATCAGATGTCGACTTACCGTGAAGACTCAGAGCTAAGCCGTTTTAATCAACACAAAGGTGCAGACGCATTTGAAGTTTCTGAGCAAACTGCGATTGTAGTGAAAGAAGCGATTCGTTTGAACGGTCTTACTGAAGGTGCGTTGGATGTTACCGTTGGCCCTTTAGTGAACTTGTGGGGTTTTGGCCCTGAAGCACGTCCAGAAGTTGTTCCAACAGACGAAGAGCTTGCTGCTCGTAAAGCGAAGGTGGGTATTCACCATCTAAGCATTGAAGGCAATAAACTCAGTAAGGATCTACCAAACCTGTATGTCGACCTTTCGACGATTGCAAAAGGTTGGGGCGTTGACGTTGTAGCTGACTACCTTGATTCAATTGGCATTCACAACTACATGGTTGAAATTGGTGGTGAAATTCGCTTGAAAGGTCTAAACCGTGACAATGTGGGTTGGCGCATAGCGATTGAGAAACCAAGTGTAGAAGAGCGTACTATTCAAGAGATCATCGAACCAGGTGATATGGCGATTGCAACCTCTGGTGACTATCGCAACTATTTCGAGCGTGATGGTGTTCGTTACTCACACATCATCAACCCAGAAACAGGTAAACCTCTTCATCACAAAGTGGTTTCTGTGACTGTTTTAAACCCGTCTTCAATGACTGCAGACGGTTTATCTACAGGCCTTATGGTCTTAGGTGAAGTAAGAGGAATGGAAATCGCTAACCAGCATAACATCCCAGCGTTTATGGTGGTTAAAACAGCAGATGGCTTTAAAGAAATTGCTTCAGAAGCATTTAAGCCATACTTAGGTAAATAAGGTAAGCGAGAGAATTATGAATACATTTCTGATTACATTTGGTGTTTTTCTTGCCGTGATCACAGCAATGTCGATTGGCTATATTGTCCAAAAGAAAGTTGTGAAAGGTAGCTGTGGTGGTTTAGGTGCTGTTGGTATCGACAAAGTCTGTAATTGCCCAGAACCTTGTGATGCGCGTAAAAAGCGCGAAGCACGTGAAGCTTACCGTGTTGAGAAACTGGCTGAGCGTCAAGAAAAAGAAGCGGCTTGGAGTAAAGATCGTATCGCTTAATTGGTGATAACGATTGATGCTAGTTTTCCTTAATTAGTCTTTAACTAATGAGTTATCTAGCTCTCTAAACGCAAAGAGCTCAAGGCATTGTCTTGAGCTCTTTTTGTTTCTATAGACTTAAAACGCTAAAAGTGAAACGCCTATAAGCCTGCCTATAAAGGGTTTGGCTGTTATATCTGTTTATCTATATAGTTAACTACCTATGAACTCTTATTGCGAGTGCATACAAGCCGGTTTCTACCTTGCTCTTTGGCCGTATAAAGCAGTTCGTCGGCAGCTTTGATTTGTTCATCTAACTTGCCGTCTAAATCAGTGACACCAATACTGATGCTGACTTTAATACTTTGGGATTCATGTATGACTTCATGATCTTCTATTGCCACTCTCATCGATTCTAGATTATCAACGAAGCTTTCAAACGACCCACACGACTGAATACAAAACTCTTCACCACCAAAACGAACGGCTACATCATCGCTGAAGTGGTCCTTGATGATACCGCCCACGGCAACCAGTACCGCATCACCACCATCATGGCCGAAGGTATCATTCACTTTCTTAAAGAAATCGATATCCATCATCGCTATATTTCTTTCTTCACAGCCTTTGCATGGTTGATTGAACAAATAGCGACGGTTCCATAGCCCCGTAAGTGCATCTTCATTGGCATGACGAAACAGTTCATTGGTCGCTTCCTTCATATCGAGAAGCTGGTGAATACGGCAGAAAAATTCTTCTTGGTTAAATGGCTTATAGAGGAAGTCGTTAGCGCCCGCTTTAAGGAAGCGCGCGGTCATGGTGCGATCGTCGCTACCTGATAGACCAAGAATAGCGAGTTGGTTGCGGTCGTGGTTTACTCGAATGTCACGGGTCATCGAAATACCATCTTTTTTCGGCATGTCATGATCGGTAACGACAAACGTGATATCAGGATCCTTGCTGAGAAGCTCTAGTGCTTGTTCGCCATCTTTCGCTTGAATCGTTTGAATATATTGATGTTCGAGGAGTTGGACGACATATCGACGAACTACAGCTGAATCATCAACCACCAACGCTTTATGGTGTCGATTATTCGAGATTCGATTAACCAGAGGAAGTAAGTAACTGACCGATGACATACTGTCTTTAAGGATGTAATCAAGCACACCTTTGGCGAGAACCTGTTCTCGAAGTGTGTTGTTGAACATACCGGTTAGTACAATGATTTTTTGTTGGTAGCCGAGTACCAAATCAATGATTTCACCATCTTGACCATCGGGTAGGCAGTAATCTAATACAGCACACAAGAAATCCGTCTCTTGCTCTAAGATCGCTTTCGCTTCCTCAATTGATTCTGCGAGTGCGACTTCATAGCCACTGTTTTTTAATTGCTGGTATAGATAGTTTCGGAATGCTCGACTGTCCTCCACCACTAGTATTTTTTCACTCAAAAGCTATCCCTACTTATCGACTAAATACTCCTTACAATACTATCAGAAGAGTGGACTGCTGTTGAAGTGAAACCTCTTGAGCTGGACACGAGATCATTTTAAATCGTGGAATAATTGATTATACTGTTCATAGATACAGTTGTAAGGTTGAGTTATTTCTAAATGTGCAGTGCAGGCCAAGATAAAATCAGAAAAATAATCCATGTTGATATGGACTGTTTTTACGCAGCTGTAGAAATGCGCGACAACCCGGCTTACCGAAATCGACCGCTTGCGGTTGGTGGGCATGAAAAACAAAGAGGTGTCTTGAGTACCTGTAATTATGAAGCTCGCAAGTTTGGTATCCGTTCAGCGATGCCAACGGGGAAAGCACTACAGCTTTGTCCTAATTTATTAGTAGTTCCGGGAAGAATGCAGGTTTACGTTGAGATCTCTAAAAAGATCCGCGAAATATTTTCTCGATACACAGCATTGATTGAACCCCTTTCTCTGGATGAAGCGTTTCTTGACGTGACTGAATCAAAGTTGTGTCACGGTTCTGCGACATTGATTGCTGAGTCAATTCGCCGCGATATTTGGAACGAGTTAAATCTCACGGCTTCAGCCGGTGTCGCTCCGATAAAGTTCTTGGCTAAAGTGGCTTCGGATATGAATAAGCCCAATGGGCAATTTGTTATCCCTCCACAAGATGTACAAGCTGTTATTGATGATTTACCACTGGAGAAAATCCCAGGCGTTGGCAAGGTCAGTATCGAAAAACTTCATCTAGCGGGATTCTTTACATGCAAGGACATCAAAGGGGCAGACTATCGAGACTTGCTTCTGAAGTTTGGTCGACAAGGTGCATCGTTGTGGAAGCGAAGCCATGGTATCGATGAAAGAGAAGTCATCATAGAACGCGAGCGTAAATCCGTAGGCGTTGAGCGAACGTTTACTCAAAATATTTCGACTTATGCTGAGTGCTGGCAGGTGATTGAAGATAAGCTCTTTCCTGAGCTTGAAACTCGCCTAGAAAAAGCCAGCCCAAGTAAAGCGATCATCAAGCAGGGCATTAAGCTCAAGTTTGCCGATTTCCAGCAAACGACCATAGAACACATACATGCTTCATTGGATCGAGAACACTTCAAAGAACTATTGAGTGAGATCTTAAAAAGACAACAAGGGCGAGAGATACGCCTGCTCGGTTTGAGTGTGATGTTACAACCCAAAGAACAAGTGAAGCAGCTTAATTTAGCGCTATAAGACCACTTAATCAGCGATCTTCAATCAATTGACATTAGGGTTGAAATTGACAGCGCTCTTTACTAGAGCGCCATCAGAAAGCCTTATCGGTTATAGATATGGAGAGGTTCGGATGATAAGTTAAATCGCCTAGATATCTATCGTTTGATAGTTTGGCCTATGTTGAAAAAAGCCAAGACTTCTTTTAAATCAGAAGTTTTTTGTGATATGACGATATTGGCTTCTTGGGTGTGCTGTGCACTAGTCACGCTATTTTTTACGGTGGTATTGATTCCTTCAATACGTTCGGTGATATCTTGAGTTACAATTCTTTGTTCCTCTGATGCTGAGGATACCATTGTGTTCATTTCCGAAATCTCCATAACTTGCTGCCTAATATCAGTAAATGCTTGTGATAGTTCAAGCATCATCTCTTGTGAGCGCTGAACTAGAACTGTATTGGACGACATGTATTCATCAGCCTTTCTTGATTGGGATTGCAGCTGAGTAATAATATTTTTGATATCAACAGTAGAAACTTGGGTTCTTTTTGCTAAAGATCTGACTTCATCAGCAACCACAGAAAAGCCTCTTCCATGCTCTCCTGCTCGAGCTGCTTCAATAGCTGCATTGAGGGCGAGTAAGTTAGTTTGTTCCGATATTGAATTTATAACTTCCACTACGGAATTTATGTGCTCAGAGTGTTCTCTTAACTCATTGACGATTATGGCTGATTCAGCCATAGCCGAACTTACATCATTATTTATATTGTCGGCTTCGTTGATGACTTGCGCGCTGTTTTCTATAACTTGCATTGTTGCTTTTGCCATCCGATCTGCATGTGCGGCATTATCAGACACGCTAGAAGCTGCAGCAGAAAGTTCTGTTGCAGCGGTTGCGACTTGCTCTACATTATTGAAACCAGAACTAGCGTTGTTGTTGGTGTCATCGATTAACTGCTCAATTCTAGTTTGTTGTACAGCCAAGTCGGACATCTTTACGCTAGACTGATTAACAATATGAGAGATGCTTTCTTGTAAACTTTGTAACGATGCCTGTACTTGGTCTAGCTCGTTGTTGCTGTTGTTAGCTTTTAGTGGGGTAAACTGACCAATAGACATTTGTTCAAGTGTAGATACCATTATTGGCAGATTACGAAGTTGTCTTCTGATAGCCGCATAAACGGTGATCATTAACAAAATACCGATACAAATAAATAACCCTATGATTCCTGTCATTAGGCTCTTGTTCATAGAGTCTTCATGGCTTTGATTTGTCCATGCAAAAAGGTCGTAACTTTTGGTAAGAGGTTGCTTTGATACTGTGTAAGGTTCTTTAGAATCATCCGCAGTGTATAGATATGGATCTTCAGTTAATGTTTTGAAGTTCGGTCTTAATTCATAGATGTTTTTGTTTACCCAGCCCGTTTCTCTGGTAGCCGCATCGGCCATTACGATTTCACCATCCTTTGTCGTAATGGCAAACTCAACACCAAATTCGGGCATCAATTCGGATAACGTAATATCGACGCCGAATACACCAACTAACTGTCCGTTTCTTTTAATAGGAGCCGAAACAGAAATGACTCGTTCACCTGTATTACTGATGTAAGGAGCTGATACGTAGCTAGGGTACCCCTTTGCAAATATAGCGAGGAACCATTCTCTCTGTTTTTCGAGGACATTAAAGTTAGAAACCCAGCCTTTAGAGAGTGCGCTAAATGGTGTGCCGTTGATATCTGCGAAGTAGACATCGATGAATGCAGGGTTTGCAGAATGAACCCTATCCAATACTCGAAGCATTCGAGATTCATCAAAAGGAGCATTGGTCCCATAGTAAGGTAGTAAAAAAGCAAATTGCTGAATCATTGATTTGGCATCTTCTAAATTCGACTCAAAAGTTTGAGAGACGACACTAACCACTTCATCGTTATTTACCTGAATGTTTTCCCATTTCCAGTTATTGAGATAGTGGTTTGTGGACGCTAAAGCGAGCAAAAACAAACCGAGCATAACTGTAAGAAAAGAAAGGGATATCTTCTTGACCATTCTATGGATCCTTTAATACTAGAGGGAGTATTTATTAAATTTTTTGAGTCGGCCGATTGTTAACCAAATCCAAAGAGTGTCTAGTTTTTAAAGATTATTGATTGTTTTTGAGGTGTTTAATGGAATTAATGATTAAGGCAAAGAACGAGAAGATACAAAGACAGTGGTTGTTTGAGCGATTAATCTAAAATTAGCTAGGTTTATTCAAACCTAGCTGACTTATTAGCACTATCAGCGTCTTTTTAATCTTCTTATCTTGGTAATCGTTTTACCAATGCCAAGGTTTCACTGAACGGTTGTTGCTCTAACTTTCCGTAGCCCGACATTTTACTGGCTTTTAATTTGGTAGAAAGCGGTGTCGCGATTCCGCATAAAAAGCGAGTAATGGCTTCATCGGTAATCAGTTGTTGGCTGTTGGCGATGAATTCTTGAATCCAAGCGAGGACGATCTCTTCATCAATAGTTTCAGCCTTCACGTTGGGTAGTGTGGCAATTTCACCTCGGCATACTGAGCAGTGACCACAGTTTTTGGGTGCTTTATCATCGGCGAAGTAACTCGCAAGGCGTGAACTTAAGCAGGTATCAGCTTCAAAGAAACTCAGCATTTGGTTAAGACGGTTTATCTCACTGTTCTCTTTTGCTTTAAACAACTCAGTTAAACGTTCTGACAATTGCATCATATCTTCAGATGTATTGTTGATCGCGTAAACATCCGTGATCTGCTTACTTTCCAATTCAATCCAGCCTTGTTCATTGAAGTAATCGATAGCCGCAATCACACGCTGACGATCGGCTTGGAAGTGAGTCCAAAGCGCATCAAAATCGACTTGGCACCAAACTCTGGCTTGAGGAGAACATTGGAAAATCGCTTCTACAAAATGGCGACGTTCACTTTGGAATTGCTCGGTGATCTGTTGCTTAGGACGAATGAACTTAAATTTGTAGTCAGCAAAATAGCTGTATTTTGGTTCAATCACGCCTTCAATTTCTAGATAAACCAACAGTGTTTTTAGTGGAAGTTGACGAATGTTAGATTCACGCGATAGTTGGTTGAGCATGATCTCCCATTGGTTTGCACCAGCAGCGCCAATGTTTTGGTTTTCGTAGATCTCTTTTAATACCGCTTGGATTGAGATGTTGTCTGGTGTATCACCAAATACGAAGTTTTCTAGCGTACTGAGGCCATACTTGTTGGCGAGAAGAATACATACTGAAGGTTGACCATCTCGGCCTGCTCTACCGATTTCTTGCGAGTAGTTCTCTATCGATTTGGGTAAGTCGAAGTGAATCACACGGCGAATATTTGATTTGTCGACGCCCATCCCGAAAGCAATAGTCGCAACAATACAATGCACGTCATCATTCATGAATTGGTGTTGAATAGCATCTCTATTTTCTGGTTTAAGCCCCGCATGGTAAGCGACTGCGTTGATTCCAGCATTGCGTAATTGTTGAGCCACCATCTCTGCTGTTTGCTGAAGGGTGACATAAACGATGGTTGGAGCTTGAGGCGCTTGATTTGCGACAGAGCACAGCGTCTCTAGCTTACTAGCTTGTTCACAAGGTTGAATCGACAGGTCGAGATTTTGACGATAGAAACCAGTAACAACAACGCGTTCCTCATTGATATCAAACTTAGACTTCATGTCTTGGATAACTGAGGTGGTTGCGGTTGCAGTGAGTAGTAATACCTGCGGGATATTCAGTTGCTTCTGGTATTGAGGAAGCTTCAGATAGTCTGGTCTAAAGTTGTGTCCCCACTCAGAAATACAGTGCGCCTCATCGACCACAAGTAGAGATATTGGAACCTGAGAAATGAACTGGCGAAAACGTTCATTCTTTAAACGCTCGACGGAGATCATCAGGATCTTGGTGTCTCCGTTACGCACAGACTGCATCACTTGCTGAGTGGTTTGTCTGTCTTGGCTAGATTCTATCGCAGCGGCGCTGATCCCTTTACTGTGTAAGAAGCTCAACTGGTCTTTCATTAAGGCTAACAGTGGAGAAATCACCAAGGTTAAATGAGGAAGTTCTAACGCAGGTAACTGGTAGCACAGCGATTTACCTGAGCCCGTCGGGAAGATGGCCGCGGTAGAGTGACCGGATAGAACATTATCAATGACTTGCTTTTGCCCATTACGCAGCGAATCGAATCCGAATACTTGTTTTAGCTTCTGCTCAATCATTTGTGTTCTACCTGAGTTGTTAAGTGTCGTATTGATGCTAAAGCGTTCGCCTATCTATGATCGCGTCGCTTGATGAATCAAATGTCTTGCACCTGATTGTACCTAATTCTATTCTGTAGCTCCTATAGAAAAGCACTCCAAAAGTATGAATAAGTCTGAGCTTCGACAAATAATTTTAGAGCAACTCGAATCACGGTTAAGCATCGCACAATCTGCGACTCAGCGAGCTATTGATGCTGCCACCGATGAAGAGACCGTGCCAGAGCACAAGTACGATACCTTAGCGTTAGAAGCCTCGTACCTTGCCCATGGACAAGCGATGCGGGTTCAAGAGTGTGAAGATGACATCCAGTGTTACCGAAACCTCGTATTACGAGACAGTGAAAGAATTACCGTCAGCAGCTATGTTGTGGTCATTGACGAACATGATGAACATAAGCACTTTTTCCTAGGGCCAAGAGTTGGGGGGCTTTCTGTTATATGGAACGAAAATGAGATTGCCATCGTGACGGCGAATGCACCATTTGGTCAGGCTCTTATGGGCAAAGAAGTCGGTGATGAAATTGAGTTTAGGGTCGCTGATAAACAGTTTTGCTATGAAGTAGTATCGATTGACTGAATGACAGGCTTATAAATATAAACGTTTTTCTGACAAAGAAGCATAAACTAGCGGTATAGTCGTTGGGCAGATTGATGAGAGGGTGTTATGAAAAAAAGCGTATTAATTGCATCATTAACAGTGGCTACCGCTGTTGTGAGCCTGCCAACTTTTGCAGCTCAGTGTCGAGTTGATTTGAAAAATGAACTACGAATTGACGAGCAGAAAGTCGAAATCCATCAAGTAAATGGTGATACAGCTATTCTGGATGGCAATAACGATCTTTATATTCATGGTGAAAAGGTCGCACTTGATGCCGACCAACAAGCGGCAATTGAAAAATACCGCGACAGCATGAATGAGTATTTACCACGCGCAAAACAAATGGCGAATGACAGCTTAGCCTTGGCGAATGATGTTATTGATGACATCGCTGCCAGCCTAGATTCTCCAGAGTCGTTTGATAATGTAAAAGAATCAATGAAAACGTACTTTGCTGAATTAGAGGCTCGTTATTATAAAGATGGCGAGTTAGTCCTACCGGCTAATAGTTTCGATTCTATGGCGAATGGTTGGTCTGAAGATTTCGAAAAGGCTAAGGAGATCTTTAACCAAGAGTTTATCTCAAGTGCCTTTAATGCGATGTCAGAAAAAATGAAGCAAGACGGCGGACTAAATCTGACCGAAATGGCTGATAGCATGGCTGAATTAAAGCTTAAAGTTGAAGAGCGAATGAAAGAACACTCTCAACAAGTACAAGAGGAAGCGAATGAGTTCTGTGATTCTCTAGATGAGATGGCAGAGCAAGAGCAAGAGCTGCATAAAATCATTCCGAACCTAAAAGACTACCAAGTATTTACTATCTAGCCTGAGTTTCAGATTCGTTAGAAGAGCACCGATTGGTGCTCTTTTTTTATGGGTTAAATAAGCTAACGATTAATTAAGGAATAACTTTAAACAGGCTGATCAATCGTTATCTTGTTTTTATGTGGTCAGTTAGTCTGGGTGATTGTTAATAACTTGGTCTTAAATACTAAATGGATTGTAAAAATAAGATAATTGTTCATTTATTGGTTGTGCCTATCATTGCTTTTGATTACTGTACTTATCAACTAGTTCACTGATTTTTGATGCGGGCAATATGGACCAACAATCTTCCTCTTCAAGAGAGCATTTTAGCTCTCGTTTAGGTTTTATTTTAGCAGCGGCGGGTGCAGCTGTTGGCTTAGGTAATATTTGGGGTTTCCCAACTCAAGTTGCCAGTAACGGCGGTGGCGCTTTTCTGCTTGTTTACCTAATCATGATTTTCGTGGTTGCTTTCCCGATGCTGGTGGTTGAGATGGCGATTGGCCGTCATGGTCAAGCGAACCCTGTCGATAGTATGCGCTCTTTGACGACAAATCCGTTAGGTAAGAAAGTCGGTGAATTTGTCGGTTGGATTGGTCTAAGTGTCCCAAGTGCCGTGTTAGCCTTTTATAGTATTGTCGGCGGTTGGTTGATTTGCTTCCTAATTGGTGCAGTCGCTGATCTTGTCGGTCTAGAAGCTGTTGCTGATTGGTTTAAAGGCTTCAGTGTTGAGCGCAATGTATTTGGTACGGTCGCATTCTATGTGCTGACTATCTTGATTGTTCAGGGTGGTGTTAAGCAAGGTATCGAGAAGTGGTCGACTCGCTTAATGCCGGCATTGTTCATTTTGTTTGGCTTACTGTTTGTTTACATCATGACGCAAGCGGGCGCGATGGAAGGGCTGAAACATTACTTGGTTCCAGACTTTGAGAAAGTATGGGATAGAAAACTCATTCTAGCGGCAATGGGACAAGGCTTCTTCTCGCTAACCATTGGTGGCTGCTCTATGTTGGTTTACGGTTCTTACTTAAGCAAGAAAGAGAACCTACCAAAAATGGCGATGAACGTAACCTTGGTTGATACCGCTGTCGCTTTTATTGCTGGCTTAGTGGTTATGCCTGCAATGTTTGTTGCGATGCAAAAGGGCGTACAAATCTATGCTGAAGACGGCTCACTATTGAGCTCTGACACACTGGTATTTACGGTTCTGCCTTTGATGTTTGATAGCTTAGGTGTACTTGGTCAGATCTTCGCAATTGTCTTCTTCTTGTTGCTAACGATCGCTGCTCTTACTTCTTCAATTTCAATGCTGGAAGGGCCTGTAGCGCTAGTGAGTGAGCGTTTCAATACAAGACGAACACCAACGAGTTGGGTGATTGGTGGTGCTATTGCACTGTTCAGTGTGGTGATTGTTTACAACTTTGCTGCGATGTTTGGCATGGTTGCGATGATAGCGACTCAATATCTTCAACCGGTCGCAGCACTGATGTTCTGTCTGTTTGGCGGCTGGGTGTGGAGCCGAGCTTCAAAAGTGAAAGAGCTTGAACAAGGTTGTCCTGATTTTAAGCTTGGTTGGTTTGGTAAAGTGTGGCCAATGTATGTGAAGTTCGTGTGTCCAGTCTTGGTGGCAACAGTTATCTGGGCTTCATTTGGTTAGTAGACCATTTAGCATCTAGATGATTAGACTTCGAATTCAAGGCCACTCTTAATGAGTGGCTTTGTTGTTTTGTATTGAACAAGCTTGTTTTGCTCGATAGAAAAAAGGCGCTGAACATACAGTTCAGCGCCTTTTCAATTTTGGATTAAGCAATGTGGTTACTTAATTTCCATACCTTGAGCTTGCAAGTCGGCATGGTAAGAAGAACGTACAAACGGGCCACAAGCTGCGTGAGTGAAGCCTAGTTCAAGAGCAATCTCTTTCAGTTCATCAAACTCTGAAGGCGGCACGTAGCGTTCTACTGGTAAGTGGTGACGGCTTGGTGCTAGGTATTGGCCTAGAGTCAGCATCGTTACGCCATGTTCGCGAAGATCTTTCAATACTTGAACGATCTCTTCTTTCGTTTCACCAAGACCCATCATCACACCTGATTTCGTTGGGATGTCTGGGTGCTGCTCTTTGAATTTTCTTAACAGATCAAGAGACCATTTGTAGTTCGCGCCTGGACGAGCTTTACGGTATAGGCGTGGCGCAGTCTCTAGGTTGTGGTTGAAAACATCTGGCGGGTTGTCTTTCATAAGATCAAGCGCAACGTCCATGCGACCACGGAAGTCTGGAACCAGTGTTTCAATGCGAATGTTTGGGTTCTGTTCGCGAATTTCACGGTTACAGTCAGCAAAATGCTGAGCACCACCATCACGCAGGTCATCACGGTCAACTGAAGTGATTACAACGTACTTCAGTTTCATGTCTTTAATCGTCTTAGCCAGTTTCTTCGGCTCTTCTGCTTCAGGAGCAACAGGACGACCATGGGCAACATCACAGAACGGGCAGCGACGAGTACAGATAGCGCCAAGAATCATAAACGTTGCCGTGCCGTGGTTAAAACACTCGGCTAGGTTAGGGCAAGACGCTTCTTCACAAACTGAGTGCAGGTTGTTTTTACGCATTGCTGACTTGATTTCTTGAATACGATGGCTGTCTGAAGGAAGTTTAATCTTCATCCATGCAGGCTTACGTAGAACTTCTTTCTGTTCAGCAGGCATATTCTTTACGGGAATTAATGCCATTTTGTCAGCGTCACGATATTTAACGCCTTTTTCCATTTGGATTGGTTTGCTCATGATTTTATGCTTCTGCTGTAATGTTACTGGTGGCTTGAATGTCTACTTGGTCATAGCCGAGTAGTTCTACTAGCTCTTGTATTAACTGTTGCTCAACGCTCTCTAATTCACTTGGTCCGCCTAACTGGCTTACCTGCGCCATTTCCATACCTTGGTAACCACATGGGTTAATGCGTAGGAACGGAGACAGATCCATATCGACGTTGAGTGCAAGCCCATGAAATGAGCAGCCGCGTCGAATTCGTAATCCGAGTGAACAGATTTTCTTGCCATCGACATAGACACCAGGTGCGTCAGGTCGGGCAGTTGAATTTATATTGTAAGCTTTCAGAGTGTTGATTACGAGGTTCTCAATATGAGTCACCAAATCACGTACTCCGAATTTTTTGCGGCGGATGTTAATCAAAAAGTAAGCGACTAACTGACCTGGGCCGTGATAAGTCACTTGGCCACCGCGATCGCTTTGAATGACAGGGATATCACCAGCATTTAATACATGCTCGGCTTTGCCTGCTTGTCCTTGAGTGAAGACAGGGTTGTGTTCAACCAACCAAACTTGGTCTACGTCTTCTTCTGTGCGTTCGTCTGTGAACTTATGCATGGCTTTCCATACAGGTTCGTAATCCTGACGGCCTAATTTTTTTACGATTAGCTTATTTTGCAAAGCAGCACTCCCCCAAGGATTAATAAAGTGAACGCATTATAAACGCGAAACATGATTCTAACTACAGACGGACTGCAAGGTTTTTCAACTTTCTTTGTATTTATTGAAAATTAAGTTGAATGATTTTGAGTCCAATAGGGTGCTTCAAACAAAAACAGCGGCAATAAGCCGCTGTTTTCCATGCGTAATCGTCGATTACAGAACCATACGAACGATTTCGATATCGCCCAGCTCTTTGTATAGCGTTTCTACTTGTTCAATAGAAGTCGCTGTAATATTGATTGAAACAGAGTGGTAGTTGCCTTTCGCACTCGGTTTTAGTGTTGGGCTGTAGTCACCAGGAGCATGACGCTGGATCACTTCTAGCACTAGCTCTGTAAGCTCTGGCTTAGCGTAGCCCATTACTTTGTAAGTGAATGAACAAGGGAACTCTAAGAGGTCTTTTAGTTTTGCATCAGAATTGATGTTCATGATTAGCTCCAAAAGGCTAGACTCTCGCAAATTGGCGAAATGTCGATAAAAAGCGTGTTCGGTCAACAGACACGAGTAATAAGGCGGAATACTACGTGTAAATATCATCGAACTCAAGATCAACAAAAGCCGCACATGGCGGCTTTTGGTTCGTTAATGCGTAAATAAGTAATTTACTCATTAGGTTAGCTATACAAGAACTTTATGTATTGCTAGAACAAACGTTTGACTCGTTTAGAATAAACCTTTGAATAGCAGTACTAGGTAATCCCATAGACGGCTAAATAGGCTGCCTTGGTCTACATCTTCAAGTGCAAGTAGCGGGTATTCAGCAACGTCTTCACCATCAACTTGGTAGAATAGTTTACCTACAACATCGCCTTTGCTAATCGGTGCTTCCAGTTCTTTTTCAAGAACGAAGCTAGCTTTTAGGTTCTTCGCTTGGCCACGAGGTAGAGTCACGAAAGTATCTTCGTCGACACCTAGAGCAACTGTGTCCTTACTACCCATCCAGATTTTTTCTTCAACGAATGTTTCGCCAGCAGTATGTGGTGCCACTGTTTCGAAGAAACGGAAACCGTAGCTCAGTAGCTTTTTGCTTTCTGTTTTACGAGCGTTCGCATTCTTCGTGCCCATCACAACCGCAACAAGACGCATTTTGCCTTCTGTTGCTGAGCTTACTAGGCTGTAACCTGCGTTGCTCGTGTGGCCAGTTTTAATGCCATCAACGTTCATGCTCTTATCCCATAACAGACCGTTACGGTTGTACTGGGTGATGCCGTTGTAAGTGAATTTTTTCTGTGAGTAGATACGGTACTCATCAGGAACGTCACGAATCAGTGCCTGACCAAGTAAAGCCATATCATAAGGCGTTGAGTATAGGTTTGGATTGTCTAGACCGTGCACGTTAGCGAAGTGCGTGTCTTTCATGCCAATAGAGCTTGCCCAAGCGTTCATTAGGTCAACGAATGCGTCTTCAGAGCCAGCAATATGCTCAGCCATTGCAACACAAGCATCGTTACCTGATTGAATGATGATGCCACGGTTCAGTTCTTCAACTTTAACCGTTGTACCTACTTCAACGAACATCTTAGATGAGTCTGGGAAGTTTTTAGCCCAAGCGTTTTCGCTAATGACAACGTCGTCGTTTAAGTTGATGTTACCACGGTCAAGCTCTTGGCCAATCACGTAGCTCGTCATCATCTTGGTTAAACTTGCTGGAGAAAGCTGAGTGTTCATTTCTTTCTCTGCTAGTACTTTGCCTGAATGGTAATCCATCAGAACAAAACCTTTAGCGGCGATTTGAGGTGCATCAGGTACAACAATAGGAGCGGCGAATGACGATGTAGCTATCGTTGCAGAAAGAGCAACAGAAGTAGCAAAAATCGATTTAACAAGTTTATTAGATTTAATCATTTTGAATGCAATTATTTGGTGAACTATTCATATATTAACAGAATCACTCTGTCACACCAGAGCGCTGATTACCAGAAGTAACTGTTAGATTAATTAGCGAGTTAGCGTGTGCTTTTTTATATAAGCTGACGGGTAACCCATCAGCTTAACTTGTTCTAATTTCTCTTGAGTCAGAGCATAGTCATGAAATGGCCCAAGCATCAGACGGTAGTTGTCGTCATTTGGCTGCAAGAACGTTGCTACAGCTAGCTTTTCGCCTAGATCTTTGGCTAACTTCTCGGTTCTATCTTCATGTGGCGATGTGGCTACCTGAATAATAAATTGCGGCAAAGCAGCCTTTTTATTCGCGTCTGTTGGCATAGCCACAGTGATGACTTCTATCTCAACATTTGCTGTGCCTGTTCTCAAGACATCGAGCTTGTAAGCTGCCGCATAACTAAGGTCAATGATTCGGCCTTCATGGAATGGGCCTCGGTCATTGATACGAACAATCGTCGTTTTGTTGTTATCGGTATTTGTCACTTTTACATAGCTTGGAATGGGCAATGTTTTGTGCGCTGCCGACATCGAATACATGTCGTAGATCTCGCCATTTGAGGTTAAATGGCCATGGAACTTTTTACCATACCAAGAGGCTTTTCCCTTCTCGGTAAACCCTTCGGTTTTTTTTACGATTTTGTAGTCTTCACCACGCAGAGTGTAGTTAGTGTTACCACCTAAGCTGTAAGGTTCATACTGCGGATGAGCGTCTTCTAAGTGCTCGACTGAGATTGGCACATCTGGCGCAATATCAGAATCAATGTCGTAACGGCCTTTTTGCTCTTGGGAAGAGCAGCCGTTAATCAAAACCGCCAAGCCGACGATAGACAACATTTTTTTGATTGGCAGCTCATTGACCAAAGATGTTGTTAGGGGGAATGCTTTAATAGACATCAATTAGGTTGCCTTTGAGAATGCTTTTCTGTGTGTATGGATCGACATTAAAATACCAAATCCAGCCATGAGAGTAACCATTGAGGTGCCGCCGTAGCTGACTAGCGGAAGAGGGACCCCAACTACAGGTAGGATGCCACTTACCATGCCAATGTTTACAAAAATATAAACGAAGAAGCTCAGTACAATACTGCCAGCCATCATTCGGCCAAATGCCGTTTGTGCTTGGCTCGCCAGAAATAAACCACGTCCAATAATGAATAGGTAGATAGCGAGCAAAAACAAAATACCGATCATGCCCCATTCTTCGGCAATTACCGCAAAAATGAAGTCGGTGTGTCGCTCCGGAATAAACTCCAGTTGAGATTGCGTGCCTTGTAACCAACCTTTTCCGGACACCCCACCAGAACCTATCGCAATTTTACTCTGAATGATGTGGTAGCCCGCACCTAATGGATCTGATTCAGGATCAAAAAGGGTTCTTACACGTACTTTCTGATATTCACGCATCAAGAAGAACCACAGGATCGGGATGAACCCACCCAGTGCGATCGCTGCACTCATAATTATTTTCCAGCTGATCCCAGCAAGGAAGATAACGAAGATACCAGAGGCCGCAATCAGGATTGACGTTCCTAGATCGGGCTGTTTAGCGATGAGAATCGTGGGTACAAACACCATCACCAACGAGATCGCAAGGGTTTGGAAAGTCGGTGGTAGTGAACGCTTACCAATAAACCTTGCCAACATTAAAGGAACCGCAAGCTTTAGTAGCTCTGAGGGTTGGAATCGAACAAATCCGAAGTTCAGCCAACGTTGTGCACCTTTAGAGGCTTCACCAAAGAACAGCACTCCAAGTAGCAAAATAACACCGCCTGCAAATAGCAAGGGAGCTAAGCTCTCATAAGTGCGTGGTGAGAGTTGAGCCAAGAAGATCATCACACCCAAAGACAGAGCCATACGCATCGCTTGGCGATCCATCATCGCAAGGCTTTGGCCGCTTGCGCTGTACATGATCAATAAGGCAAAGCCCATTAAAACCAGAATGCCGAGCAATAGCGGCAGATCGATATGTAGCCGTTCGAATAAGGCTCTATTTCGTCCAGTTGAAGGATCAAGTTTCATTATTTTATTGCCTTACTTTCATAATCTTCTGCAAGGATAATATGGTCTAAAATCCTTCTTACTACTGGGCCACCATTAGATGAACCACCACCTGCATTTTCTAAAACAATGGTGACCACTGCTTCAGGGTTTTCAAAAGGAGCGTAACCAGTAAAGAGGGCGTGATCGCGTAAATGCTCGGCAATCTCGTCTGCGTTGTACTCTTCATCTTCCTTCAGGCCGAATACCTGTGCGGTACCAGATTTACCGGCAGAGATGTAAGACATTTTCTGGAATGAGCGTCTTGCTGTGCCTTTTTTGCCGTGGTTTACCAGTTTCATGCCTTCTTGGGCAATATCCCAATATTTCTGTTTTACACCCGTTACTGGTGGATAGGTCTCGATTTCCGAAAGAACTTGTTCATCGAATGGACGACCGTTCTCTATGGTTGAGCGCAATAGGTGAGGTGCTGTTACTTCACCCTCATTAACCAATACCGATGTCGCTTTCGCTATCTGCATTGGTGTCGCTGTCCAGTAACCTTGTCCAATACCAACGGGAATGGTGTCACCTTGATACCAAGGCACACGATGTCGCGCCATTTTCCACTCACGGGTTGGCATGTTGGCTTTACTTTCTTCGTAGATATCAATACCGGTGTAATCACCGAAACCGAACATCATCATCCATTTAGATAAGCGGTCGATGCCCAGATCAAAGGATATTTGGTAGAAGAAGGTATCAACAGACTCTTCAATTGCTTTGACGATATCAACTTTACCGTGTCCCCAGCGAAGCCAGTCACGAAACGGTTTGGTTTTTGAATTGGGTATTTTCCAATAACCCGGATCATTTCGTGTCGTGTTCGGTGTAATGACACCTTCTTGCAATGCTGCAACAGCAATGAAAGGTTTGATGGTTGAAGCTGGTGGGTATATACCTAAAGTCGCTCGGTTAACCAAAGGTCGGTTTTTATCCTGTAATAGAGCATTGTAACCCTTAGATGAAATACCGTGTACGAAGGCGTTCGGGTCATAGCTTGGGCTTGATACCATCGCTAATACACCATTGTCTTTTGGATCGAGAACGACAGCTGAGCCTCTGCGTCCGTCGAGCAATTTGTGTACGTACGTCTGCAGTTTGATATCGAGATTGAGCACGATATCTTTACCCGGTACTGAAGGGACAAATTTGAGTGTGCGAATTACGCGTCCGCGGCTGTTGACTTCAACTTCTTGATAGCCAGCAGTTCCGTGCAACATGTCTTCGTAATAGCGTTCAATACCGAGCTTTCCAATGTCACGAGTGGCTTGGTAGTTGGCGTCTTTTTCTTCTCGAACTAGGCGTTGCATGTCGCGATCGTTGATTCGCGAGACATAGCCAATTACGTGGGTGAGAACATCACCATAAGGATAGAAACGTTTTAAAGTTCCGGTGACTTCTACGCCTGGAAATTTATGTTGGTTAACTGAGAAAACAGCCACTTGCTCTTCAGTGAGCTGGTTAAGAATCGGTACCGACTTAAAGCGTCGTGAATTACGACGGTCACGATTAAAGCGCTCGATACGTTCAGGAGGAATCTCAATTAAGGTTTGCAAACGGATGAGCGTGTCATCCATATCTTTAATTTTTTCTGGGATGATCTCGAGGTTGAAAACCGGGCGGTTTTCCGCAAGGAGTACTCCGTTTCGATCGTAAATCAGACCGCGATTGGGCGCGATAGGCACAACCTTTATTCGGTTGTCATTCGATCGAGTTTTATAGTCCTGATATTGGTTGACCTGAATGTTATACAGGTTAACAACCAACATAGTCATCATGACTATGATCCCTATAAACGCAACAAAAGCACGGCTAGTGAATAGTCGTGCTTCTGCTTTGTAGTCACGGATTTGGCTACGTTTACGTAACATTAACGCTTATTCTCGGTGGTACGGGTGGTTAGCAGTGATGCTCCAAGCTCGATACAAGCTTTCAGCCATGATAACGCGTACTAATGGATGAGGTAAGGTCAGTGCTGACAAAGACCAGCTTTGATCCGCGGCTGCTTTACATGCAGGGGCTAATCCTTCAGGCCCTCCAATGAGGATGGACACATCGCGTCCATCCAACTTCCAACTTTCTAATTGCTCAGCAAGCTGTGGTGTATCCCATTTTTTACCTGGGATATCGAGCGTGACAATACGGTTGCCTTTTGGAACCGCTGCCAACATCGCTTCACCTTCTTTTTGAAGAATACGTGCAATATCGGCATTTTTGCCACGTTTACCTGCAGTGATCTCAATGAGCTCTAATGGCATGTCGTGAGGGAAGCGACGGCGATACTCTTGAAAGCCTTCTTCTACCCACTTTGGCATTTTAGTGCCAACAGCAATCAGTTGGATTTTCAACGCTTAGCTCCAAAGCTTTTCTAGTTGATATAGCTCACGATGCTCTTCTTGCATAACGTGCAGCATGCTCGTACCCATATCTAGGACAACCCATTCGCCTTCTTTTTGTCCGTCCATACCTAGCGGTTGTAGACCTACTTTTCTTACTTCATCTGCGACATGTTGTGCAATAGAGGCAACGTGGCGCTTAGAAGTGCCAGTACAAACAATCATGAAATCAGTCACACTTGATTTGCCTTCTACATCGATAGTTACAATCGATTCTGCTTTCATGTCGTCGGCTTTGTCTGCAAGAAAGTCTTTTAGTTCTTCACGTAACACTGGGTGTTCCTTTAATCTGAATTTAGCTTTGTTTAGGGTATTTTGACCCTAGAATATAACACGCTTTTATGCGTGAAACGGTATAGAAGCGGAAGGGATACAAAACTCTACGCTTAACTGATGAATTAGTGGCCAAGGCGACTGTTCATATTGGGTTTTTGTCATCAATTCAGCTTGAGTGAGCAACGCAAACAGGGAGTGTAATCGAGAAATCGAAACTCTTGTTAGCGCTGCGTTATAAAGAGGTTTCTTAGATTGCCATATACGGTGCTTGTCAAAAACCTGCCCGATTGGCATCTGTTTCATTTGTTGCTGCATTTGTAATAGCAGAGCAAGCTCACGTTGTATGCTACGCAGCAAGATGACGGGTTCGACACCTTCGGCTTCTAACTGACGCAGAATTCTTTGTGCACGGTTACCTTTGCCAGCCAATAACGCATCACTCCAATGGAATGGCGTAAAGTGGTTATGTCGGCTCAGTGACTCTTCAAGTCGGACTAATGTGAGTTTTCCATCAGGATACTGAAGAGCGAGCTTTTCAAGGCTTTGAGTTAGGGCGAAGAGGTTGCCTTCGTGCCATTGAGCCAGCATTTGAATCGCTTCTGGATCAGGTAATAGGCCAACCTGACGACAACGCGCTTGGACAAACTGAGGCAAGCGGCTGACATCAGGAGTTAAACAGCTTACCCAATGCCCTTGATTCGAGAGTGCTTTGAACCATTTTGCATTCTCTTGGGCTTTCGTCAGCTTAGTGCCAACCAATATCAATAAAATATCGTTGTGAATATGCTCAGAAATCGCGAGTAACTCTTTCGCAATCGCAGCGTTAACCCCAGACTCAGGCAGCTCAAGTTCGATGATCTGGCGACTTGAAAATAGGCTTAATGCTTGAGTGCAGTCATAGACTTGATTCCAGTCGAGGCTATTATCAATCGCAAAACGGTGACGCTCTTCGAAGCCTTGCTCTTTGGCTGTTTTTTGAATCGCTTCTCGGCTTTCTTGTAGCAGCAAAGGCTCATTACCAAAAATTAGGTAAACGTTGCTTAACTGCTTAGCAAGTTGTTCAGATAAACGATCGGCAAAAATACGCATCGAATAAACCTATTGCTCAACCGTTACGCTAGGCTCAGCATCAGGTGCTGTACTGGCGTCGATCTCAACGTCGTCAATTTCGATGTTCTTGATGTTGTACTGCTTTTCTAGCTCTTTTACTTGAACGTTTTCCAGAGCTTGTAGATCCATGCTACCTGCTGCAATGTTCGCTTTCAATCGAGCCATCTGACGAAGGATCTGGCTTGTCGCAAGCTTACGCATTTCATCTTCAATCATGTCACGTTCAACCGATTTTGCGAGTGCTGTGAGCGGGTTATCAAGGTAACTACGAGTCACGCTGGTTGAGAATGTTTTTGAACCTAGATCGGGGATGGTTACTCGATATGAAGAACGGAACGTCAGCTCTTTTTCTGCTGCACGAGTGTTTTGGTATAGAGACAGCGTTCGCTCACCTACACTCTCACTAATAATGTGCAAGTTAGGTGTGTTCTCAGCTGGTGGCACAATTTCTACATCATTCATACGCAGCTGGCCTTTCATCATACGTGTGAACGTACTGTATTGGTCGTAACTGGTCACAGAGATCTTGTTGAGTTCTTCTGGTACGGAGTAATCACCACGTAGGTGGAAACCACAGGCACTTAGCAGGCTAACGGTTAAAACAACAATAGTAACTTTCAATGAAGATAGTGAAATCAGGCGCATTATTTGATGGCTCTCATGAAGGTAGAATACTTATTTAAAGGCTTTAGAGCTTTCGAATCGTAGGACTCTGAGTCTAAAGCACTTAAATAAGTAGACAGGGCAATGTTGCACCCTGTCTAGAGACTACTGAAAACAAAATAAGTTCGTTTCAGCAGTTATATGTGCAGACTAAAACTAGTTCGCTTTAATATGCAACTAGTTCGTTAGCCAGTGTTAGTTAACTAATATTAGTTAGCTACGATGTTCAGAAGCTTGCCAGGTACGAAGATAACTTTACGAATAGTTAAGCCATCTAGGAACTTCTTAGCGTTCTCATCGTTTAGACCAAGCTCACGAACTTGCTCTTCTGTTGCGTCAGCTGCAACCGTTAGCTTCGCACGTAGCTTACCGTTGATCATCACAACGATAGTCTTCTCGTCTTCAACTAGCGCTTTCTCATCGAAAGTTGGCCATGTTGCTGAGTCAACGTTTGATTCACCTAGTGCAATCCACATTTCGTAAGAGATGTGGGGAGTCATTGGGTAAAGCATGCGAACCACTGCTTTTAGCGCTTCATCAAGAATTGCACGATCTTGTACAGACTCTTGAGGTGCTTTCGCTAGCTTGTTCATCAGTTCCATGATCGCAGCGATGGCAGTGTTGAATGTTTGGCGACGGCCGATATCGTCCGTTACTTTCGCGATAGTTTTGTGGATATCACGACGAAGTGCTTTCTGATCACCAGACAGCGCAGAAGCGTCAACAGATTCAGCCGCACCTTTAGCAGAGTGAGCGTGAACCAGTTTCCAAACACGCTTAAGGAAGCGGTTTGCGCCTTCAACGCCAGACTCTTGCCACTCAAGCGTCATATCTGCAGGCGATGCAAACATCATGAATAGACGTACGGTATCAGCGCCGTACTTGTCTACCATCTCTTGTGGGTCGATACCGTTGTTCTTAGACTTAGACATTTTGATCATGCCTGAGTGCTCAACGTCGCGGCCTTGGTTGTCGATTGCTTTTTCAATGCGACCTTTCGCGTCTCGGTCGATCGTCACGTCAGTTGGAGCAATCCATTCCTTCGTGCCTTTCTCGTTCGTGTGGTAGAACGCGTCAGCCAGAACCATGCCTTGACATAGAAGCTGTTTGAACGGTTCATCAGATGTCACGTAACCCGCATCACGAAGAAGCTTGTGGAAGAAACGAGAGTAAAGCAGGTGCATACATGCGTGCTCGATACCACCAACGTATTGGTCAACTGGCAACCAGTAGTTTGCTTTCTCTGGATCTAGAATGTCGTCAGCTTGTGGTGAACAGTAACGTGCGTAGTACCATGAAGATTCCATGAACGTATCGAACGTATCAGTTTCACGTAGCGCTGGTTCGCCATTGAATGTTGTTTCAGCCCAAGACTTATCCGCCTTGATTGGGCTAGTTACGCCATCCATTACCACGTCTTCTGGAAGAATAACGGGTAGTTGGTCTGCTGGTACTGGGTGAACTTCACCATCTTCAGTGGTTACCATTGGGATTGGAGCACCCCAGTAACGCTGACGAGACACACCCCAGTCACGTAGACGGAAGTTTACAGTCTTCTTACCTTTGCCTTCAGCTTCAAGCTTTGCAGCGATTGCATCGAATGCTTCTTGGAACGCAAGACCATCGAATTCACCAGAATCGAACAGTACACCTTTCTCAGTGTAAGCCGCTTCAGACACATCTAGCTCAGAACCATCTTCTGGCTTGATTACTGGGATGATATCGATGCCGTACTTAGTCGCGAATTCGTAGTCACGTTGATCGTGAGCCGGAACCGCCATTACAGCACCTGTGCCGTAATCCATAAGAACGAAGTTAGCTACGTAAACAGGAACAACGCGACCGTTAAGAGGGTGGATAGCCGTTAGGCCAGTATCCATACCTTTCTTTTCCATCGTCGCGAGTTCAGCTTCAGCCACTTTGGTGTTGCGACATTCTTCAACGAATGCTGCAAGCTCAGGGTTGTTCTGTGATGCTTTCTCTGCAAGAGGGTGACCCGCAGCGATACCAACATAAGAAACACCCATTAGCGTGTCTGGACGAGTTGTATAAACTTCTAGTGGCGCTTCTTCACCGTTAACAGCGAAAGATAGCTCAACACCTTCAGAGCGACCGATCCAGTTACGCTGCATGGTCTTAACCATTTCAGGCCAACCTTCAAGGTTGTCTAGATCATCTAGTAGCTCTTGAGCGTACTCAGTGATCTTAATGAACCACTGAGGGATCTTCTTTTGTTCTACTGGAGTATCACAACGCCAGCAGCAACCGTCTTCTACTTGCTCGTTCGCTAGTACAGTTTGGTCGTTTGGACACCAGTTAACAGAAGAAGTCTTCTTGTAAACTAGGCCTTGTTCGTAGAGTTTTGTGAAGAACTCTTGTTCCCAACGGTAGTACTCAGGTGTACATGTTGCGAATTCACGTTTCCAGTCGTAACCAAAGCCCAAAAGTTTAAGCTGGTTTTTCATGTATTCGATGTTTTCGTAAGTCCACGGAGCAGGCGCTGTGTTGTTTTTTACAGCTGCGTTTTCTGCAGGTAGGCCGAATGCATCCCAACCGATTGGCTGCATTACGTTTTTGCCTTGTAGACGTTGGAAACGAGATACCACATCACCGATGGTGTAGTTACGCACGTGACCCATATGCAGTCGGCCACTTGGGTACGGGAACATAGAAAGACAGTAGAATTTTTCTTTATTTGGGTCTTCACTTACAACGAAAGTCTCGCTGTCATCCCAGTGTTGTTGAACCTTTTGTTCAATCTCTTGCGGGTTATATTGTTCTTGCATCGATGGTATCCGGTTATCTTGGAATTTGTGAGTTCGGTTAGAACAGAATCTTACAGATCGTCATAGAATACCTAAAGGAGCTTAGTACAACAATAGTTATACCCTTCATACTTGCAGTTGCAGCATGGTTGATTGCGTAAATTCAACCGAATTACTTACGACAGCTATACTTAAGGGTATGAATTGCATTTGTTTGTTAGGAACTGGTCGCTTAACGGCAGGCCCGTTCACTAAGATAAAGCTTGGTCATCTTAAGGAGGTCGTTATGCCGAAGAAAAAAGCACTCTATGAAGAAGTCGTCGAAGAGGTGATAGAAACGCTGAAGCATAGTCCTGAAGAGCTCAACAACAAAATAGAAACGTCAGGTAAATATGCGAAAGCAGCCAATGACATGACCAAAGACGAATTGTCATTGATTTCGGCCTATGTGAAGTCGGACTTAAAAGAGTTCTCCGAAAGCTATGAGGAGAGTAAAGGTGGTCCATTTTATTTGATGATCACAGATTCTATTTGGCAAGGGCTGTTGGATATCACTGATCGTACTAAGGTGGAATGGGTTGAACTGTTTCAAGACTTAGAACATCAAGGCTTGTATCAAGCGGATGAGGTTATTGGGCTCGGAACACTCGTTTGTGATGAGTGTGGGCATCAAACCGAATATAACCACCCAACGACGATTATTCCGTGTATTAAATGTGGTTCGACAGGGTTTAGCCGTAAAGCGCTTAAGCCATAAGTTCCTGAACCATATTAAACCGTAGCAATAAAAAAGGGTTGACTGAATTAGCCAACCCTCAACAACTTTACCTCGAACCTAGTCTTTTCTTCTCATAAACCAGCCCGCCACCAAACTCAGCAATGCCCAGATATACAGTGGCCACGTACCGACCACGTGATAAGGGGTTTGACCATCCGTTGAAATGAGTTCAGCTTTCAATACTGCCGTTTCAAACTGCGGTATTTGTTTGATGATCTTGCCTTTGTGATCCGTTACTGCCGTTACACCATTGTTGGTAGAGCGAATTAGTGGCTTCCCAAGCTCCAGAGCACGCATCTGTGCGATTTCCATATGTTGCAATGGCCCAATCGAACGGCCGAACCACGCATCATTAGAGAGCGTTAGAATAAAGTCAGTTTCATCTGTTACGTTTTGTCTAACTTGATCATTAAAGATGATCTCATAACACAACGCAGGCGCTAGATGACGACCATTTGCCACGATGTTTGGTTGAACAAAGTCGCCACGGCTGAATGATGACATTGGCAAGTTAAAGAACGGTGCTAATGGGCGCAAGATATCTTCAAATGGAACAAACTCACCAAACGGTAACAGGTGATGCTTATGGTAGCGTTCGTCTGGATCGTAGCTGTACTCACCATATGGATTCACACCAAGTGAAAGAACACTGTTGTAGTACTTCTTATCTTCAGATTGATTCAGCACGCCAGTAATGATTGAGCTGTTGTTCATCTTCGCTGCGCTATCTAAGTTGCGTAGGAAAGATGGAATCTCAACTTCGAATGCTGGAATAGCCGCTTCAGGCCAGATGATGATATCGGCGTCCCAGTTTTCTCTGCTTAGGTCTGTGTACTTCATCATGGTTGGCCAGCGATGGCTAGGTAGCCATTTGCTGTCTTGATCGACGTTGCCTTGAATCAATACCACTGACGTTGTTTTCTGAGGGTTTGGCGTTACCCAATCGACATTGCGAAGACCAAAACCCGTGCTAAATACAACAGCAGGAATGACAGCGACACTCCATGCTTTGTTGATGATCGTATAAGCGAGTGCAGAAGCCGACACAATAATCGCTAGCGTCACAAGCTCGACACCACCAATCGGTGCGAATGAACCTAGTGGAGAGTCGATTTGGCTGTAACCTAGCCATAACCACGGGAAGCCAGTCATTACCCAACCGCGTAGCCAATCACAGATTAACCATAGTGCAGGGGCAGCAAGAAAAAATCGGCTTAGGTTATTGCTTGGAAAGAATTTGTTTAAACTCCAAGTAAATAGACCGGAGTAGATCGCAAGATAACCAACAAGCAATGCCATTAAGAATAAATTGGCAGCCAGAGGCATTCCGCCAAAGCCATCAATACTGACGTATACCCAACTAATACCAGTCGTGAATTGACCTAAGCCCCATGCGTAACCAATCCAAAGCGCACTTTTAGGAGAGCGATTGTTGATCAGTAACAGCAATAACGCTGGGCTGAGAATAGCAAGAGGCCATATTGAATACGGAGCGAATGAAAGGGTTGTTATAGCGCCAACAAAAACGGCCGCAAGCGGCCGTAATAGGCGATGATTAAATAGTTTAGTCATCTAATTTCTGTCATCTCTTTAGAGAGAAGTTGTTATTCTTCGATAGTTGGAAGAGGTTGTTCGTCAGGTATCGTTACCTGCAACTGAATCACACGACGGTTATCAGCTGATGTCACTTTGAAATGGTAGTTTTCGATTTCTACAATTTCGCCACGAACCGGTAAGTGACCTAATGCTGTCATTACCATGCCGCCGACTGTATCCACTTCGTCATCACTGAAAGAGGTCTCAAACGTATCGTTGAAATCTTCAATAGTGGTTAAAGCTTTAACAGCGAAGGTATGCTTACTCAGCTTACGAATATCTACTTCTTCTTCATCGTCGAATTCGTCTTCAATTTCACCAACGATTTCTTCGAGGATATCTTCAATGGTTACCAGGCCAGAAACACCGCCAAACTCATCGACAACGATAGACATGTGGTAACGCTCTTCTTGGAATTCCTTGAGCAGGCGATCAACTCGCTTACTTTCAGGAACAACCACGACAGGGCGAATCACTTGTTCGATATCAAATGGGGCACTTTCTGAACCCAAATACTTAAGTAGGTCCTTCGCTAATAGAATGCCTTCAACATGGTCTTTATCTTCACTGATCACTGGGTAGCGAGAGTGTTGAGCATCAGTAATAAGCGCAATCAACGTATCTAAATCGTCGGTGCGTTCAACTGTAACCATTTGAGAGCGAGGCAGCATGATATCGCGTACTCGCATCTCTGAAATTTCCATAACACCTTCGAGCATGTCGCGGGTGTCGTGGTCAATTAGGTCATTAATTTCAGAACCGCGGATTACATCCACAAGTTCTTGGCGATCTTTAACTTCGCCTTGAAATATTTGGCCTAGACGTTCAAAGAAGGACTTTCTACTCGGACCTTCAGATTTTTTACTTCCCTCAGAAGTGGGGGGGTTACCTTCGTTCATGATTTCTCAAAAAATAACGCTATCAGAAGTGTGATAGCACACATTAAAACTCAGATTCCTGTGAAAATAACAGGTTCGATGAGTTCTTGTTTCTCTGCAATCTACGTTACCAGAGTCAATTTACTTTTCTAGAATGTAAGGGTCTTCAAAGCCCATAGTTTGCATAATTTCTGTCTCGAGTGACTCCATCTCTTCAGCTTCATCATCTTCGATATGATCATAACCTAGCAGATGCAGACTGCCATGTACAACCATATGAGCCCAGTGTGCTAGCAGAGGCTTATTTTGCTCTTCTGCTTCTTTTTCGACAACTTGGCGGCAGATAATAAGGTCACCCAGTAGATCTAATTCCATTCCTGGTGGCGCTTCAAATGGAAAAGACAGCACGTTAGTTGGCTTATCTTTTCCACGATAGTCATGGTTGAGCTGGTGGCTCTCTTCTGTATCAACAATACGAACGGTGAGCTCGGCATTCTCTTGAAACTGAGGAATTGTCTTATCCAACCAAAGCTGAATATCTTGTTCGGTTGGAAGATCTTGCTCATTTTCGACCGCTATTTGCAGGTCTAGTTCAATAGACATCTATTTATCACCTTGTTCTGCAATTACAGAGCTATTTTGTGTTGCTAATTGTGTCGTAACGGCTTGTTGAGCCTCAAGAAGCTTAGCTTCGCGCTCTTCACGCTTACGTTGTTCAAACTCTTTACGCTCTTTCTGGTCTTTTGCTTCCCACTTCTCGTACGCGTTGACGATACGAGCAACCACAGGGTGACGAACTACGTCTTCAGACATGAAGAAGTTAAAGCTAATGTCATCAACGTCACTGAGCACTTCAGTCGCGTGGCGTAGGCCTGATTTCGCACCACGAGGTAAATCGATTTGAGTGATATCACCTGTGATAACAGCGCGAGAGTTAAAACCGATACGGGTTAAGAACATTTTCATCTGCTCTACCGTAGTGTTTTGGCTCTCATCTAGAATGATAAATGCATCATTCAGTGTACGACCACGCATGTAAGCCAGAGGAGCAACTTCAATCACGTTACGCTCAATCAGTTTCTCAACACGCTCAAAACCAAGCATCTCAAAGAGCGCATCGTAAAGTGGACGTAAATATGGATCGACTTTCTGGCTTAAATCGCCCGGAAGGAAACCTAGCTTCTCACCCGCTTCAACGGCAGGGCGAGTCAGTAGGATTCGGCGAACTTCTTGGCGTTCAAGAGCATCTACCGCTGCCGCTACTGCTAAGTACGTTTTACCTGTACCAGCAGGGCCAATACCAAAGGTGATGTCATGAGTGACCATGTTCATCAAGTATTGAGCTTGGTTGGGTGTACGTGGCTTGATGACACCTTTTTTAGTCTTAATGGTCACTTCTTTGCCGTAGTCGATTTCAGACTCGACATGTTGCTCCAAAATGCCTGACTCAGTGACTGCGAGGTGAACCTGTTCAGGTTCAATATCGGACACGTTGCCTTTGGCCGGAGCCGTTTCTACATAGAGGTGCTTGATGATATCTAGAGCGGCCGCTGTGGTGTGAGGCTTGCCTACTATGGTGAAGAAGTTACTACGGTAATTAATTTCAACGCCAAGACGGCGTTCAAGGTGTTTGATATTGTCGTCGAATGGACCACATAAGCTTGCCAAACGTAGGTTGTCGGCAGGTTCTAGGTTGATCTCTAAAGTAACGATTTTATTGCTCAAATTAGCCTCTCATTTTGTGCCACTCACTCTTAAATAAAAAAAAGAGCAAGAAGCCCGATATAGACCGGGCTTCTGATGGTGATTCCCTATTTCTAAGATGGTCACTTAGTTAGGTAATTTCAAGCTTTTCGTTTGAGCTTTGTTCTCAAACGTTATCTGACTAAGGCGTAAATGTCGCTACACCTAGCTCATCTTCGCGTTTTGTTTTTTCCATCATTTCTGCTGGAGTCATTGCCACGCGTAGGCCCATGTCTTTTTCTGTACGAACCAGTTCACCACGAAGTGAGTTGGTGTAAACCTCAGTAATCTTAACGTCTACGAATTGACCGATAAGATCAGCAGAACCTTCAAAGTTCACAACACGACTATTTTCAGTACGGCCACGAAGCTCCATTAGGTTCTTTCTTGAAGGACCTTCTACAAGAATACGTTGCTCTGTACCTAACATTAGGCGAGAGAAGCGCATAGCTTGAGTGTTCACCGTTTGTTGTAGCTCGTATAGACGATCTTTCTTCTCTTGTGCTGGCACATCACATGGGTAATCTGCAGCTGGTGTACCTGGACGAGGAGAGAAAACAAAGCTGAAGCTCATATCGAAATCAACTTCTTTGATCAGTTTCATCGTATCTTGGAAGTCTTGCTTAGACTCACCAGGGAAACCAACGATAAAGTCAGAGCTGATTTGAATATCAGGGCGAGCTTTACGCAGTTTACGGATGATAGATTTGTATTCGATTGCCGTATGTGGACGCTTCATCATTGTAAGAATGCGGTCACTACCACTTTGTACTGGTAAGTGAAGGAAGCTCACAAGCTCAGGTGTGTCTTTGTAAACTTCAATAATGTCGTCGCCGAACTCAAGCGGGTGGCTTGTTGTGAAACGAATACGGTCGATACCATCAATAGACGCAACTAGGCGAAGTAGTTCTGCAAACGTGCAGATGTCGCCTTCGTGAGTTGGGCCACGGAATGCGTTTACGTTTTGGCCAAGTAGGTTTACTTCACGTACACCTTGTTCTGCAAGTTGCGCAACTTCGTAAAGTACATCATCCATTGGACGACTAACTTCTTCACCACGAGTATATGGCACAACACAGTAAGTACAGTACTTAGAACAACCTTCCATGATAGAAACGTACGCCGTTGCGCCGTCTGCTTTTGGCTCTGGAAGGTTATCGAATTTCTCGATCTCAGGGAATGAGATGTCCATTACAGGTTTTTCGTTAGACAGAGATGATTTAATCATTTCTGGCAGACGGTGTAATGTTTGAGGGCCAAAGATTACGTCAACGTAAGGTGCGCGTTGACGGATATGGTCGCCTTCTTGAGTTGCTACACAGCCGCCCACACCGATCACCACACCTTCTTTTTTATCTTTAAGCGTTTTCCAACGACCAAGCTGGTGGAATACTTTTTCTTGCGCTTTTTCGCGAATAGAACAAGTATTCAGGAGTAGTACGTCTGCTTCCTCAGGTACTTCAGTTAGCTCATAGCCATTTGCAGCGTTAAGCAGGTCAGCCATTTTTGATGAATCGTATTCATTCATCTGACAGCCCCAAGTTTTAATTAGCAGTTTCTTACTCATTTTTTGTTCGCTCGATCGTTAGTTTAATTTAAGGGAGCAAATCGCCCAGTATTCATCTGCAAGTGCCGTTTGTCATATTAACGCATTCAGCTTTTATGACCGGCTCTGGCAGCAAGCCGCGTATTGTACTGGTTTCAAAACCGACTGACTAGTAGTCTGATAAAATCTCTTCGGTAGTGGTTTTTATTATTGTTAACGCTAGGTACAGCAAGGGGTAACCCTTCTTTCGAATAAGGTTTTTGGTTACAAGTTAGTTGTGAAAACGTACAATCGAAAACAGTCAAAGAATCAAAATGATAAGTACAAAATATGAACAGTTACGACATTGTAGTAGTGGGTGGTGGCATGGTTGGTGCTGCGACTGCAATCGGCTTTGCTCAACAAGGACTGAATGTTGCCGTGATCGAAGGCTTTGCTCCAAAAGTTTATGATGACTCACAAGCGATGGATATTCGTGTATCAGCAATTTCTCAGGCTTCAGTTGATTTGCTTGAAGAGCTGGGTGCATGGCAAAGCATCGCTGCAATGCGTGTTTGTTCTTACAAGCGTTTGGAAACCTGGGAGCACCCAGAGTGTCGTACTCGTTTTGATGCCGCATCTCTTGATTTACCTCGTTTAGGTTACATTGTTGAGAATCGATTAATCCAATTGGGTTTATGGGCTCAGTTTGAAGCATACGATAATTTAACGATCTTATGCCCAGAGAAATTAGACTCGATTGAGTTTGGCGAAACCAATATCGTTAAGCTCCAATCAGGAGGTGAGTTATCAGCTAATTGGGTGATTGGTGCTGATGGTGCAAATTCAGCCGTTCGTCAGCAAGCTGGAATTGGCATTACAGCTTGGGATTACCGACAGCACTGCATGCTTATCAATGTAGAAACAGAACTTCCTCAGCAAGATATTACTTGGCAACATTTTTTACCGAGTGGACCCCGTTCATTCCTTCCATTGTGTTCGCTAATGTCTGAAGGTAAAGAGGTAGGGCAGGGTTCTTTGGTGTGGTATGACTCGCCTTCTCGTATTAAGCAACTTTCTGCGATGAGCCCAGAAAAATTACGTAATGAAGTTATTTCTAGCTTCCCTGCAGAATTAGGTGATGTAAAAGTGTTGAACTCGGGCTCATTTCCTCTGACTCGACGTCATGCTCAATCATACTCGAAGAATAATTGTATTCTTGTCGGGGACTCTGCACATACGATTAACCCTCTAGCAGGGCAGGGTGTTAACTTGGGCTTTAAAGATGTGGCAGCACTATTGGATACCACCAAAGAGAAAGGTGAATTGAATCAATCTGTGGCGAGACGCTATGAAGTGATCAGAAGAGGTGACAATCTAATGATGCAAAGTGGCATGGACTTTTTCTACAAAACGTTCAGTAATGATATTGGCCCGCTCAAGTTTGTGCGTAATGCTGCACTAAAGCTAGCAGAAAACTCAGGGCCGATTAAATCACAGGTGCTTAAATACGCTTTAGGGTTGTGATTGGTTAGTCCAAATTATCGAGTTATAAAAAGAAGGAGAGCAGAGGCTCTCCTTTTTTGATTTCGTGATAGTTCTTAGTTCTTAGTTCTTAGTTCTTAGTTCTTAGTACTATTGTGTTACACACACAGGTGCATCAATGGCTAAAGAGCATCCAGTATAGGTGAGGGATCCATTTTCAATATCTCGTTTGAATGATGTGAGGTTGTTGGAATGCTGGTTTGCGGCGATAAGCCATTGCCCGTCATTAGTGATATGAAAGTCGCGAGGGAACTTACCTTCAACATCGTAACTATCCATAAAAATGAGCTTTTGAGTGACGGAGTCTATTCTAAAACAACTGATTCTGGATTGATGTCGGCAAGACACATAAAGGAATTGCTCATCTGGCGATAGCTTAATTGCAGCCGCTGCTTCTCCTTTTTCCAAATTAGGAAGTGCATCAACTTCTTCCACAATATTCCACACCCCTAAAGACTTTTCCAAAATCAATATCGTTTCAGAGAGCTCACATACGACATAGGCTCTATCTTCAGATTGATTAAAGGTCAGGTGACGAGGTCCATTCCCTGCACGCACTTTGATAGATTGCATTGGTTCATCAAGGAACTCTTCTTGCTCTTCGTCAAAGCAATAGAAGTTGATTCGATCGGCTCCGAGATCGACGGTGACAAACTGCGGAGAGTTCTTCAGGAAAAGGCTTTGATGAGCATGTGGGCCAGTTTGTCTTTCTGCATCAGGTCCAGAACCAACCATTTTGAGTGTTTTGAGCCGTTTATCGATATTGCCATTGATACTTAAACTAAAGATATCGAATGTCCCTGATGAATATTGCGATGTAATAGCAAACTTATTGTGGGGATCTATAGCGATATGACAAGGGTGATCTCCCGAAATTGGCCCAGTATTTGACGCTATTGTTGAATCAGCATTCGGTATATGAATCAGCTGTGGTTGTATCTTTTGGTCAACTTCAGAAGCCGTGTAGATCCCTAGCTTTGTCGTGGTGACAAACGAGGGGTTAGTGCAGGCCGCTATAAGCTCTAAAGGCAACAGCGTTCCCGTTTCTAGATCTAACTGAGTTTCATATACACCTTGGCTATTACTTGGAGAATCTGTGTAGCAACCGATCGTTAAAGGGAGGGTTTTCATAGGCAGTCATACTCAGTTAGGAAATGGAGCAGACATTGTCTAATAAAATCGCAGTAAAAGTGAGGTTATAGAAGAGAATACTTGGTGACTTGGCTTACAGATTTACATATTCCAGATAAAACAAAACCCAGCTAAAAAGCTGGGTTTTATTCAATGATGGTGCGGTCGGAGAGACTTGAACTCTCACACCTCTCGGCGCCAGAACCTAAATCTGGTGCGTCTACCAATTCCGCCACGACCGCAGCAAATCTTTATAGTTATATCGACATTGGTGATTCAATATAACGTTGTTTGTTCTTTTTCTTTCATAAGAAAGAATGGTGGCTACTGCGGGATTCGAACCTGCGACCCCATCATTATGAGTGATGTGCTCTAACCAACTGAGCTAAGTAGCCA
>NZ_JAPNXR010000015.1:0-72374 GCF_030397615.1 Vibrio sp. 14N.309.X.WAT.E.F5 | reverse complement strand
AGTGGCTGGGCTACCTGGATTCGAACCAGGGAATGCTGGCATCAAAAGCCAGTGCCTTACCGCTTGGCGATAGCCCAACAGGATATCAATTAAGATATCTAAATAATGGTGCGGTCGGAGAGACTTGAACTCTCACACCTCTCGGCGCCAGAACCTAAATCTGGTGCGTCTACCAATTCCGCCACGACCGCAGCAAATCTTTATAGTTATATCGACATTGGTGATTCAATATAACGTTGTTTGTTCTTTTTCTTTCATAAGAAAGAATGGTGGCTACTGCGGGATTCGAACCTGCGACCCCATCATTATGAGTGATGTGCTCTAACCAACTGAGCTAAGTAGCCATTTCCAAATTGTTGCTCATTTCGAGACGTTGCCGCTTCGTTGTGAACGGGGCGCATTATGCGGAGTTGAGTGAAACCCGTCAACTTTTTTTTTGAATAAATCACGAATAAACATCTGTTCGGTTTCTTTTTAGTCAAAGAGGCGTATTTGTCAGCAAAAAATAGGTTCAAATGCCGATATATATAGGAAGTTAAGTTTTGGATACGAAGCTCTTTAGAAAGAGCGAAAACGAAAAAGGCCAGTGAATTCACTGGCCTTTTATTAGATGTTTATCGGTAATTAAACGTTGAAACGGAAGTGAACAACATCGCCATCTTTAACGATGTATTCTTTGCCTTCAAGACGCCATTTACCTGCATCTTTTGCTCCGCTTTCACCGCCAAACTCGATGAAATGTTCGTAACCAACTACTTCTGCACGGATGAATCCTTTTTCGAAGTCGGTGTGGATCTTACCGGCTGCTTGTGGCGCAGTTGCACCTACAGGGATCGTCCAAGCGCGAACTTCTTTAACACCCGCAGTGAAGTAAGTCTGAAGAGTCAGTAGTTCGTAACCAGAGCGAATCACTCGGTTAAGACCTGGTTCTTCGATACCCATGTCTGCAAGGAACTCTTCGCGATCTTCATCGTCCAGCTCAGAAAGCTCAGATTCGATTGCAGCACATACAGCAACAACAACGTTGTTCTCTTTTTCTGCATACTCGCGAACGGCGTCTAGGTAAGGGTTGTTTTCGAAACCATCTTCAGCAACGTTTGCGATGTACATTGTTGGCTTAAGCGTTAGGAAGTTAAGGTAGTCGATTGCTGCGACTTCTTCTTTGCCCAGTTCAACAGTACGAGCCATACCACCTTCAGTTAGGATCGGTAGTAGCTTTTCAAGAACTGTAGTTTCAAACTTGGCGTCTTTATCGCCGCCTTTTGCTTTTTTAGCATTGCGGAAGATCGCACGTTCACAGCTATCTAGATCGGCAAGAGCAAGCTCAAGGTTGATCACTTCGATATCTTCGATAGGAGATACTTTGCCAGAAACGTGAACGATGTTTTCGTTTTCAAAGCAGCGTACAACGTGACCGATAGCGTCAGTTTCGCGGATGTTAGCTAGGAATTTGTTACCTAGACCTTCACCTTTAGATGCGCCAGCAACTAGGCCTGCGATGTCTACGAATTCCATTGTCGTTGGAAGGATCTTCTGTGGATTAACAATTTTTGCTAATGCATCTAAGCGTAGATCTGGAACCGGAACGATACCTGTGTTTGGTTCGATCGTACAAAATGGAAAGTTTGCTGCTTCGATGCCTGCTTTAGTCAGTGCGTTAAACAGAGTTGACTTACCAACGTTTGGTAGACCAACGATGCCACATTTAAAACCCATGATATAAACCTTATTCTGCTTTGAACGTATGTAAGCGATTTTGTGCTTTTGGTAGGCCATCTTTTAATAAGATGTCTAGGCTGCGAACCGATTCGTCAACGACAGCCTCGATACACTCTTGCTCTTTCGCAGGAGCTTTGCCTAATACATAACCTGCAACTTTATCTTTGTGTCCCGGATGGCCAATGCCTAACCTAAGACGATAGAATTCTTTATTGTTACCCTGCTTGCTGATGATGTCTTTTAGGCCATTGTGCCCGCCATGACCACCACCTTTTTTAAACTTACCAATACCTGGAGGGAGGTCTAACTCATCGTGAGCGACCATGATCTCTTCTGGTTTAATTTGGTAGAACTTTGCCAGTGCTGCAACGGCTTTCCCGGATAAGTTCATAAAAGTCGTTGGGATCAGCAAACGAAGATCTTCACCATGAACCATGATACGACCCGTTAGGCCAAAGAACTTTGGTTCGTTCTTCAGTGTCACGTTGTGTACACGTGCTAATTCTTCAACTACCCAAGCACCCGCATTGTGGCGAGTTTTGGCGTATTCTGGACCTGGATTAGCCAGTCCAACGAGAAGTTTTATTTGTTGGCTCAAGGTATGGATCTCTCTTGGGATTTCAAAAAGCGCCGTATGATATCACAGTTTATGAAAAAGGTGCGAGCTAGCTGATAGCAACTCAATGATTCAAAACTGTGGTCAAATTAACTTTGTGGTCGTTAGATATAAAAAAAGCACTTCATTGAATGAAGTGCTTAATATCTTTTTCAGATTGTTCTGCTAAAGCAAAGCTATAGAGCTTTGATTAGTTGAACATCGCAGAGATAGACTCTTCGTTGCTGATACGACGAATCGCTTCAGCAAGCATGCGAGAAAGGCTTAGTTCAGTTACTTTGCCTGTCGCAGCCATTTCTGGAGAAAGCTTGATTGAATCAGTAACAATAACTTGGTCTAGAACTGAATTGCGGATGTTGTCTGCAGCAGTACCAGAGAATACAGCGTGAGTTGCGTAAGCGAATACACGCTTAGCACCGCGCTCTTTAAGCGCTTCAGCTGCTTTACATAGTGTGCCACCAGTATCGATCATGTCATCAACGATAACACAGTCACGACCTTCAACATCACCGATTAGGTTCATTACTTCAGAAACGTTGGCACGTGGACGACGCTTATCAACGATAGCGATATCAACATCACCTAGCGCTTTAGCTGTAGCACGAGCACGTACAACACCACCAAGGTCTGGAGAAACCACAACTGGGTTTTCTAGGCCACGGTTAGCCATGTCTTCTAGAAGAACTGGAGTGCCGAAAATGTTATCAACAGGTACATCGAAGAAGCCTTGGATTTGCTCTGCGTGTAGGTCGATAGTCAAAACGCGGTCAACACCAACGTTAGAAAGGAAATCTGCAACAACTTTTGCAGTAATAGGCACACGAGCAGAACGTACACGACGATCTTGACGGGCATAACCGAAGTAAGGGATTACAGCAGTAATACGGCCAGCAGAAGCACGGCGCATTGCGTCAATCATTACCACCAACTCCATAAGGTTGTCATTGGTTGGTGCACAAGTTGATTGAATCAGGAATACATCACTACCACGAACGTTTTCATTGATTTGTACAGCGACTTCGCCATCAGAAAAACGGTCTACAGTAGCATCTCCAAGAGAGATGTATAGACGATCAGCAATACGTTGGGCTAGTTCAGGTGTTGCGTTACCAGCAAATAGCTTCATATCAGGCACGGTGGAAACCTCGGGTTGCGTCCAGTTTTAAATAGATTGTGGGTGGGCTGATTGGTATTCAGCCAAAGTTTCTTTTAAAGGCGAAATGTTTCGTCCTCTCGCGACAAACGCGGAAACTGTGTCAGGCAGTTGCTCTAGCACTGATTCAGCTTCTTTTTTGCTGCTAAATTCAGCAAAAACGCATGAACCCGTACCAGTCAATCTCGACGGCGCGTATTGTAGCAGCCATGAAAGTTGCTTATCAACCTCTGGGTACAGCATTCGCACAATTTTTTCGCAATCGTTTACGTATTCTTGCTCTAGAAGCGTTGATAGTGCTCGCTTCGGCGTATTTCGAGTTAATTCTGAATGTGTGAATATGTCTGCAGTTGCTATGCTCACTTGAGGTTTGACAACGAGATACCATTTCTCATCCGGATTAGCGGATTGTAATTGTTCGCCAACACCTTCAGCAAAGGCTGCGTGGCCTCGAACGAAGACCGGAACGTCTGCACCAAGCTTTAAGCCAATCTCTGCTAACTGGTCATCAGACAGGTTGAGTTGCCATAAATGGTTGAGAGCGACTAACACGGTTGCGGCATTTGAAGAGCCTCCGCCAATGCCACCTCCCATAGGAAGCACTTTCTTTAACTGAATATCCGCACCGAAAGTCGTCGATGTATATTGTTGAAGGGCAGTTGCGGCTTTCCAAATCAGGTTATCTTCTGTCGCAACGCCTGGAATTTCAGGTGCAATTGTTATCGAGCTTGTTTCTCGGTTTGCGGTAACCGTAAGTTCATCGCCAAAGTCGACAAACTGAAATAGGGTCTGAAGTTCGTGATAGCCATTATCACGTCGGCCAGTGATATAGAGAAATAAATTCAGCTTAGCTGGCGAAGGCCAGTGCGTTGGCGTTGTTATCATTTTTTCAGTGTCCACTTCGAAACTACAATGTTGATTTTGTTTTCGTCTTGCTTGAATGACAATCGAGTAGGGAGGGGAATTGTCTCTACCTTTGCGTTGTCTTCATCTGATAGTTGCTTACTCGGCATCTCTGTATTGCGATAGTTAGCAAAATTCAGTGTCCATAATTGACTGCTGACTTGTTTAGACAGAGATTCAAGCGTGTTGGTGCTGTTGAGTTGGTAGCTATCTGCTTGGTCGGGAATGCCAAGGAACCATTGCGGCAGGTGATCAATGGGGATCTGTAATCCAGTAAGTTGCTCTACCAATACAGATGCACTTGCATGAGTGAATACCTGATCATCATAAGTGACTACCTTGGCACCCGAGTTGTCAATCGTGAGGTTCAAGGCGGTTTGACCAAGGAAAGTGGTCAGTCTCAATTGGCTTTGATTTGGGGAGTGCTTCCAAATGAAATTAAGGCTTTGGCGTTGCTCTGGAGAAATGTAAGCGAGCTTGCCTGAGGCTTGGTAGTTTTCTATCTGTAGAAGACGGTTTTGGTGACTTTGCCACTCAACGCTGGTCGGTTGTTCTGGTATAGACGAGCAACCCACCATAATTATGGTCATAAAAATAAGAGACGTGATTTTACGAAGCTTGCTCATATTTGCTCACAACTTGTTCAAATTTATCTAAAAAACGCTTCAACTATAGCATTGAATTCACGAACTCAGGAAAACAAATCCCGCTTGCTCTTTAAATAGAGCCATGCATCAAGTAAAATTCGCCCCTTGTTTCCATTCCCTGATCGAGAACTTCTGATACATGTCTTTGCTTGCCGTAGGTATCAATCACAATACAGCGTCGGTTGAATTGCGAGAAAAAGTCGCTTTTGGTCCAGATAAATTATCTGAGGCACTTAAGCAACTTAACGCAAATGCACACGTAAATGGAAGTGTCATACTTTCTACCTGTAATCGAACTGAAGTGTATTGTGACGTCAAAGGCGTGGCAAAAAACAAGTTGATCGATTGGCTGTCTGTATTTCATCAAGTTAGCCCTGAAGAATTAAAACCGAGTATCTACATCCATGAAGAGCAAGCCGCGATTAAGCATTTAATGCGCGTTGCCTGTGGTTTGGACTCTCTGGTTCTGGGTGAGCCGCAAATTCTTGGTCAGGTAAAACAGGCTTACACCGATTCGCGAGAGAACAAATCTGTTGATGCTTCAATGGAAAAACTGTTCCAGAAATCATTTTCTGTTGCGAAGCGAGTTCGAACTGAGACCGAAATTGGTGGCAGTGCTGTTTCTGTTGCTTACGCAGCCTGTACGTTAGCTAAACACATCTTTGAATCAATTGCTGAATCAACGGTGTTATTGGTGGGTGCGGGAGAAACCATTGAACTGGTGGCTAAACACTTGTCAGCTAATGGTTGTACCAAGATGATTGTGGCTAACCGAACTCGTGAGCGTGCTTTAGGGCTAGCTGAAGAATTTGGTGCTGAAGTTATCAGCCTGAATGAGATTCCTGATCATCTGCATCGAGCAGATATTGTGATCAGCTCAACCGCAAGTCCGTTACCTATTATTGGTAAGGGCATGGTAGAGACCGCGCTCAAGACAAGAAAACATCAGCCGATGTTGTTGGTTGATATCGCAGTGCCTCGTGATGTTGAGTCTCAGGTCGGCGAACTGAGTGATGCTTACCTATATTCCGTTGATGATCTTCAGTCGATCGTTGATGGTAATATCGAGCAACGTAAAGTTGAAGCGATTCAGGCTGAAGCAATAGTCAGTGAAGAAAGCGCCGCGTTCATGAGTTGGATGCGTTCACTGCAAGCGGTAGACAGTATTCGCGACTATCGTAAATCGGCCAATGAAATCCGAGAAGAATTATTAAGTAAGAGTTTACAATCACTTGCTGCTGGCGGTGACCCTGAGAAAGTCTTACTTGAGCTAAGTAATAAGCTCACAAACAAATTGATCCATGCTCCAACGCGTGCACTTCAAAGTGCAGCAGAGCAAGGAGAACCTGCAAAATTAATGGTCATTAGACAGAGTTTGGGTCTAGAAAACCCTCAATAATATTCGACCTCCAACAGAATAAGACATTATGAAAGCCTCGATTCTAATAAAGCTTGAAACACTTGTTGAACGCTATGAAGAAGTTCAACATCTACTTGGTGATCCCGATGTACTTGGGAATCAAGATAAATTCCGTGCCTTGTCAAAAGAGTATTCTCAATTAGAAGAGGTGACGGGGTGCTTTAAATCATACCAGCAAGCTCAAGAAGATTTAGAAGCTGCTGAAGAGATGGCAAATGAAGACGACGCAGAAATGCGTGAAATGGCTCAAGAAGAAATCAAAGATGCGAAAGCGAATATTGAACGTCTGACTGATGAGCTACAAATTCTTCTTATTCCAAAAGATCCAAACGATGAGCGTAACTGTTTCTTAGAGATTCGTGCCGGTGCAGGTGGTGATGAAGCAGGTATTTTTGCGGGTAACCTTTTCCGTATGTACTCTAAGTTTGCCGAGAAAAAAGGCTGGCGCGTCGAAGTGATGAGCAGCAATGTTTCAGAGCAGGGCGGCTTTAAAGAGATGATCGCTAAAATCAGTGGCGACGCTGTTTACGGCACCATGAAGTTCGAGTCTGGCGGTCACCGTGTACAACGTGTACCTGAGACTGAATCTCAAGGTCGTGTTCATACATCAGCATGTACCGTTGCGGTTATGCCTGAGATCCCAGAAGCTGATCTACCAGAAATCAAAGCTGGCGACCTTAAGATTGACACTTTCCGTGCATCTGGCGCGGGTGGTCAGCACGTTAACACCACGGATTCAGCAATCCGTATTACTCACTTACCAACAGGTACAGTAGTAGAGTGTCAAGACGAGCGTTCTCAGCATAAAAACAAAGCGAAAGCGATGGCTGTTCTTGCGGCTCGTATAGTTCAAGCTGAAGAAGAGCGTCGTGCTGCTGCGATTTCAGATACACGTCGTAACCTATTAGGTTCTGGTGACCGTAGTGACCGTATTCGTACGTACAACTACCCTCAAGGCCGTGTTTCTGATCACCGCATCAACTTAACTATCTACCGCCTGAACGAAGTTCTGGAAGGTGATATGCAAAGCCTGCTTGATCCAGTTCTACAAGAGCACCAAGCCGATCAACTAGCAGCACTTGCTGAGCACAACTAATTACTATGCAGTCAGCATATACGGTTGAAAGTGCTTTAAAGTCAGCAATCGTACAGCTTCAAGGGGGCGATAACACATCGCCCTCGATTGATGCTGCGGTACTGCTTTGCCACGCCTTAGATAAACCAAGATCTTACCTACTGACTTGGCCTGAGAAGCATCTCACTTCAGAACAAGAATCCGAATTCAATACCCTTCTAAAACGTCGCTTAACCGGTGAGCCTGTGGCTTATATTGTTGGTGAACGTGAGTTTTGGTCGCTGCCGTTAAAAGTCTCTCCTTCTACTTTAATCCCACGTCCAGATACGGAACGTTTGGTTGAAGTAGCGTTAGACAAAACGTATGGCAAGCAAGGTGCGATTCTCGATTTAGGAACGGGTACAGGTGCGATTGCTTTGGCATTGGCGTCTGAGATGCCGAACCGACCAGTGACGGGTATTGACCTTCGTCCGGAAGCGCAGCAACTTGCGACAGAAAACGCTCAGCGATTAAATATCACTAACGCCACTTTTTTACATGGCAGTTGGTTTGAGCCTTTGAACTCAGCGAATTCTGAAGATGAAGCTGTGAAGTTCTCGTTGATTGTCTCGAATCCACCTTACATTGAGAAGAATGACCCTCATTTATCTCAAGGTGATGTGCGTTTTGAACCGATCACGGCGTTAGTCGCTGAAGAGAAAGGTTTAGCTGATATTCGACACATCTCTGAAAACGCACGCGGTTTTTTAGAAAACGAAGGCTGGCTAGCATTTGAACACGGCTATGACCAAGGCTTGGCGGTACGTGAGATAATGCAACATCTGGGCTACTTGGATGTGGTTACAGAAAAAGATTACGGTGGTAATGACCGAGTGACATTGGGTCGTTACTGTTCATAGATAGTGGTTGCTCATAGGCTGCTGTTCATCATCTTGTGAGCAATAGATGATGAACTTGCTAAATTGATACCTTTAACTCGACAATACACTTAACTCGATAATGCATTTAACGTAGAAATACAGAGAATTAACGCAGAAATACAGGGCATTAACGGGTATTGTGTGGCTCGTGTTAACGAAAGCACATATAAAAATATAAAGGAATACCATGTACGAAGGTTTAAAACATTTTCACCTACTCACGATTGCTATAAGCGCGCTACTTCTTTCGATCCGTTTCGCTCTGATGATGGCTAACTCACCGAAGCTTAAGCATCCTTTCTTGCAGCGTTTCCCTCATATCAATGACTCGTTGCTGCTGCTATCGGGTATTGGTTTGATTTTTATTACTGGCTTTATTCCGTTTACACCAGCAGCACCATGGTTAACTGAAAAACTAACCTGTGTAATGGCTTACATCGCATTAGGCTTCTTTGCGCTTAAGTTAGGTAAGAACAAGCTATTGAGAGTTTTCTCATTCTTTGGCGCTCTAGGTTGGCTAGCAATGGCAGGCAAAATCGCAATGACAAAGACTCCAACATTTTTCGGTTAATGACGTATGTACGAATTTTTTGATGAAGACTTTGATCAGCTAGAACTTGCTGAAGGTGCATTGATCCTAAATAAGGCCATTGACCCTGAAACTCAAGATAGTTGGGCAGAGCAAGAACTCGCAAGATTATTAAAAGACGCCGAGTTTGCGTTAGTTAATGAAACCGACGAGCAACAGAAGTTTGAATCCTTTATTCGACTATTCTTTTACGAGTGGGGCTTCGCTGGCGATAAAGACGCTTACTTCTCATCGGAAAACGCGTTTATCGATAAAGTACTAGAGAGAAAGAAAGGGATCCCAGTCAGTCTTGGTGCGATCTTCCTTTTTCTAGGGCGCAAGCTAGGCTTTCCTGTAGAGGGTGTCTCTTTTCCTACTCAGTTTCTGCTTAAAGTCAGTTGGTATGGCCAAACACCGGTCTATATTAATCCTTACAATGGCGAGTATGTTGGTCAGCAAACGTTGCGAGCATGGTTAATTGGCCATGATGGCCCATTGGCTAAGCTGAAAAGTGAACACTTGAAAGTCGCAGACCACCCAACCATTATTGGTAAGTGGTTGGCTTTATTGAAAAGTGCATTGCTGAGAGAAGAGCGTTATACACTTGCATTAAAGTGTACCGATCTGGCGTTAACGTTTGTGCCTGATGATCCGTATGAAATCCGTGACCGTGGTTTCATCTATCAGCAACTGGATTGTCACCAGATTGCCGCCACCGATTATCAGTACTTTATTGATCAATGCCCAGATGACCCTGCATCTGAGTTACTTAAATCTCAAGTGAATGTCATGACGGAAAAAATCGTCGTCGTTCACTAATTAATTATTATTTAGAGAGAATATGATGGAACAGAAAATAGTTCATATTGGCGACATGCCAATTGCTAACGATAAGCCATTTACGCTATTTGCGGGCATGAACGTTCTTGAATCTCGCGATCTAGCGATGCAGATCTGTGAGCACTACGTGAAAGTAACAGAGAAGCTGGGCATCCCTTATGTATTTAAGGCGTCTTTTGATAAAGCGAACCGCAGCTCTGTTCACTCATACCGTGGTCCTGGTATGGAAGAAGGTCTTAAAATCTTCCAAGAGCTGAAAGATACCTTTGGCGTGAAGATCATCACTGATATTCACACTGAAGCGCAAGCTCAGCCTGTTGCTGATGTGGTTGATGTAATCCAGCTTCCAGCGTTCCTCGCTCGTCAAACTGACCTTGTTGAAGCAATGGCTAAGACTGGCGCGGTTATCAATGTGAAGAAGCCTCAGTTCATGAGCCCGGATCAAGTAGGTAACATCGTTGATAAGTTTGCTGAGTGCGGCAACGAGAACATCATTCTTTGTGAACGCGGTTCTTGCATGGGTTATGACAACCTAGTCGTTGATATGCTTGGTTTTGGTGTGATGAAGAAATCATCAAACGGTAGCCCAATCATCTTTGATGTGACTCACGCGCTTCAAATGCGTGACCCATCAGGTGCTGCCTCTGGCGGTCGTCGTGAGCAAACTGTTGAGCTTGCTAAAGCGGGTCTTGCTACTGGTGTTGCAGGTCTGTTCCTTGAGGCACACCCGAACCCAGATCAGGCGCGTTGTGATGGCCCATCAGCGCTACCTCTAGATAAACTAGAGCCGTTCTTGAAGCAGATGAAAGCACTTGATGATCTTATCAAAGGCTTTGAGCATATTGATATTAAATAATTGAGATGGATGTGAAGTAACGGAAACGTTATTTAACAAAAGTTGATCTAAGAAAGCCCAGTTCTTTGAATTGGGCTTTTTTTATCTCGTAAAAGCAGCCGAACATAAATCGTTCATTTAAAGAGTTGTTAACGGGGCGGGTTGTTACCTAAGAAACTCGTATATGAGTGTGAGGTCAGTCCTGTTTGCAGTAAATTACTGATGTTCATCACACTTTGTAAGTAAACGATTGCTTGTGATGCAGGGGAAGTTTGAGTGTAATCTCATAATTTTGTTACACTTAACTGCTGAACTATGCGTGACCAATTCGACATAAATATGAAATCATCATGTTACATCTGAAATGTTAATTTAAGATAAGTGATGTGAAGTCTTATTGTTCGAACTCCAAATAAGGGGTCGCAATAGATCATAAAAAGCAGTGGATTCCCCTAAAAAGTTCAAAGGTATGACAATGAAGCAACGCCTTATTCTAAAGACAGCACTAAGTGCTGCAATCCTAGCTACTCTAGCTGGGTGTGCGTCTCAATCAACTCAAGATTGGAACCAAGACGAAACTTACAAGCTAACGGTTCTACACACTAACGACAACCATGGTCGTTTTTGGCAGAACAAATACGGTGAATACGGCATGTCTGCGCGTAAAACGCTTGTTGATCAACTTCGTGCTGAAGTTGAAGCAGAAGGCGGTAGCGTGTTGCTTCTATCTGGTGGTGACATCAACACTGGTGTCCCAGAGTCAGATCTTCAGGATGCAGAACCTGATTTCAAAGGTATGAATAAAATTGGTTACGATGCAATGGCATTGGGTAACCACGAGTTTGATAACTCATTAGACGTACTACAAAAGCAGATCGACTGGGCTAACTTCCCAATGCTATCTGCAAACATCTACGACAAAGCAACTGGCGAACGCAAGTTCCAAGCTTACGAGATGTTTGAAAAGCAAGGTATCAAGATTGCGGTTATCGGTTTAACAACTGAAGATACGGCAAAAATCGGTAACCCTGAGTTCATCGCGAGCATTGACTTCCGCGACCCTAAAGAAGAAGCGAAGAAGCTGATCGCTGAACTTAAAGAAACAGAGAAGCCAGACTTAATCTTCGCTGTGACTCACATGGGTCACTACGAAAACGGCCAACGTGGTGTTAACGCACCAGGTGATGTAGCACTTGCTCGTTACCTTAACGAAGGCGACCTAGATATGATCGTTGGTGGTCACTCTCAAGAGCCTGTATGTATGGAAGGCCCTAACGTTGCGAAGAAAAACTTCAAGCCGGGTGATGAGTGTAAACCAGACGTACAGAACGGTACTTACATCGTTCAAGCTCACGAGTGGGGCAAGTACGTAGGTCGTGCTGATTACGAATTCCGTAACGGCGAACTAGAGATGGTGAGCTACGATCTGGTTCCAGTTAACCTTAAGAAGAAAGTTAAGATTGACGGTAAGAAACAACGTGTTCTTATTCAAGATGAAATCGCACAAGACCCAGAGCTACTTGAATTCCTACGTCCTTTCCAAGAGCAAGGTCAAGCACAGCTAGAAGTTCAAATTGCTGAGACAAATGGCAAGCTTGAAGGCGATCGTAACGTGGTTCGCTTCCAACAAACTAACCTAGGTCGTTTGATTGCGACTTCTCACATGGAGCGTGCACAAGCAGACTTCGCTGTGATGAACTCTGGTGGTGTTCGTGACTCAATTGAAGCGGGCAACGTGACTTACAAAGATGTACTGAAGGTACAACCTTTTGCAAACATCCTGACTTACACAGACATGACAGGTAAAGAAGTTCTAGATTACCTAAACGTTGTGGCGACGAAACCAATCGACTCTGGTGCTTACGCGCAGTTCGCTGGCATCTCAATGACAGTAACGAACGGTGAAGTATCGAACGTATTCATCGGTGGCAAACAGCTTCGTTTAGACGAAACATACCGTTTCACAGTGCCAAGCTTCAACGCGGCTGGTGGTGACGGTTACCCTAAACTTTCTGACCACCCTGGTTACGTGAACACAGGTTTTGTTGATGCTGAAGTACTGAAAGAGTACCTAGAAGCGAACAGCCCGGTTGACGTGAACAAGTACGCACCGTCTGGTCAAATGGTTTACAAGTAACTGAACCCAGTTAATTGAATCATTAGGTGCTAAATTAGATTGACTCTAGCACCATGATAAATTTAACTAAAGCGACGCCTAGGCGTCGCTTTTTGTTTATCTATCGTTTGGATTTTTTATGACCCCAGCAATCAATCTTGCCAAGAAAAAGAAAATCGCTCATACCGTGCATCAGTATCATCACGATGCAAACAACACCAACTATGGATTAGAAGCGGTCGAAGCTCTGGGGCAGGATCCCAAACGCGTGTTCAAAACGCTTTTATTTTGTTTGAACGGCGTCGCTAAAGATTTGGCTGTAGCTGTTATTCCTGTCGACCAGAAGCTAAACCTTAAGCTTGCAGCTAAAGCGGCGAAAGGAAAAAAAGCAGAGATGGCCAATCCTGATATTGCACAGAAAACCACAGGTTATGTTGTGGGTGGAATCAGTCCGCTTGGTCAGAAAAAAGCATTACCTACTTTTGTTCATTCCAGCGCTACCAGTTTTGAAACGATATGTGTGAGTGCAGGGAAGCGAGGGCTAGAAATTGAGTTAGATCCAAAAGACTTAGCGATGCTGACTCGCGGCCAGTTTGCTGATCTATGTTTATAGATTGTCGTCGTCATGATGATAAAACTATCGAATGACAAAAAAGAACGCCCGCTAGACTAATCTAGCGGGCGTTTTTATATCGAGTGTCTCGTCTTACTGATTCTGACTATTTCTTCAGGCCCAATGTACCACCAACGCGTTTTGCTGCTGGTTTATTTGGTCTGTTTGAATCTTGACTACGGTTTGCTGGCTTACCGCTTCTACGCTCGTTATTGTCGCGGTCTGTGCGATTGCGATCTGAGCTGTTTCGATCTGAATTTGAACGCTCTGAACGAGAGTTCGATTTCCAGTTCTCGGTGTTGCCGCCGCTTTCACTATTCGACGAATTACGACCACGCTTCGAGTTTGGCGCATGGCGGAATTCATCCGCGTTATTACCGCGATAGGTGCGAGTACGATTCTCGTTTTGATTACGTCGCGCTGTTGAGGTTTGATTTTCCTCACGGCTATCAAATAACTTAGCATCGGTTGCCTTGCGAATTCGCTGACCTTTTGCGTTCATTTTTGATGCATCTTCAGTACTCACTGAACCTTCGCACATCGCTAATATCTCAGCGATTTCTTCTTCACTCAGGTAGCGCCACTTTCCGTTTGGAATGCCATCAAGTGAGATGTTCATAATACGAACACGACGTAGTTTGAATACTTCATAGCCTAACGCTTCACACATACGACGGATCTGGCGGTTAAGGCCTTGAGTTAGCGTAATTCGGAATGAGAACTTAGTCTCTTTCTCGACATTACACGGCAAGGTAACGGTATCCAAAATAGGAACACCAGAAGCCATTTTCTTCAAGAATTCCGTCGTAATCGGCTTATCTACACGAACCACGTATTCTTTTTCGTGATTGTTACCTGCACGCAGAATCTTATTCACGATGTCGCCATCGTTGGTCAAGAAGATAAGGCCATCAGAAGGTTTATCTAGACGACCAATCGGGAAAATACGTTTGTGGTGGCCGATAAAGTCGACGATGTTGCCAGGAATATCACGCTCAGTCGTACAGGTGATACCTGTTGGTTTATTAAGAGCAATGTAAATCGGCTTCTCTTTTGAACGTACTGGCTTGTTGTCGATCTCAACATCATCACCTGGCAATACTTTCGTTCCCATCTCAGGGATCTTGCCATTAATAGTAACTCGGCCTGCATCGATCAATTTGTCTGCTTCACGACGTGAACAAAAACCAGTTTCACTGATGTATTTATTAAGGCGTTTAGCTTGGGATTCTTGTGACATGATATTCTCTTAGCGTTTCACAACGGAAATATAGATAAACAAAAAGCAACTATGGACAGTTGCTTTTACGTTTTAATTCGTTAACTGAGGCAATTTTAACACCTAGAGTGGGCTTCGGCACTAAATATCTATTTTCGGCACTAAATATCAATTGTGGTGTTCGATGTGCTTAGATGAATGTTCGAAGACGACGGCCTTTTTTTCACTAAGCTTCTGATGATTTAGCGAGTCCGTTTTTGGTGACGCTCTCTATTCTCTAGTTTTTTGTCATTACTCTTTCTGAGCATGACGTAAACGGCTCCAGTACCACCATGAAATTGCAGCGCTGAGTGAACGCATTGAACATCATTAATTTGCGATAGCCAATTGGCTACATAGCTTTTCATCATAGCAGGTGGATTTGAGCGCTCACCTTTACCGTGAACAATAATAACGGTGCGCACATCCATTCTTAAACATTGGCGTAAAAACGAAAGCACTTCGTTACGAGCATCTTTCAATGTTTTCCTGTGGAGATCGAGCTTAGCTTGAATTGGATATTTACCTAAGCGCAGTTTTTTGTACACGCCTTCTTGAACGCCATCTTTTTTATACGCAATAACGTCATCAGGTTTCAGCATTGGAGAGTAGTCGAGAGAGAGGTAATCTTTTTCGTCCTCAGACAGCCACATAGCCGCCTCACGCTTTGCAAGTTGAGACTCGGTAACTCGATGCACTTTTTGGTGCTCAGCGGTGTCATGGTCGATACGTTTCACATCGCCCATCATTTCTTGGAATAGATCTAAGTCGTCATCATGAGACATGGTGTTCATCTCAAGTTGTAGAAGGATAGGGTAAGTATACCTAAGTTGTGGCTGGGTTTAAAAATGAAAAAACCGGAGGAGACAAAAGAAGTCAACTCCGGTGCAAAGCGTTTTAACATTTATTTATCAAGGAAATGATACTTAAAAGTAAATGATTTAGGCTGAGCGATACTAGTGAGGAGATTTTTCAGTCATAACTTTGTATATGAAGAAGCCTCCATAAAACATCATGAGACCCAGAGCCCCGAATATTACTATCATTGAAGATAGCCCCACTGCATTACCAAATAGGAGTTCTAGCCAAAAGTCCATGTGTATACCTCAAAGTTATATGACATGGCTTAGTGTATTAAGTAGCGTTATCAATTCACTGATCTGGATCAATCCTGTTTCATAAGTTAAATACTTGTTGGTGAGTGTGTGTTTTTCGTCACATTAGCCGTTAGGTTGTACGTCTTTTGTTCGAACGATTCGATATTGTAAAAAAGAGTGAAAAAAGCCCTTGCGGATAAATTCAGAACCCGTATTATACGCTCCATCGACAGGCAATCAGCCAGTTAGATATCTCGGTGAATAGCGCAGCTTGGTAGCGCATCTGGTTTGGGACCAGAGGGTCGGGGGTTCGAATCCCTCTTCACCGACCACATTAAAGAAAGCCTGCTCACTGAGCAGGCTTTCGTCGTTCTAGAATGTAAGAAATAGGATTAGAACCCAAGTGGGGTTCGTCTGACATTTAAAATAAGCTCTTCACCGATTACATTAAAGAAAGCCGTAGCAGAAATGCTACGGCTTTTTTGCATTCTGAAATAGTAAAAATATCCACATGGTAAAGGGTGGGGGCTGGAATACCTGTCCCTTGGAAGCCAGCCGCGTCGAATTCCTCTTCACTGACCACATTAAAGAAAGCCTGCTCATTGAGCAGGCTTTCGTCGTTTAAGGGCATGGGAAAATGGAGTTTGAACCTAAGTGGGGTTCGCTTGATGTTCAAAATAAGCTCTTCACTGATTACATTAAAGAAAGCCGTAGCAGAAATGCTACGGCTTTTTTGCATTTCAGGATAAAGATAACCACTTGGTCAACGGGTTCGCCTGATGTTCAAAATATGCTCTTCACTGGCTACATCAAAGAGAGCCATAGCACTTTTTTAATAGACAGGGCTGCGGCTGTTTTGTATCTCAAATCATGAACATCGGCAGAAAGAGAGCTTATACCTGAGTTTGATGCTGCTAGTTAAGCAGTCTTGGTGAGTAGCCAGCCTAAAGGTGTTGTTGAAAGTATGGGCTACTGAACGAACTCACTAATAGCAATATTGTTTTTTACCCAGATAAGGGCTTGTAAGCGATTCTTGACCTTAATCTTTTTAAAGGTGTTATGTAAATGCGCCTTTACCGTATTCTCACTGACGTAAAGTGTGTCCGCAATCTGGGTGTTTGATGCACCATCACCAAGCAATTTAATGATCTGTTGTTCGCGCTTTGTGAGTTTTAAGTAATGTGGACTCGTTTTCGCACATTGTCTTTCTCTATAAAAGCGAATGTATTGGTAGATTAACTTCCGACTCATCCACATCTCGCCCTGTAAAATGAAGTTGAAACCAGATACGAGTTTTTCAAGCGTATCTGAAGCATAAAAAATACCTACGAGATACTGCCATTTTAGCATTTCAGAATGAGGGAAGTTGCTTGGGGTGTTTAGTAATACTTCATGAACGTCGTTATCTATGTCATCTCTAAGTTCTTGATATTTTTCAGTGTACTGTTTTGTCATTGTTAGGTAGTCAATAATGACCAAGTTCAAATTTGGGTTCTGTAATGATTTTGCGCTAAGCCTTTCTGGTGAAATGAGCTTGATGTCCAAATTAACCTTTTGTTCTATAGATTCTTTTAGCAGTGTTGATTGTAAATTATTTTCTGCTATTAAAATGGCTTTACGAGCCTCCTGCTTAGCCATGTGGAACTCCTTTTCTAAACTCATTACTTGAACTTTTAGGGTTATAGTTTATAGCACATATTGATTTTTCGCGAATTACGAAGGTGAATTATTCATGAAATTTATAGATATATTTAATAGTATCGCTGAAGGTAAAATATTGTCTGACTGAAGAGGTTGTTATTACTCTATTTTCTTTTTTTTAATGGGTTTATCGCACAGCTTGGGGTAATTTCCCAAACCTTGTCTTCGGGAGTTATATTTATCACTGCAGGGAGTTGATTCCTATTGAGAATTAGTCTGGTTGTCCCGCTGTTAGTATTCTGATTTAATTGGGAGTTAGTTCTTGTTCTTACTTGAAATGATGACATCATAGTATTATCAAAAGTTATTATTACATTTTCATTTTTTATCAAGCACTGTACTGAATTTAAATCAGAAGCCAATCCATTTAAATGGTAAGAAATAAATAAAACGGCGACTAGCGCCGTTTTAATGTATGCACTGGTATTCATATTAATTTTGGTAAATAATACCGACATTACCGTAAGCACCATTACCTAATACAACGGCACTATCATGTGATGTTTGCTCAACGGTAAATTGGTTCATATTGCTGTTTTGTAATTGAACAACTGCATCAGAATGGGAACCTGTTTGCAGAACGAATACTCTATTTCGATCACTGTTTACTAAATCAATATCGACATCGTTCAAGTCACCACCGCCGACGCTATTGTTAACAATCGTTTGGACATAGTTATCATCACCACTGATGTCAATTTCAACGTTATTATAGTCAACATCAGAATTACTGAACTCTGTATATGTCTCGTTTGAATCGCCATATATAGTCGTTTCAGCTCGGTTGTGGTCAGCTCCTCCAAGAGCAACTGATACTGAAATATTGTCATCACCCATTTGTGTAACTCGAAGGTCGTTACCAATAGCTAGACCACCTCCCGCAACTTGAACTCGAGCTTGGTTTGACTCGCCATTTTGATGGATAAGGGCGTCGTTATACCAACCTCTAAGTTGAACATGGGCCTCATTAAGATTACCACTTTGTTCAACAACCACATCGGATCTGTAACTTCGGTGCGTGTCAACTAATGCGGTATGGCCGTTTATAGTGCCCGCTGTATTTTGATTAATAGTTACATTAGCTCTGTCACCATTACCCATTTGCCAAAGTGCTGTGTTATCACTCGCTGTTGGTATCGTTACCCCACCAGCTGCTGCTGTAAGAGCAGCGTCAATTCCAAGATCTGTTGTACCTTCAATCACTCCAGCCCCTGGAGCTGAGGCTGGGTATGGAGCTGGCAAATCATCTGCGTGAGCTACATTTAACCCAATGATGGCACCGACTATAATTCCAATTTTTGTTAGTTTCATAAGTTGTATCCTTATACATTTCCATGTCGACGTTGTTGTTGCTTCACAGAGAAGCAACTTGAATCAAGCTTCCATACTGCGCGCTAATTTGCTTGATTGATGTGAATTCTCATCGAGCTAGATGCTTTTACTAAAGCAAAGTCATTGCCGTCTTGAGAAATTCCTAAATTACTTCCTCTGGATCCAGCCATAAATGCAGTATTATTGTTACCTTGTTGATCGATACTTAATTTACTGCCGTGCCTAGAGAAATTAGCTTGTCCAATAACTGCCAAATTATTACTTCCATCTTGGGAAATAAGCGCTTCAGAATTTATTCCGAGCTGACCAATGGCAGCATAGTTATTTGAACCATCTTGATCGATCAAGGCCGTATTATTTCGCCCAGATTGATCTATAAATGCGGAATTCGAGCCTCCGCGTTGTGTTATCTTCGCTCTGTTGTTCGCGGTAATACCAGGACTGCGTTGTTTTATTATTGCTGTTGAATCAGAAGCATTAGATATATTTATTTCTGAATAATTATCTAAATCTCCAGAAGAAAAACTTTCCAAATCGTTATAATCATTAATGATATCCTGACTAACATTATGTAAAAAATTCCCTTCTCTATCTGATGCGATAGCACTATTAAAACCTCCTGATAAAAAATATAAACAAGTTAAGCTGATAAGTGATGCTTTCCCAATTACCATCATCTTTACCTTAAAGTGTTCGTGATTATGATCCCTACGAAAATAAATTGCGTAAGGGAGTGAGTGAACCTCTGTCTTATCGAAATCCTAGGCTTTCAAATTACGAACAGCTATAAACTTAAAGTTGAAAATATTTAGTTGTTCATATGAAATTTAATTAGTATTTGATCGATTCCTGCCAACCTTAGTTAATCAATTCCCTTCAGTAATTAATTCGAAAGTTTATATATGCCACTGTAAGCATGAATTACGCTTTATTCAGTTTCAACGAATCACATTCTCATTTTGTAAACGGACTTTGAATGGGAGCACATATGAAAATCAAGCTGCTTACAGTAACTCTGCTTTCCTTTGCTCTTAACGCAGGAGAAAAGAGTCATGGTCTTGAAAGTGCTGCTCCTTTAGAAAATGGACAAAAACTTGAGGATTCGACAAATAATCTTAAGGAAAAATTCAATGACTTCAGCGAAGTCGATGGAATCATTGTGGACAGAACCATTACGCGGTTGGGAGAGGATTTCTATTTTTTCTTCTCACAATCGCTCAATGATAGTTATCCCGACCTTAAGGAAAATTTGACGGTAAAAGAAAGGCCAACGGCGTTATCAGGAAGCATCATAGAGGTTCAACACTCTAGAAAGCCGATCTTCCGTACGGCGTTGTCCCCTGGTCGTAGACAAGCGAAAGAACGCGCTGCCGATGCAACACGAGTGGTTGGGAATTACATTATCCGATGGCAAGCGGAACGGATCTTTCAGGACACTTACGATCTAGACCATGATGAATTTTAAGGAGCCAAGGATGTCGATATTTTTCAGAAAGGCTGCGCTTATTGCATTGCTCGCTTCGCCTTCGGTTTACTCGAGCGAGTTAGTTTATACGCCCGTAAACCCAAGTTTTGGCGGTAATGCTTTAAACAGCTCTCACCTTTTTAATCACGCTAATGCCATCAATGATTTTGAAGACCCTAGCGCTAGGGATATTTTTGATGAACAAGAGTCTGCATTAGATCGACTAGCTTCAAGTTTAGAGTCTCGACTGATTAGCCAATTACTTGCCGATGTAGGTAATGGAAACACAGGGCAGTTAGAAACTGATGATTTTTTCCTCAATATTGTGGATGACTCAGGGACTTTGTTGGTTCAAATCGTCGATAAAGAGACAGGGGAATCAACAGAAATCAGTGTCTCTGGATTAAACCCCGACCTCTAATCACAAGGATTGTGTTATGAAATCGATCATTATCGTCTTCTTGACCTTTGTGTTGGGAGGGTGCACTTACTCTATGCAAATTCCAGAGACTTCTGAAACGCCAAAGTTGATGCCGAGAGGATCAACTTATACGGACTTGATCTCATTACCTCAGCCTCGCGGTAAAATACTTGTTTCGGTTTATGATTTTAGAGATCAAACGGGACAGTATAAACCTCAGCCAAACAGTAACTTTTCTACAGCGGTACCACAGGGTGGAACGTCTTTACTGACTACGGCATTGATAGATTCCCAGTGGTTTGTTCCTCTAGAGCGTGAAGGGCTCCAGAACTTGTTGACGGAACGTAAGATCATTCGTGCTGCTCAGAAAAAAGATAAGGTAGTGAACAATCATGGAGCCGACTTAACATCGTTGAGCTCTGCGAATATAGTTATTGAAGGCGGTATTGTTGCTTATGACTCTAATATTGTTACAGGTGGGGCTGGTGCGAAGTATCTTGGCATTGGTGGCTCAGGGCAGTATAGAACCGATCAAGTGACGGTTAACTTAAGAGCCGTTGATGTAAGAACAGGGCAAGTTTTGCTGAGCGTTACGACATCCAAAACCATTTCCTCACATGAAATTGGCTTCGGTGCTTTTCGATTTGTTGATTACAAAGAGTTACTCGAAGTTGAAATGGGTTATAGCCACAATGAACCAGTTAACATAGCAGTCATGTCGGCTATAGATGCGGCTGTGATCCACTTGATCGTTAAAGGGATGAAGCGTGGAATGTGGTCGCCAGGTGACCCCAATGCAATCAGACATCCAATTATCGCCCGCTATTTAGCGGCAGATACCGACATCCTTTAGTCAAACGAGTAAGCAGCAAAATAGGGCTATGCGGAAAACGGACTTTTCCCTTAGCCCTGTTTTTTTAACCACTCAAATGTTCTATTTCACATCACAAGTGATGCTCTTGATTGGCGTCTCTGAGGTAACAAAGCAAACATACGCCTCAACAGGGTTATTTGGACCAATTCGAATGTAACCTGCTTGTACTTCATCTTCGTTAAAAGTCACCGAGTGAGAGTTACCCGTCTTGCCATCGTAAAAGCTTGCTTCAAAATTACTATTCATTTGGCTTGCGATACGGTTGCGTGTTGTAGACGTCGTGAACGTAATACTTGCACATCGCATGGGTGGCTTCTCAGTAATCAGAAACTGTCCGCTTTCTTTATCTAGCACGCCGCCTTTTGTATCAGGCTGAATGTCTATTGGTTGGAATTGTTCGATCGTACAAGTTTCTTTGGCAGACGCTGCCGTGGGCATCAGGGTCGCGAGGGCTAAAGGTAAAGCGAAGAGCACTGGTTTCATGAGAACAACACCGTATATAAAAAGAGCGAAAGATAATAGCACCGTTATGGGGCGATTAAATGTAATGATTCGGTTATTAGGTAATGGTTATATTATGAGAAAGTCATGGCATCGAATTGAGCTAGCTGTCTTCGTTAACCTCGAATTGACACTGGGCTTGTTGGCTTTGTGATTGTTGAGTGACATTGAAACCTTTCTCTTCTAATAACTGCAAAAGGTTACCTTCGCCAATCAGGTGTAAAGTACCGACGACCAGCAAGTAGTTCCCTTTCGAGTCAAGTTTCCAATCATTGGCGGAGAGTTTGTTTGCCCAATCGACGTTGCGATCCGTCAAGAATGCTTTCTCAAGCTCTGTTGGCATTTCAGACAGTTTCGCAAACTCTTCAAGCTTCGCTACATCACCCGCTTTCCAGCTCTCAATGAGGCAATGAACCACACGATCAGTTTGGTCAAATTCTTCAAGGCTACTGACTAGCCACTCTTTACCGGCATCTTTTTGTCCTGCGATGAGGTCTATTTGAAATTGTAGAGCCTCTAAACTGATGACGGGAACATCCGCAATTGTTGCTTTATAAGCGAGTGTGGCATCAACACCGCCAGCCGAACCGTAGCCAAGTTTCTTCAACTGCTGCATCTGTATCGATAGAGAGGTTGCCCAAGGCGGTGAGCTAAGTAGTTGCTGAGTTGGCATATCTAGAGACTTTGAGATGCTCGTTAATAATTGTTTTTGTTGTTTGTTTAATACATCACCCGTGGTCACTGTGGTCGTGGGATACACCACGCCTTCTGTCTTTCTTATATCCGTCTCGACAATTAATCCGTCGCTCTGTTTTAACGTGTCAGTGATCTGTGCGGGAAGCGGGTACATACTCTCATCCCCAACGTGCACAGAACCTAAGATAGTGAGGGTCAAATCCTCTTTCTTTGCTTGCCAATAAAGGGGTTCGGCGACCGCTTGCTTTGCTGAAAAGGCGAGAGTGAGTAACGTAAGGTACAAGAAAGTGCGCAAAGAGAGCTCCTTTAGAAAGAAATAAACTCGTTAAAAAGGGTTTTGACGGCGTTTTTTAACGGTTTTTTTTGAGAACGATGTCACGTTGTTTATACGAAAAGTATAACAACACGAGCAAACTCTAAAACTTTTCTCTCTGCGAACGACACGATTTTATGAAATCCGTTAAAAAGATTGTGATTCATTTCTCAATTTTTACGTCAAAATAAAACTGACGGAAGTGCCGTCGATCCTAACTTAATGATTTTTATGTAATTAATTTTATCGCAAATTTTGAGATTTGAAGCTGATCACTTTATTAACTTGATTTAATTCACGGTAAAAAATAAGCCCATATAGTTTATCTAACTTTCGAAGCGCTCCACTTAGCTTCTGACTCAATTTTTAAATTTATGGGTGAATACGATGTTGAAGAGAAACTTACTATCTGTAGCGGTACTGGCTGGTTTGACGGGTTGTGCTGTAACGCAAGCACCTGAGCAACAGGTTGTTAATGCACTGGCTGATAACCTTGATGTGCAATATGAAATTCTAACCAATCACGGTGCGAATGAAGGCATGGCTTGTCAGGATCTAGGTGCTGAGTGGGCATCATGTAATAAAGTGAACATGACCCTAACCAATGACGGTGAAGCGATTGATTCGAAAGATTGGACTATCTACTTCCACAGTATTCGCCTTATTTTAGATGTTGATAACGAGCAATTTAAAATCACTCGTGTAACGGGTGACCTACACAAACTAGAACCTACAGATAAGTTCGATGGTTTTGCCGCTGGTGAAGAAGTGATTCTTCCGTTAACGAGTGAGTACTGGCAACTGTTTGAAACTGACTTTATGCCGGGTGCATTCGTAACTGCGCCAAACGCAGAACCTAAGATGATTGCTTCATTGAATACTGAAGATGTCGCGTCGTTCGTAACAGGTTTGGAAGGAAACAACCTTAAGCGTACACCTGATGACAACAATGTCATGGCAACCGCGGTTACTCGCTTTGAAAAGAATGCTGATCTAGCAACGCAAGACGTTTCAACAACGCTTTTACCAACCCCAATGTTGGTAGAAGCGGGCGAAGGTTCAGTGAGCATTGCTGGTGGTATTGCATTACCGAAAGAGGCATTTGATGCTGAGCAGTTCGCTGCAATTGAAGAACGTGCAGATGTGGTAAACGTAGATGTGAGTGGCGACCTACCTGTTAGTGTTGCCGTTGTTCCTACTCAGTTTACGGGTGATTTAGCAAAATCTGGCGCTTATGAACTAAGCATCTCGGAAGAGGGGATTGCGATTAAAGCGTTTGATAAAACAGGTGCTTTCTACGCCGTTCAGTCTATTTTTGGCCTAATAGACAGTCAGAACGCTGAATCACTACCACAACTGTCGATCAAAGATGCACCACGCTTTGATTACCGTGGTGTGATGGTGGATGTTGCTCGAAACTTCCACTCAAAAGATGCCATCCTAGCAACGCTAGACCAAATGGCTGCATACAAGATGAATAAACTGCACCTTCACTTAACGGATGATGAAGGTTGGCGTTTAGAAATCCCAGGTTTACCAGAGCTAACGGATGTAGGGTCTAATCGTTGTTTTGATTTGGAAGAGCAAAGCTGTTTACTGCCTCAGCTAGGTTCAGGTCCAACAACAGACAACTTTGGCTCTGGTTTCTTTAGTAAAGCGGATTACGTCGAGATCTTAAGCTACGCAAAAGCGCGCAGCATCGAAGTAATTCCAGAAATTGATATGCCAGCACATGCTCGTTCTGCTGTGGTATCAATGGAAGCGCGTTACACTCGCCTAATGGCGGAAGGCAAAGAAGCTGAAGCAAGTGAATATCGCTTGATGGATCCACAAGATACTTCAAACGTGACGACTATTCAGTTCTACGATAAGCACAGCTTCATCAACCCATGTATGGAATCATCGACTCGCTTTGTTGATAAAGTGATTACTGAAATTGCAGCAATGCACAATGAAGCGGGTATGCCGCTAACGACTTGGCACTTTGGTGGTGATGAAGCGAAAAACATCAAGCTAGGCGCAGGCTTTCAAGATGTTGATGCTCAAGACAAAGTGGCATGGAAAGGTAACATTGAGCTAGACAAGCAAGACAAACCATTCCAACAGTCTCCACAATGTCAGTCTTTGATTGCTGATGGTTCGGTGAGTGATTTTGGTCACCTGCCTGGCTACTTTGCAAAAGAAGTATCAAAAATTGTTGCAGACAAAGGCATTCCTCACTTCCAAGCTTGGCAAGATGGCTTGAAGTATGTGGAAGAGGGTGAATCTGGCTTCGCTACTGAAACGACTCGCGTTAACTTCTGGGACGTTCTTTACTGGGGCGGCACTTCATCAGTGTACGATTGGTCAGCGAAAGGTTATGACGTGATTGTCTCTAACCCAGATTACGTATACATGGATATGCCATACGAAGTAGACGCAGCAGAGCGCGGTTACTACTGGGCAACGCGCGCAACGGATACTCGTAAGATGTTTGGCTTCGCACCAGAAAACATGCCACAAAACGCGGAAACATCATTAGACCGTGACGGCAATGGCTTCACTGGTAAAGGCGAGATTGAAGCAAAACCTTTCTACGGCTTGTCTGCACAGCTTTGGTCTGAAACAGTACGTACCGACGAGCAGTATGAATACATGGTGTTCCCTCGCGTACTTGCAGCAGCAGAGCGCGCATGGCACAGAGCGGATTGGGAAAACGACTACAAAGTGGGCGTTGAATACTCTCAAGATACCGACCTAGTAAATAAGCAGTCTTTAAACAGCGACTTTAATCGCTTCGCGAATATTGTTGGTCAACGTGAACTGGCTAAGCTTGAGAAAGCTGGCATTGATTATCGCCTACCAGTACCGGGCGCTCAGGTTGTTGATGGCAAGCTAGCGATGAACGTACAATTCCCAGGCGTAGAGCTGCAATACTCTGCTGATGGTGAAAACTGGTTAACGTACGATGAGCAACAACGTCCTTCGGTTTCAGGCGAAACTTACATCCGCTCTATCTCTGAAAGTGGCGAGAAAGTAAGTCGAGTAACGTCAATTAAATAATTGATAAGCAACATTAATAGAAGAGCTCCCTCGTTATTATCTTACTCAAGGTAAAAAGTGGGAGCTCTTTTTGTTTAAGGCGAGTTAAGTCTTTCTCTTAAACAGAAACATATAGAAACCGTCTTTGTTTATATCGTCAACAATGCACATAAGGTGAGTTTCGTCGCAAAAGTGACGGGCTTCTCATTATTCTCTTCAAAAAATAAGTCTCCTATAAAAAACTCTAAATCAAATGTGATTGAACTAACTGAATCTAATTTTGCGTCGTAAAATAATGTGATCTTGATCTGTATGTTTTTGCGTCTTGAGTTTTTTATCAATTTTTATGTTTTTAAGTATCTGATTTTAATGTGTTAAATAACTTGTTCTTTTTTGATAGTGAGAGAGATCACTCTGCTTGTTCTTTTATTTTGAAACGCAAATTAATTCGAGCAACATAGATTTCATGCCAGGGAGGCTACCAACTACTCAAGCGGTGAAGGTGAATGATATACCGAAGATATGCCGCTGAAAAAATCAAACTAAGGCAGTTTACTATGAAAAAAATTATCGCTCTAAGTGCTCTTTCTCTTGCTTTCGCTTCTAGTGCTTTCGCTGGTTCTTCTTACGTAACAGGTAACATCCAAATTCACGATGACGGCCGTATCCACGGTTCTGATATGACTTCTACGTTAGAAGCTGGTCACACGTTTGACAACTCTCTAGGCGGCTTCACGGTTTACTCTGAGTTTGATGGCATCCAACTGGGTGAGCTTGAAGGCCTGACTTCCGCTGAAACTGGTGGTGCACCAACAACAGGTAACAATACTCCGGGCATCACTGTCGGTGGTGAGCAATCTTTCAACATTACTGACAAATTATGGGTTGCAGCTGGTTACCAACACCTATTCTCTGCGGGTGAGAGCATTCAGTTCCGTCCACTAGTTAAGATTGGTTACAACTTCGATAACGGTATCTCTATCAGCAACCGTACTCGTGCACACATCGATGATACTTCGGCTAATGCTGACACAGACTACCGCATGGATAACCGCATTGCTTACACAGTGAATGCTGACCTAGCACTTAGCTACAACAACGTATACATGATTGATGCAGAAGCGATGGACCACGAGCTACGTGCAACATGGACTCGTCAAGGTGTTCAACCTTACTTTGAGTTCCGTAGCCAAGCTAACGGTGTAGATTTCGCAAACGGTGCTTCTAAGCAGAACAACGCATTCGTATTCGGTGCTTCTTACGGCTTCTAAGCTGATTCACTTGGCTGTTTAGTTAGCCGAGTGAGCTTCTTTGTTAAATAGCTTTTTTGTTGAATAACTTCTTAGCTAATTAGCGAGGGGAACATAGCGGCACTAACAGCCCGGTTGGTGCCGCGACAAGATTTGCTTTACTGTCCAAAAGCAAAGAGCCTAGCAAGTAAACCACAGTCTTGGGTTTGCTTAATGCTAGGCTCTATTTTTATTGCTGTTCGCAGGTCTATTTACGCCCTATTTCCCGTTGTAATGACGGTATTCAAACACCTGACCTTTCTCGTTAAACGCATAAACAGAATACTCGTCTTTCTTATCGCCATACTCCATGCCTGGCGAGCCCATTGGCATGCCTGGAACCGCCAAGCCAATCGCATTGCGTGGTGGGTTTTCTAAAAAGGCTTTCACGTCCTCCGCTGGAATGTGCCCTTCAAATACGTAACCGTCGATCTCTGCCGTATGGCAAGAAGCCAGCTCTGGCGTTACTCCTAACTTCTGCTTGATAGGATTCATGTCATCGTGGAGCTTCTCTGTGACATCGAAACCTGCGTCTTGCATGTGTTCTGTCCATTCTGTGCAGCAGCCACAGTATGGAGACTTATGGTTGAGAACATCAGTAGCGAGAGCTTGTCCTGAAATTGCAGCGAGTGCAGTAAGAGTCATAACTTTACGAATCATGGTTAACCTCATGAATATGGTTTTTGTTGATATTAGAATGAGTGGGTTTGAACAGTCTTAATCTGTTGGCATTGCTGACTACGGTGATTGATGACATCGCCATCGCAGCGCCTGCAACGACAGGGCTAAGCAGAAACCCGAAAAATGGATAGAGCACACCAGCCGCAATTGGAATACCAAGTGAATTATAGATAAAGGCACCAAAGAGGTTTTGTTTCATGTTTCTCACAGTCGCTTGGGAAAGCTCAATCGCGTTACTGACCGATAATGGCGACGAGTTGAGTAGTGTCATTTGCGCACTTTCAATCGCCACATCGCTGCCGCTACCCATTGCTATGCCTATATCTGCTTGAGCAAGTGCAGGCGCGTCGTTAATACCGTCTCCGACCATGGCAACACTCTTATATTGCTGTTGCAGTTGAACAATGTGTTGAGCTTTCTGCTCTGGTAGTACTTCCGAGATAACCTCATCGATACCGACGCTTTTACCTATTGCTTGAGCAACAGAATCGTTGTCGCCCGTTAATAGCACGGTGTGAATTCCGGCGGATTTTAGTTGAGCAATGGCTTGTTTGCTATCTATTTTTAATGCGTCTGAAATGCCAAATATGCCTTCCAGTTTTTGATCGATTACAACGAAGATGGGTGTCCATGCTTGTGTACGACAAAGCTCGATAAAGTCGGCGCCAATGTCTGTATTGATGCCGAGTTGGGTGAGGTACTTAAGAGAGCCTACTTGAACGTTCTTGCCGTTAATTATTGCTTGTACTCCAAGCCCACGTTGGTTTTCGAACTCGCTATGAGGTAGCGCTGAAACTTGTAAGTTCTCTGCATATTGGCAAACGGCTTTCGCTAGCGGGTGTTCTGACCCTACCTCTACCGAATAGGCGTAAGCCAGCAGTTCTTGCTCTGATAAATCGTCATAAAAGGCTTGCTGAACGGTTGGCTTACCTTGAGTTAGGGTGCCTGTTTTATCAAACACGACAGCATCGATTTTGCTTGCAGATTGCAGTACATCGGCATCTTTGATCAGAACCCCAAACTCTGCTGCTTTGCCAACGCCGACAGTAATTGAGAGTGGTGTCGCTAAGCCTAATGCGCATGGGCAGGCGATGATCAGCACTGTGGTTGATACCACGAGCATATAACTGGCACTCGGTTGTGGGCCAACAAAAAACCAAACTAAGGCAGCAGTTGCTGCGATCGCGACCACAACAGGGACGAAAACGGCAGAGATCGAATCAGCGAGCTTAGCAATCGCAGGCTTGCTGCTTTGTGCTTGGCGAACCATCTGAATGATTCGAGCCAACATGGTGCTTGAGCCTATGCCGGTCGCTTCAATGATCAGGCTGCCATCACCATTAATGGTGCCTGCTGAAACGCCATCATTAATCGATTTAACGTTAGGAAGCGGTTCGCCAGTCAGCATTGACTCATCGATATAAGATTCGCCAGATACCACGACACCATCGACAGGGACTTTTTCTCCCGGTTTCACTCGAACTTGCATACCGACTTGAATGGCTTCTACAGCGATGGTTTGCTCTTTGCCATCGACGATAACCACCGCTTTTTGAGGCTGTAAGTTTATCAGCGCCTGCAAAGACTTAGTGGTGCGTGCTTTGGCTTTGGCTTCAATGTAGTGACCCAAAGAGATAAGGCCAACAATCATGGCGCTCGCTTCAAAATAGACATGGCGCGATGGTTCTGGGAACCATGATGGAATTAGCACAACCAGCATTGAGTAGAACCACGCGGCGCCAGTGCCTAAAGCTACTAGCGTATCCATCGTTGCGCGTTTGTGCATCAGTGATTGCCAAGCGTTAGTGAAGAAGCTGCGTCCTGAAGTCGCTAGCAGTACCAAACAGACAACACCGATTAAACCCCAAGCCAATTGGTCGTTAAATGTAGCAATGGTCATGCTGCCACCAAACAGACCCCACGCCATCAGTGGAGCACCGATAAGCAGCGCGCTTACTGAATTCTTTAGGAAAGCTTTTTGGGTACGAAGTTGTTGCTCTTGCTGTTTTTGTTGTTGAGTCGCCGCGTCATCAACGAACTCTGCACCATACCCTGCGGTTTTTACGGATTCTATTAGCGCGCTTTCGATGACGTCTCGTGTTTTAGAGGTGAAGACTAAGGCTGTCTGTTCAGCGAGGTTGATCTGAGCTTGGTCGACGAACTCATTCTTTTTCAACGCTTTCTCTACCGAAGAAACACAACTCGCACACGTCATTCCCTCAAGAACAAGGTGATAGGTATATTGGCTAGCAGCAGGTTTATTTGGTGTCGGCTCCACTGGCGCTGTTTTTTTATCGTCTTCTGAATCTGAATTAGATAAAGGCTCATTAACCTCAGAGTAGGAAGCCGCGTGATAACCTACGCTTTCGATCAACTCAATAAGCTCGGATTCTGAAAGCAGAGTAACCAATGACAATTCATGTTTGCTGATTTCTAGCTCTGAGATTTGCTCGGTTTGTTCAAGTGCTTGAGTCAGCTTGCTCACGCACTTACCGCAGCTAAGACCGGATAACGAAAGGTGCAGCTTATTGCCCATGCTATAACCAAGCGTCGCCAACTGTTCACTGAGTAGAACGTAATTAATTGGAGTCGAAATATCGATGTATGTCGGCGATATATCATTGATCGTCGTATTGTCGAGTTCGCCAAACAGTGTGCGAACTTTCTTCGCACAACCCATGCAATTTAGGCCGTTGAGCGCGGTTGTGTAATGGTTCATATCGATACTCCAATTCTCATCTACGCCTAACATAAACCTTCCCGTAAGGGTAAGGTCAAACATAAATTCAAGAATTTGATCTTAGTGGCATATGAATGGGTGGGGTACGTTGATGAAATAAGCGGGAGTTAAAGAAAAGCGTGGCTATAATTTATTGGCTCAGGCTATAGATTTGCTACATCGAAGCTGAATTTGGCCTTTCTACAGTGGCTTTCGCACAAGATCCGCGCATTAATCATTCACTACTGATTGTAGATTTAAGCGGTGGTGATAAAATAGCGCCCAAAATTTAGTGATATTTGGCTATTACAGACTTTGTATTAGACCCCACTAAAAGAATCACCTACATAATCAAGGTATTTAAATGACGGTTAAAACTCGTTTTGCTCCTAGCCCAACTGGCTATCTTCACGTTGGTGGTGCACGTACTGCACTTTACTCTTGGCTATTCGCTAAGAACCAAGGTGGTGAATTCGTTCTACGTATCGAAGACACGGACCTTGAGCGTAACTCTCAAGAAGCGGTTGATGCAATTCTAGAAGGCATGCAATGGATGGGTATGGAATGGGATGAAGGTCCTTACTACCAATCTAAGCGTTTTGACCGTTACAACGAAATGGTTGATAAGCTACTTGCTGAAGACAAAGCATTCAAATGCTACGCGTCTAAAGAGCTGCTTGACGAAATTCGTACAGAGCAAGAAGAAAACAAAGAAATGGCTCGTTACGATGCGAACCACCCTAAAATTGTTGCAGCAAACGAAGCAGCGAAAGAAGGTGATGCGTGCGTTATCCGTTTCCGTAACCCTAAAGAAGGCAGCGTAGTATTTGATGACCAAATTCGTGGTCGCATTGAAATTTCTAACAGCCAACTTGATGACCTAATCATTCGTCGTACAGACGGTGCTCCAACTTACAACTTCGTAGTGGTAGTGGATGACTGGGATATGGGTATTACACACGTTGTTCGTGGTGAAGACCACATCAACAACACACCTCGTCAAATCAACATCTACGAAGCACTAGGCGCGCCAGTTCCAACTTTCGCTCACTGTGCAATGATTCTTGGTGATGACGGTGCGAAACTTTCTAAGCGTCACGGTGCTGTTTCTGTAATGCAATACCGCGACGAAGGTTACCTACCAAATGCACTGAACAACTACCTAGTTCGTTTAGGTTGGTCTCACGGTGACCAAGAGATCTTCTCTCAAGAAGAGATGATTGAGTTCTTCAGCCTTAAAGCCATCAGCAAGTCTGCATCTGCATTCAACACTGAAAAGCTACTTTGGTTGAACAACCACTACATCAAGACTTCTGAGCCTGAGTACGTTGCAAAATACCTGCAATGGCACCTAGACGCACAGAAGATCGATACAACAAACGGCCCAGCGATCACTGAAGTGATCAAGCTAGTTGGCGAGCGTTGTAACACACTTATCGAACTTGCTGAGCAGTCTCGTTACTTCTACGAAGACTTCTCTGAGTTTGAAGCTGGCGCAGCTAAGAAGCACCTACGTGGTGTTGCTAAAGGCCCACTAGAACTTGCTCTTGCTAAGGTTGAAGCGCTTGAAGATTTCACTACTGCAAACATCAAAGATGGTGTGATTGCAGCGGTATGTGAAGAGCTAGAGATCGGTATGGGTAAAATCGGTATGCCACTTCGCGTAGCAGTAACTGGCGGTGGTCAGTCTCCTTCTGTTGATGCTGTGATGGAGCTTGTTGGTAAAGAGCGCGTAATCGCTCGCATCAAGATGGCTCTTGAGTTCATCGCAGAGCGTGAAGCTAACGCTTAATTGAGTATTAGTTAGATTGAAAAAAGGGTCAGTAACTTGGTTACTGACCCTTTTTATTTGTTTTGAGCTTGGTTGATTAAAGCTTGTTCTATTAAAGCTATGTCGATTCGAATTTGGCTTCGCGTTATAGCTTGTCGTCGGAAATCATTTGAGTCGCTTGCGCGGCTGTTTTCTTATCGAACAAGATATCCATCATCGCTTTGATGCGTTCCATATCGTCGCCAAACTTAGAAAAGTTTCCGCTGTTTGGCGCTTTAAATTCGACATTGCCTACGCGTTGTTGATCTTGATAAGCCGAGATCTTAGCGTCTGCCACAAAGGTTCTGAAATCCCAGCTCCAACGAGAGACATAATCGAGCGTAATATCTTCTGGGTTATGTTCTGAACCGTCCGCAACGACTTTACATTTAACTTGATTATTCAGACACCAATCGAGCATTGAATCAAGGAAGATGCTGCGAGTTTTCACGTCTTCCACGATAGTAATATTTTCAACGTTGTTTGCATCTGGAAGTGCATTGCCCGAGTATTTTGGAGCACTACAACCTGCCAGTAACACGACAACAGCAACAGCTAGCCAGTTTTTCATTCTCTATCCTAGATTTTTTTGAAGATGATGGAGGTGTTGATTCCGCCAAAGGCAAAGTTGTTGCTCATCAGATATTCAACATCCAATTCACGACCTGAGCCTGTGATGTAATCGAGCTTGCCGCACTGTTCGTCGATATTCTCAAGATTCAATGTTGGGCTGAACCAACCTGAATGCATCATCTCTAGGCTTAACCAAGCTTCAATCGCACCACACGCGCCAAGCGTATGACCAAAGTAGCTTTTCAATGAACTGATTGGCACTTCGCCAAAGATATTCGCGGTCGCGTTACTTTCCGCAATATCGCCTTTTTCAGTCGCGGTACCGTGCGCAGAAACATAGCCAATCTTTTCAGCCGGAAGTTGAGCATCCTTTAGCGCTTTTTCCATACAAATTTGCATGGTTTCCATCTGAGGTTGGGTCACATGGGCTGCATCGCAGTTGCTGGCAAAACCGATGATCTCAGCGTAGATCTTTGCGCCACGAGCCACAGCATGTTCATACTCTTCAAGAACAAGTGTACCTGCGCCTTCACCGATAACGAGGCCATCGCGCTCGCTGTCGTAAGGGCTAGGAGACTTTTCTGGTGTGTCGTTTTTTAAACTGGTAGCAAAAAGGGTATCGAAAACGGCAGACTCAGTTGGGCATAGCTCTTCACCGCCACCGGCAACCATCACGGTTTGGTAGCCGTGTTTGATCGCTTCATAGGCGTAACCAATGGCTTGGCTTCCTGAAGTACAGGCACTGCTGGTGGGAATCACGCGGCCGCGTAGGCCAAAGAACAGTCCTACGTTTACCGCAGCGGTGTGTGGCATCATTTGCACGTAAGTTGTTGCGGTGATCGCACGTGTCGACTTCTCGTTAAGCATCACACCAAATGCACCAACAGCATCAGTACTGCCGGTTGAAGAGCCGTAAGCAATGCCTGTTTCGCCGTTAGTCAAAACGTCGTGGCCAATCAGTCCTGCTTGCTCCAATGCATTTTCGGTCGCAACAGTGGCTAGGCGAGACACACGTCCCATGCCACGTACTTGCTTACGCTTGTAGTGTTTTGGTAGTTGGAAATCATCAATAGGCGCAGCAAGCTTTGTGTTGAGGCCATCATATTGCTCAAAGCTTGGCATATATTGAGTGGCATTTTCACAGGCTTTTAGTTTTGGTTCGATGTGCTGCCAATCATTACCAAAGGCAGTAACACCAGACATGCCAGTTACAACAACGCGGCGGGTCATACTAAGCCTCCATTGACTGAAATCACTTGGCGAGTAACGTAGCCTGCAATATCAGACATTAGGTAACTCACTAGTCCTGCTACTTCTTCTGGCTCACCCATACGTCGCAGTGGCACTTGAGGGAGAGCATGCTCTTTCACGTGCTCATCAACCATGCCTGTATCGATTAAACCCGGAGCGACACAGTTTACTGTGATCTTGCGTTTTGCGAGTTCTAGAGCAAGTGACTTAGTCGCGCCAATCACGCCCGCTTTTGCTGCGGCATAGTTGGTTTGACCGCGGTTACCCATGATGCCGGATACCGACGCCAGAGTAACGATTCGACCGCCTTTGCGTTTTTGAACCATTGGCATCACGCACGGGTGAAGTACGTTGTAGAAGCTGTCGAGGTTGGTATGGATAACACCATCCCACTCTTCTTCAGTCATGGCTGGGAATGCCGTGTCACGAGTAATACCGGCATTATTTACAACACCATAATAAGCGCCGTGTTCGGCTATATCTGACTCAAGCGTTTCGCGACATTCGCTGCGATTGCTGATATCAAATCGGATCAGACGTCCTGCGCCACCGAACTCAGTGATCGACTTTAATGTGTTTTCAGCACCTTGCTTGTCACCCATGTAGTGAACGGCGATTTCAAAACCGTCTTTCGCGAGTTGAATTGCGATCGCTTTACCAATGCCTTTGCTGGCACCTGTGACTAAAACCTGACGGGTCATGATGGGCTCCTAGTTTTCATTTCTTGTAATTTTTGTTCGGTCGGCACGTAGACGTTGAGTTGGCATTGAGCTACTAACTCACCTTGGTCTTCGACTCGGGCGGTAAACACGGCCATGCCACTGTCTTCCATCAGTTGCTCGGCGTAGATATCAAGGGTCTGACCTTGAATGAACTCATCACACAGTGACTTGTAGCGACGAGAACCGAGTAAGAAGCCGATTGGAGGAGTCGTGCCGTTTTTCAGCGCATGGTATCCAGACCATGCCGCCACAGACTGCGCCATAAACTCGATACCCACATAAGCGGGTACTGTTTGAGATTCGGCATTAAAGAACAGGTTATGATCACCAATATCGACCTGACAGTGAATCGACAACGCCTCTACGTTGATAGCACGATCGATTAATATCATCGGATCATCGTGTGGGAGAAGTTGGTCTACAGAAGGGATATCAGTCATTTACTACACCAAAAATCAGGCTAATGTTGTTGCCACCAAAAGCGAAAGAGTTGCTTAAGATGTTCTTTACTTTAAGTTTCTGGGAACAGTTTACCAAATCAATCTCAATATCTTCAGCTTTATCCTGACATTTTTGTAAGGGAAGCGGTAAGTCATATTTTAAAATATGCCATGCTATTGCAGCCTCTATCGCACTTGCGGCTCCAAGAGTATGCCCGGTGAGAGGCTTGGTGGAACTGACGGGAACCTTGTTTGCAAAAATACGATGAATGGCTTTGCTTTCCATTGAATCATTGAGTGGCGTTGCGGTGCCATGAGCATTGATATAACCGATGTCTTCAGCTTGCAACTGAGCAGAATCTAACGCTTTTATCATCGCTTGCTCCGCACCATTCCCCTCAGGGTGAGGCGCTGAAATATGGTGCGCATCAGAGCTATCGCCACAGCCTAACAAGGCAATGTTCGACGTGTCTTGCGTTGTATTAACACCGACCAGCTTTGCCTTGCTAAGCAACATAAATGCTGCTGCTTCTCCGATGTTGATACCATCTCGTGTTGCACTAAACGGCTTACAATGTGTGGTTGAAAGTGCTTCAAGACCATGGAAACCATTGAGCGTCAGCTTACATAAGGTGTCGACACCTCCAATCAACACAGCATCAGCCATTCCAGAATCTAACAAACGTTTTGCGGTCAGAAATACACGGCCACTGGACGAGCAAGCGGTCGATATCGCATAGCTTGGTCCTGTTAATGCACAATGTTGGCTAACAAATTCAGAGGTATTGCCTAATTCTTGCTTCGAGTAGTGGTAATGCTCAGGAAACTCACCATGTGCCAGTTTATGTTTGAATGCTGCTTCGCCGTCTGAGATACCTGAGGTACTGGTGCCAATAACCACAGCAATTCTGTCTGCGCCAAATTGAGATTTTGCTTGTTCGATAGAGTCTTCAATTTGATTAAGAGCCGACAGTGCCAGCTGATTGTTGCGAGTGGCGTATTGCGCTTGAGCTGGTGGTATGTCTGGTAGCTCACTTGCTATTTTGCCAACGACAGTGTGCTTGCCGTCGTTCAGCATATCGCTCACTTCAACCATGTTTGATTCACGTTCGTCTTTGAGACATCCATGAATGTCAGCAATACTTGAGCCTAACGCTGATTGGAAACCACAGTCTTGGATATAAATAGGCATAATGTTCAGCTCTTAATTGGGTTATCGACAATCGTTGAGTTCAACGTTTGTATGGTGATGGTGTAGCCTTGGATCAGATGCTTGAAAACAATCTCTCCAGATGTCTTTGGTTCGCCGACTTTTGCTTGGTATTCAATACGAATGATGGCTTGTTGGTTATCGTCAAAAACGGTTCTTGTTTTGTCGGTATCGACTAGGTGCCAACCTATGCTTTGTAAAGGTTGCGCCCATGCTTCTGCTGGCCATAAGGTGAGCATTAAGTTAAACAGAACCTGTTCGGGCTGCGGCAGGGTCGCGCCAAGGCCAGACAGAACTTGAGTCTCAATGGCTTGATTCTGGTATTGCAGCGATAGAATGCGAGTACCCCATGAGGAGAACCCAGCTAAAACCACTTTATCTGGTGTGACTTCGACTTGAACAGGCAGTTGCTGCGTATCGTCTTGCCATGTTGCGCTGATCAGCTGGCTCGCCGTAAATGAGTACTCCAGTTCAGCAGGCAGCGGCAAGGCTAGTTCGGTGTCTTTGTCGATTGCGACACTTGCGCCTGTAGGCTGTTGAGACACCATCGAACAAGCGTTGAGTAGTAAGCCCAATCCAACGGCGAGCGCTATCTTGATTGTTTTGTTCATCTAAAAGCCTCTCGAGAGTTTGATTTTTCCGCTGCTTGTTCGTTGTTGATTGCAAGTGGCGAAAGCAACCATGCGACGAAAATACCAGACAGGACGGTAATACCGAAGCTATGAATGGCATGAGTCTGACTCAGTGACAATAAGCCAAATGAGAGTAGCGTCGTGAGGCCTGACAAAGTAATCGCTAATAAGGTGCTTAGTGATTTCTTCTGTTCAGCAAAGAACAGGGTATAGTCGATACCAATCCCTAGAATCAGAATCAGTCCAAGCAGGTTAAACAGATTCAGTGTCGAGCCTAAAATACCCGTGACCGCTAAACCAGCGACTCCGGAAATTAATGAAGGCAACAGCATTAATAGGCTTTGCTTCACACCATAACGCCAACCCAACACCATGCCAATAGCCGCTAATGCTATCAATAACAACTCGGTGATCTTGACTCTATATTCCGCAAAGAGAGCAGAGATTTCATCGGCTTTATTAAGGTATTTAACACCTTGTTGCTGAGCAAAGCTTGAATCGAGCCATTGAGAGAACAGTTCTGAATTTGTGACGTCTTTGATCAAAATGACCGACGCGGCTTGTCCGTCGATCGGTTTTAACCAAAGTGGTCGAACAGGTTCTGACACTGGTGATTCTAAAAATCCAGATACTGTGATTGCCTCGAACTTAGGTAGCTCTGGAAAGCTAGGCCAACCAAGAGTGTTCTGTAAGATATGGCTTTGCTGGCTATAAAGTTGTTCAACCAATTGATAGTTATCATGCTGTTGTTGTTTGCTTAACAATTGTTGATTGATGCTGCGATATCCGGAGATACCTTGGCTATCGACCAAAGAATCTAAGCTTGTGGTGATATCTACCAGTTTTTTTAGCAGTTTTTGGTCGCTGTTGGCGGTCACCAGCAGCATATTTTGACCACTGCCTAATCCTGATATCTCAGTAATGGCTTGTTCTTGCTGTTTGAGTTGTTCTGGCATCGCTTGAAGTTGACGAATATCGTCGTCGTAGCGAATTTGGCTGAGTGATATCAAACTAATGACAGTCACTATTAATGGTAAGCCAATTCTAAACTTTTGGTTGCTCCAGAGGCTTAACCAAGTATGCCAAAGCTTCGACAAAGGAAGAGGGCGTTCTTGGCTTGGTTTCGCTGCGAGAACTGGATACCAACACACCACGCTGGCGTAAGCTGCGATCAGTCCAATTGACGAGAACAGGGCTAGTTGCTGTAAGCCAGGGAAAGGTGCAACCAGTAGACCTAGGTAGCCAATCAAGCTGGTGATCAGACCCAAAGTGATCGCAACGATAATATGTTTCAACCCTTTGTCGCTTTGCCATTTACTTCCTGCAGCCAAGCGATCGGTTAGGTAATGGAAAGAGTAGTCGATGGATACGCCAATTAAGCTGGCACCGAACACCAAACTAAACAGGTGAACCTTGCCGAAGATAGCGACGGTGCTTGCCAGCGCAACCAATAATCCAGTACTGATGGAAAGTAAGGATAAGGCAAGTGGGAGGGCGCTACGAAATGTTAGCCACACCAATAAAATCACACCGGCCAATGAGCCCAAACCAATGGTACTGATTTCTGATTTCGCGCTTTCGGTACCGTAATTGGCGTAGAACACCACACCGGTATGCTGCACTTTGACACCAAACTGCTTTTCGATCTGGCGCTCAATTGAATCAAGATCTGGAAGCTGCTCTTGAATCGCTAAACTATAAGGCGAACCTGCCAGAGTAGCTGTCACCAAAATATGAGTTTGCTCATTAGACTGGGCTGTGAGGTAGCCTTCTTTCAGAACAAAGTTACTTGATTGAACGCCAACTGCGCTGATGTAGTCGCGAAATAACAGAAATGGGTCGAGAGATAACTCTGCTGCAGTGACGCCTGAGAACGGGTTGTACAGAGATTGAATGACATATTGAGCTCGCGAGTCCGGCGAGTGTGTCAGCGTCTCTTTTTGTTGTTGGGTGAGAAGTTGAGCTCGGTGACGAAAATAGAAATCGCTCCACTGACTTTGCGTGCTTGCGTTGATTTTTCCTTGAACTTGCTTAAACAGAGTTTGCTGGTTTGAGAAAGCTCTTTGGTTAAGTTTTTTTTCAAAAGCGTCAGTCGCTGTCATGGCTTGTTCGACGTCGGAGGCACTTATGATAAACACCACTTGCTCGCTCATCGAGCTGGATATCTGCTGAAAGGCTTGCTCTACCATGGGGTCTTGCTGGTTTTCTGGCAGCAATTTCATGATGTTGCTTTCAATGGGTACTGACGAAGAAAAAGCGAATTGTTTGATCAACAATCCGCTAAATAGCATTACGACAACAAGCCAAGCAAGGGCTAGGCTAGAATTGGAATTGTTGCGCTTCAGCATCTGATAATACTTCCGGTAGATGGCTTAATTGGCTAAATTCGATCACAGTGCTGTCCCCACGAACTTCTCTAAGTTCGATGCGTTCAATGTCACCTTGTCCTTGCAGTGTAATGGCTTCGAACACCGCGTTCATTGGTGCATTCTTTGGCTTTAGAGTGAGTGTCCATCGTGTGTCTTCTGAACTTGAGTTTGCACTTTCATCAGAATTTTTCGCAGTCGCTGGTTCAAATGACAGTGAGAATTGCTCTTGAAGTTTTTGCGTGTCGCCGTGAAACACTGACAAGAAGATATGGCTGAAATAAAACGCCATTGGGTTTTCTTTATCGGTGATGATTTTAGCGGGTTGATCAGCAAACCTTTGGCTCAGTTTGTTATCCGTGAGCACCAAGCTCACAGGAAAGGGTGTCGCTTGTGTCCAAAGCAAACCATTCGACTTATCTAACAGGAAAGTACCTTGTGATGTTAGAGGCTGGGCGAACATTTCCATGTTGCGCGTTTGAGTGAACTCACCACGAACGATACTATTTTCGCTTAACACGGTTTGTAGCTCTGAAATAGAACCGACAGCAATCGTGTTCTCGCTAGCGCCAGCAAAGCTACTCGCCATTATTGAGGCAAGCCCTAGTAGTGCGATGCTGATGTGCTTACGCCCGCGCTTAAACAGACTCATGTTTCACCTGCTGCTGTGTGTTAGATACTTGAGGTTGCTCTGATTGGTGGTCGCTTGGTTGCTGCTCAGTTGATTGGGGTAAGCAGCCAAATTGATGCCAGTGTTCGACTTTATCAGTAAACACCTTCGGCGAAGCAAAACACATCTCTTGCTCTTCAATGGTGACCGCAACTTGCATGGTGTGAGCGCGTGTCATACGAGCACCTGTGTTGGCATCGTGAATTTCGTAGTCAACACGCAAGCGGTTTTCCCATTCAGTTAACTTAGCGGATACCTTGATCTGATGATTAAACGGTATCGCTTTGATGTACTTTACGCGCGTGTCGATGATCGGCCACATGTAGCCGGAATCCTTCATCTCATGGTAGTTGTACTCAATCTTATCCATCATGATGCGTCTTACTTCTTCAAAAAATCGGAAGTAGTTGCCGTGATAGATCACGCCCATTGGATCGGCATCTTGGAATGAGGTGATAAGTGTCACCTCAGATTGTAATGGATGAAGGATTTCAGACATAAATCGCTCTCAACAATATTGCGTAAAGGGTTAGCTACTTTATGAGTAAAGTGACCAGTGCTGACTTTGAATACGAGCAATGAAGTGGCGTAGATCGCCTTCAAGTGGTCGATCTTCTACGATAAATTCAAACTCTTTAAGTACTTCATCGCGAATGTGCTTTAGGTTTTCACTCATGTGGTGCTCATCAAGCTCATTGTGGCGTTTACGAAGCTCAAGCGCTTGTGTACCCGCCAGAAGTGACGCTGCTGCTACTTGTTCAGTCAGTTCAAGAACGCGTAAGCAGTCACGAGCCGCAATGGTGCCCATGCTGACTTTGTCTTGGTTGTGACACTCGGTTGAACGAGAGAACACGCTTGCTGGCATGGTGTGTTTCAATGCTTCTGCTGTCCAAGCTGACACGCCGATTTGTACCGCTTTGAAGCCGTGGTTGATTGGCTTACGCTCGCCTTCTGCACCCGTTAGGTTAAATGGTAAGCCGTTGTTGAACTTGTAATCCATCAACTGCGCCATTTGGCGATCAAGTAGATCTGCAAGGTTGGCTACCGCTGTTTTTAGTGTATCCATTGCCATTGCGATATGGCCACCATAGAAGTGTCCACCGTGCAGTACGCGCTCATTGTCGCCATCGATAATTGGGTTATCGTTAGCGCTGTTTAGTTCGTTCTCAATCATTTGGCGTAGCCAAGGCAGAGAGTCTTGAACCACACCAATCACATGCGGTGCACAACGCAGTGAGTAACGATCTTGTAGGCGATCACTATTACGTGGCGGACGATCCGCTTGTAAGTCATCACGTAGCCATGCAGCAACTTGCTGTTGACCCGGATGTGGCTTCACTGTAAACAGTGCTTCATCGAAATGGAAATCGTTGCCTTGCATACCGACAGACACCATTGCGGTGATCTTAGTCGACAGCTGAGCTAGGTATTCTGCACGTTTGTAGGCGATACAAGCCAAAGCCGTCATTACTGACGTGCCATTCATCAATGCTAAGCCTTCTTTTGGCTTAAGCTTGATAGGGTTAATCCCTAGCTCTTTGTAGACGTCACTAGTAGGGCGAACTTCGCCTTTGTAGATAACATCGCGCTCACCAATCAGTGCAGCCGCCAGATAAGACAGCGGCGTTAAATCGCCACTAGCACCAACTGATCCTTCTTGAGGAATACGCGGTGAGATATCTTGGTTGATCAGAGTAACGATCTGGTTGAGCAAATCGTGAGTCACACCAGATACACCTTGTGACAATGAACACAGGCGCGTTGCTAATACTGCACGAGATTGTTCGTGAGACAGTATTTCGCCTAAACCACAGCCGTGAAAGCGCGTTAGATGCAGTGGTAATTCATCAACAAGGTTTGGCGGAATCGCAACGGTACATGAGTCACCGTAGCCCGTTGTCACACCATAGATCACGCCTTCTTCTTTCAATAGGCGTTCTAAAAAAGCGACACCACGGTCGATTTTTGATGTGAATGCTTCACTTGAGTTCATCGAGGCTTTTGCGCCTTGTGAGATAGCGACAACATCCTCAATCGTGAGGCGTTCGGCACCAAAGGTGATGCTATTTGGATTCTTTTTCGTCATGGTGCTTGCTCAATGTCCAAAAATTAAAAAAGTTGTACCACTGAAGCGGTGCTTTCAGTGTGTAGTGCTCAAGTCGGTTCGCATATTTTTGCACGACTTGCTGTAAAGATTGTTCGCGTGTCTTTCTTGGTAGCTCGATCTTGTCGCTAAAATGCTCGAAATAGACATTAAAGTGCGGTTTAGATTTTGAGTCGTCACGTAGCCCAAATAATAGGAATACTGGCGCTTTGAGAACCGAGGCTAACATAAATGGCCCTTGAGGGAAGGGTGCTTCCTTACCCAAGAACTCAGCCCATACTGAACGGCTCTCTTTACTGGTGGAAGTTCTATCACCTACAATCACAATCCACTCGCCTTGCTCCAACTTCTGTTGCAATAAGATGGCGGTGTCTGGCCCCATTGAAGTTACCTGAATCAGGTTTAAATCAGATTGTGGGTTGACCGCTTTCATGACAGAGTTAAAACGTTCAGCGTGCTCTGTGAACACCAGCGCATTAATTTTGATGTTCGAGTGTCTGCGCCCTAAAGCGCGGCATAATTCTATATTGCCAAGGTGAGATCCTAGAATCAGCACACCTTGTTGGTTTTCCACCATGCTTTCGAATTGGTCTTGGCCATGAATCGTCAGGTTATCTACCGAGAAATCGCCTTTCCATGCCGCTAACTTGTCTAGCATGGTATGGCCAAACGAGAGCAGGTGGTTATAGCTGGTTAACTCAGCGGGTAACTCAATATTCTGTTGTTCAGCGTATGCCTTAAGTTGAAATAGGTACTGTTCTGAGGCGTTTCGTGCACGCTTACCCGTTAGATGGTAGTAACGCATCACACCGCGCAAAATAAGATTAAATACGCCTCGGCCTAACAATGTATAGACAGCCAATAACAGTTTGATGCCCAGTACAGTGCCGCGTTCTTGAGTGCGAGACCAATGGGGTTGTTCTGACTCGTTCTTGTTGGATTCAGCCAAGGAATCTTGGTTTTGCCCACTTTTAGCAGAATCGGATTTGAAATGGCGAGCAATCAATTTTGGTGCTCTCGGCAGCATGCCGAAAAACAGTCTCGTGTGCATCCAGCTGATTTTTACGTTATCCCACAGCGCATCGAAATGAGATATGCCGTTTTCTGGGTATATAACGCGTGTTTCAACGAAATCAATATCGCAGCCTTCCCAATACAAGCGAACCAGAATCTCGATATCGAAGTCCATTCTCGAACCGACATCGTATTTATTCAGTACGGTTTGCGTCTTATCGATTGGATACGCTCTGAAGCCACACATGCTGTCTTTAATCGACAGAGACAGTGTTTCTATCCATACCCAAATATGTGTCGCGTAGCGCCCGTAAAGCCTTGCTTTGGGTACGCTGTCGTCGTAGATAGGCTGACCTGATATCAGGCGTTGTGGCTTAGCTTGTGACGCTTGGATTAACGCGGGTAGGGCGTCTAAGTCATGCTGTCCGTCAGCATCAATCTGAATAGCGTGGCTAAAACCGAGCTCTTGCGCTCGCTTGATGCCTGCTTTTACAGCGCCGCCTTTGCCTTGATTCTGTTCAAGCGTCACCAAAGTTACGCTTGCGCTATCTGCAAGTGGAGTCAGAAACTGCTTAGTCGCGAGTTCACTGCCATCGTCAACAATAATAATCGGAAGTTCGAAATTAAGAAGTGATGAGACCACCGAGGGCATGGTTGCACCGTGGTTAAAGCACGGGATTAGGAAGCAAGCTTTATAGCTGCTCTCTTTTGTTTGGTCTTGAGAAGTAGCCTCGATGGGAGCGCTATTCACTTTTCTCTCCCAGCTTCATTTTGCCTGAAGAGTGGGTCTGTTCACCGTTGTTTGAGGTGTAACTAAAGCTCAGTTTGTCTTTGTCAGCGTCCCACTTTAATGACAACTGAATAGTCGAGTCTGGCAGGATCGGTTCTTGGAATTTGATGACTTCCATGCCTTTAAAGAAACCAGGGACACTCAGTTCTTGGACTGCGTAGTGAAGTGCCCAATCAATCTGTGTAACACCCGGAAGAATAGGGAAGCTCTTGAAATGCCCCTTAAAATCGGTGATGTCTCCAGTAATATGGAGTGTCAGGGTCGATTCTTTCTCTGCAGTGTCAACAGCAATGACGTTTGGTTTTCTCTTATCCATAGCGTGTGCTTAGAATCCTTGGGCTGAAAATGGGTGTTCTGACAAAAATATAAAAAGATAATCTCAGTGTAAAATACGATCAGCGGTTTCTATGATTTTATTAGCTGTTCGATATGAGAGGTTAGTCGCTTACCTTGGCTGTTGAGTGGAATCTCATCAACAATGCGATATTTTCTTGGGATAGCGATCGGTTCTAACCATTTTCTAAGTTCTGAACGCAGCATCAACCAGAATTTACCTTTACTCATGGTGGCGAGTTTCGCTTGGCCTTCCTCTGATAATACCAAAACCGACGCCAAGATTAAGCGCTCCGGTTCTTCAAATGGAATGACGACACATTCACTTATCCAAGGCAGTTGCTCAAGTCGCTTTTCGACTTCAACCAGTGATACTCGTTTTTCTTCTATCTTGATCACTCGGTCGGTTCGGCCTTTCAATATAAACTGATTATCCGAGACCATTTCGCACTCATCGGCGGTTTGATACCAGTTATTGTTATCGATGTAGGGCGACAATAACTTAATGCAATTCTCACTGTTGAGACTTGCCTCAATACAGTCAAAAAGTTGCCAAGGTGTTTGAGCGCTCTCTTGCTGGCGAAATGCGATGCCACCAGTTTCTGTGCTGCCAAAAACCTCGATAGGTAAATGACCAAGCAGATTCTGTGATTGATGAGCCGATTCAGTGGGTAACGGGCCACCTGAAGAGAACACACCAGCAAGCTGTGCGGTATTGGTCTCATGCTTTAATCGTTTGAGTAGAGCTGGGCTGCTGATCAGCACGCAGTTTTTATTGGCGTGAGAAAGGATCTGCTCAGGGTACTCAAGGTTGCTTCGAGCAAATGGAACACCAGAGCATAGTGGCCATAAAATTCTAAACAGCAAACCATAGATATGTTGATGCGAAACCGTGCTGTGAATTCGATTACCTTTGATCAACTCTCCCCAGTTCTTATCTAGCTGAGCAGTTTCAATATCTAGGTGTTCTAGTGTTTTATTGATTGCCTTCGGCGTACCGCTTGAACCTGAAGTAAATAGGGTCAATTGGATTGCTGCTAATTCAATGGCGGGAAGATTATCGGTTAGAGGCTCGCGTGTTTCGGTGTCCAATAAGGTTTGGATATTGCGAACTTCACTTACTTCCACTGCACCAATCGCTTCATCAACCAACAGACAGTCAAAATGTTTATTCAGCTCGGCAAGCGCACAAGGTTGATAGTTACCTGGCAAAATGATGTGTTTGCGGCTGACTGCGCACGCTAAAAAGGCCACCGAAAATAGGTAGCTGTCTTGGGTGCAAATCGCGACTCGCTGAAAAGGGGATGAAGATAAAAGGTGTGCGAGCCGAGATAAGTCGTCGTTAAATGTTTGCCACGTAATCTCGCTATTGTCGTCAAAGCAGACAATAGAATCAGGCGATCTGTTCTGACTGAGAAGTTCAGACAAGGAAGTGTAAGAGACGGTTTGGGTCATAACAATTTAACTCTGACGAATGCGCTGTCTTACTACCCACTCTCCTGCAAAAAGTAACCCGGCGAACAAATAGCTGAGTAAGCCATTGTATAGGGTCCATATTTCAAGCGGTTGGAAGCAGGTGTAAAGAGCGATAGAGCCATTGATAACAAAGAACAGGCACCAAACTTTGGTGACTTTTCGTGTGTAATCAATGCCACTTTGCGGAAGTTCAGGCTCTTGGAGACGAGCAAGGCGCTCGATAATCGTTTGAGGTTGCCATAGGCTTGAAGCGAATACAGCCAACATACAAACATTAACGATGACGGGATAATAGGTTAACCACCCATGCTGCTTGAAGGTTAATCCTAGTGCCAGCAGAACAATCCCGGCACTACCACTGATCCAAGCTAAGTGTTTTAGCTCTTTGATTTTAGCCTGACCGCCAGTGAAAATGCGGACAGCAAAGATAGCGGCTAAGACGATACCAACGGTTTGTAGGCCAAACTTGTTGAGTCCAAAGTAAACCGCTATTGGATAAGTGAAAAGTATGATTGCCGACAGTAAAGTCAGCAGAGGACGCATTATGCGTCCTTCAATAGTTCAACCACAGACTCCACAACGTCATTAACGGTGCGTACTGCTTTGAACTCTTCAGGTTTGATCTTCTTACCTGTGACGTTCTGTAAGTGAACGACCAAATCAACGGCATCAATGCTGTCTAGGTCTAGATCGAGATAAAGGTGTGCTTCAGGAGTGATATCTTCAGCATCAAGCTCAAACAGCTCAATAAGCGCATCTTTAACCTGGTTGTATACTTCTTGTTGGTTAGCTTGTGTCATAAAGATCTGTCTAGTTGTTCGTTTGAGAAGAGATGTAATTCGCTAGATTTTCAACCGACGAGAAGTGCTGTCGAGTGTTTGAATCATCGGCATCGATAACAATGTTGTACTTTTTCTTGATAGCAAGGCCAAGCTCAAGTGCATCAATAGAATCTAGTCCAAGTCCATCACCAAATAGTGGAGCTTCCGTTTCAATTTCATCAATGCTCATGTCTTCAAGGTTCAATGCGTCGATGATCAGTTGTTTCAGTTCGTTGTGTAATGTTTCCACTTTGGCCTACTTAATGCTTTATCTAAATGCTGCTTTAAGGGGGCGATTCTACATTATGCGGTGTATTTTCGAAATGCTGATATCGCCTGTTTCTTATTGATTTGCTAAATGTTTTCTTCGGAAGGGAAAATAGTATGTGCAAGATGATGATTAAGGCGTCTTGCTGCCGAAGTTAAGTTATTTGCATTCTCAATAAATGGTGCGACTTCTATTTTACCTTTCACCGCGATATGAAAAAAGGGTTTCGTAGCAGGAACTTGATACCATTTTTTCTCTTTCGTTAAGAATGTCGGAGAAACCGTAATATGAATCACGCGTAAATCGGTTTGTGTTCGAGTGGCAATTTGTGCCGCACCACGTTGTAAGGATGGTTCAATTCCCGGCGTTGTGCGAGTACCTTCTGGAAAAACCAGTAGGACATTGCCACGTGAAAAGCGTTCTTCACAACGTTCTAAAAGATCGTCAGGTGCTTGATTGGGTATGTAACCCGCCGCTTTAACAATCCTCTTCATAAACGGGTTTTCCCATATTGCCGCTTTGACGAGGCAATCACATTGAGGAAGTTGAGAGGCGATCAGTACATAGTCGATTAAGCTCGGATGGTTGGCAACGATGATGCAATTACGATCTTCACGTAGCAGTTCGCCACCATCAATTCGGTAGTCAATCGCGCCAGTGAACTTCATGATCTGGCAGAACGCATTGAATGAGAAGCGAATCAGTCGTTGAGCCTTAAGCTCTCTTTGAATGGGGTTTGATGTGGTGAGCGCGATCGACGGCAAGATCAAAAAGCTGAGAACTAAGCCACCTAAACCGAATATGGTGAAGCAAAGCCCTGTCGCGAATACTCGCCAATATTGGTCGACCTTACTCACTCTTGAGTTCCAGGTTTCGCGTTGTTTACCCACGACCAAGCTTGGTATTTGCCTGTAATCGCCCATCGCTGCGTACCCAGTAGAATATGTTGTAGTGTTTGTAGACCTTGTGGCAAATCAGTCGTTGACCTGTCGTTAGCTATGGGGCTACTAGCGATTGAGCTGCTGGTGGTTGTTCTCGAAATTGAGTATTCATTACCTGCTGTGATCACTAAACCCAGAGCATAATCGGCATAGTGCTGAGTTTCGTATTCTTGATAAAGATCAGGCAGCGGTTGGTCAAAGTCGATGACTAACACACGATGCGATGGGTATTGGTGAAGGTAAAGATAAGCTTCAATCAGCGCGTTATGGAAAGTATCTTGCCCTGCGGCGATTGAGGTCAGTGGAATCGGTGCTTTCGCAGCAATGGTGGTTAGGCCCGCTGCGGTATTATGTACCGACTGCGAGAACGCCATTGGAGAGGCATCGTCACCTTCGAGTATCGACTGAATCAATGTGGCGGTTCGGTGTAGCTCACCATGTCGGCTGGCAAAAACCAGATAATCAATCGAGGTGTCTTTTAATAGCGTTAATGCGGTTTGGACGGCAAGCTTACTTTGCAGGCTCATTCGGCGGCGCATCATCGGCGGGATAGCTTTAAATTCAGTTGAGCCATCTTGTGGCCAATCTAAATTCTTGCTCCATGTTTGCCATTCGGCATCAGAATTGAGCCTCGCAGAATTTGCAGCCCATTTCTCAATATTAAACGACATTAATTGGGATTGATTTGACATAGAGTATTGATTTGCTTTGGGTCTAACTAAATACTACGCGTGCTTATAAATAAACACAGATAAGGAATTTAAATGAAATTACTAAAAATAGCGGTTTCAATGTTATTCATATTCGTTCTTGCAGGGTGTGGACGTGTCCAACCTGTAATGAATGTTGAGGATACTCCAGTTGCACTTAATCTTCAAAGCAAACAGGTGAAATCAGCTATTTATGAGTCGGCTGAGAATCGAGGCTGGTTGGTTTCAGAAATAAAGCCTGGCTTGATCCGTGCGGAACTGTATGTTCGTTCACACCATGCGGTGGTTGAAATTCCTTATAGTGACAAGTTTTACTCTATTCTTTACGTTGAATCAGAGAATTTGAAGTATGACGATGGTGAAATACACCGTAATTACAACCGTTGGGTTAATAACTTAAACGTTGATATTAAACGTAAGCTTTCACAAATGGCTGCTGAGTAACCCTCTATTATTTTAAAGTTAGGTTTTTCGTGTCGGAATATAAATTAGATCCATTCAATGCATTAGAAGCAAAAACAGAAGCGCAAAAGTTGTCTTTTGCTCCAATTGTTTTTCACACTGCTCGTACACTTCGTGATTTAGGTATTTTAAAGGCCTTAGATGGTGCGGGTAACGATGGTTTACCAGCTGAGTCTATCTCTGAAATAACTGGCGTATCTGAGTACGGCGTGAAAGTGTTACTCGATATGGCGTTGAGTGCTCATATTGTTACGTGGGAAAAGCCTAACTACAAAATGGCTAACCTTGGCTTCTATCTTTTGCATGATGGCATGACTAACGCAAACATGGATTTTACTGCCGATGTTTGTTACGCCGCGATGATGCATCTAACTGAAGCGATTGAAGAAGGTACACCTGCGGGTTTGAAAGAGCTGGGTGACTGGGAAACTATTTACCAAGGCTTGTCTCAATTGCCAGAAAAAGCAAAAGAGAGCTGGTTCAAATTTGATCACTTCTATTCAGATCGTTCGTTCCCTGTTTTGCTTGAGAAAGTCTTCAGTAAGAAACCTAAATCGCTGGTGGATATTGGCGGTAACACGGGTAAGTGGGCGATGCAGTGCTGCAATCACGACTCAGATGTTGAGATAACGATTGTCGACTTGCCACAACAACTCGAAATGGCAATGGCAAATGCAACGCAACATGGCCATCAAGGCCGAGTGACGCCATTTCCAGCCAACATGCTCGATAAACAACAAGCGTTGCCGACAGGCGCGGATGTGTGGTGGATGAGCCAGTTCCTTGATTGCTTCTCGCCAATGGAAATTCTGAGCATATTAAAGCGTGTTCGCTCTCATATGTCAGAAGAGGCGACGGTCTATATCCTTGAACTGTTTTGGGATGCACAGAAATACGATGCGGCTTCTTATAGCTTAAACGCGACGTCGCTTTACTTCACTTGCTTGGCCAACGGCAACAGCCGTTTTTACCGCAGTGAAGATTTCCTAGAGATCGTTGAAGAAGCTGGCTTTGAAGTGGTGACCCGTACCGACGATATCGGTCTTGGTCATACGCTTCTTGAATTGAAAGCTGGCGCGCAATAAAAATAACAAACATGGCTTAAATTAATGAAAAAACTGTCAACTCAAGTAGTGATCATCGGAGCTGGGCCATCAGGGTCTATTGCCGCGTCTTTGCTTCATAAAAAAGGCATCGATGTTCGAGTGATTGAAAAGAGCCTTTTCCCGCGCTTTTCCATTGGTGAAAGTCTATTACCTGCTTGCATGGAAGTGATTGAACAAGCAGGGATGAGCGAAGCGGTGGCTGACGCTAATTTCCAATTTAAAGATGGTGCTGCTTTTCGTAAGAATGGAGTGTACGCCGCGTTCAATTTTGAAGATAAGTTCTCTGCTGGGCCGGGAACCACGTTTCAGGTTCAACGAGGCGCCTTTGATAAGGTGTTAGCAGATACTGCCGAGGCGCAAGGTGTTGCCATTGATTATCAACATGAGTTGATGGGTATTAACTTTACTGAAGACAGCACCATTTTAGACGTACAAGTGCTTGATGGAGAACGCTATCAGATCGAAGCGCAATACGTGCTGGATGGCAGTGGCTTTGGTCGTGTGTTACCGAAGATGCTTGATTTAGAAGAGCCATCATCGCTTCCTCCACGCAAAGCTATTTTTACGCACATAAACGATCATATTTCAGCAGCAGATACTGACCTTGAATATGACCGTAATAAGATTCTGATCTCAGTGCACCCAACCAACCCTGATGTTTGGTATTGGTTGATCCCGTTTAGTGACGGTGTGTCTTCGTTTGGTATTGTCGGAGAGCCTAAGTTCTTTGAATCATACCCAGAAGACAAGATTGCCGCGATTAAGCAACTGGCAACAGAAGAGCCGGGTTTGGCTGAGATACTGGCGAATGCTGAGTATCCGAACCCTGCGGGCGAGATCGGTGGTTATTCTGCCAACGTAAAACACCTTGCAACAGACAAGTATGCGCTATTGGGCAATGCCGGTGAGTTCCTTGATCCTGTGTTTTCATCAGGCGTGACAATTGCGATGAAGTCGGCTCAGTTTGCGGTTGAGTGCGTGGAAAAGCAGCTCAATGGTGAGAAGGTTGATTGGGACCGTGATTATGCGGCTCCGCTGATGGTTGGCGTAAACACCTTTAGAACGTATGTTGAAGGGTGGTACTCAGGTACCTTACAGGATGTGATTTTCTATCAAGATCCCAACCCTAAGATTAAGCAGATGGTGTGCTCAATTTTGGCTGGCTACGCATGGGATCAAACCAATCCTTATGTGAAAGAGTCAAAGCGTCGGTTGACGACACTGGCAGAGATATGCCGAAGCTAGGTGGTCGATTTAGGGTGTAGCAACATGCTAAAGCACCATGATGACTAGTCTATAAATCACAACAGCCGCAATGCGGCTGTTTTTGTTTCTGGTAAATATGGAAAGCTGATTTTCAGCTCACTCGCTTTACTGAGGTCGATACTACTTAAGGTCGATGCTGTTCAGTCGTCCCATAAAGATAAGCAGCTCAATCACGTCTTTGTGGGCCTCAAGGAGCGCTCGTTTGGTTTGGCTGTAGGCGGCGAGTCGCCCGTGCTTCCTTATAGAACATACTTTGGTTTTGTATTTGTATTCACCACTTTCAGAGAATACGCGCCACTTAGCGATGTAGCATTCATCTCTATGTTCAGGATCTGTCTGAGTAGGGTTTGGTTTGAATACTATTTTAGGTTCTAAACTGTGCGGCAAACGTGTCATCAGGTAGGGCTCTCTAAGGACTTTTGGCCAAAATTTTCCCCAGAGCTTTCTGCCAAGCTCATCTCTCAACTTGATGGTTTTCTTTAGTGCTTTGTCTTCACCCATACGAACAAAACCGACAGAACGATGTAACACCGTATCTTCAGGAGTATGGATGTGGATTTTAAAAGCGGTTTGGCCTTTCGATATAAATCGATAACCGGTCGCACCAATTAGATTATTCTGGCTCATAGTTTGCTAAATGATGATTATGTTATTAATAAGGTTACGACAAATACGTTAAAACCGAAACTAATCATCATGAAAAAAATAAAGCCTTAACAAAAGTGCTAAGGCTTTATTAGAAACTATGAAGCGAGAGTGACGCTAACTACATGATTTTCTGCATCACATCACCAATTTGAATGCTTCCAGCCAGGCTAGGTTGATCAATCGTGAGTTCGGCTTCATTTTCATAAACACGAGAAACCGTCAGCGTGATATCACTTTGAGATACCTTGTTACGCGGTAAACCTCGTTGGTCGATAAACGAACCTGTGTGCCACAGTTGCAGTTTGTCACCTTTCTGCACGCCATGCATTCGCCCTAAGTCAATGGTCACCGTATTGCCAAATACCGCGGCAACCTCAGGAAGGGTGATCTTACAAGATACCTCTGACTCTAAATCCAGCATTATGTTACGACTGACGCGTAGCATCATACTGCCGTAGGTCGATGCCCAGAAGCGAGCGCTGCGGGTGTCCACTTCACTGGTCTTAGCAAAGGGCCACTTAGCTACTTCACGATAGCTGCGGTTGTAAACCTGATGACCCGTCTTACCGTCAAAGACTTGCATCTCTAACGCAAATTGTCGGTTGATAACATCGTCTTTCAACAGCTTAGATTCAATCGTTGCGGTTAAGTCGGTAATGTCGCCACCAATGATGTATTGCGCCCCCGTATCTTGAGCAATCATTTTGATCACTTCTGGTTGGCGCTTATCAATGTCGAAGTCGGTCGTGCCCACTGAAACAAAGCTGCGAGACTCTTGCGCTAATTGTCGGTCTACAACATGGCTGAAGTCATCACCAATGTTATAGATTCGCCCCATAACGGCTTGCTGCGGGGAGGTGACATCAATATTACCGACGAGAAATGTCTTTTTGTATTGGCTCTCATGGCAAGCATTTGCCGAAGGATAGATGTCGATCCTTGCGGTGATCATTAAATTGCCACCGCGAGTTTTCTCTTTCTGAACCAAGATGTAGCGAACTTCATGGTTAGTAAATTGAAATTCTTTTTTATTCGAATCTAGATAGGGCGTGAGGTTGGAGATACTACCAATATCAGCACCTGAGAACTGCACCGCTTTATATACAGCGTCTTCCAGCGCGTGGATTCGTGCACTTTCTTCCGACGATACGATGGCTGCTGTACCGGTAACTTCATACCAAGAGGCATGAGCACTGAAGCTTATGGTTATCAGTGAACTTATTGAAAATAAGTAAGATATTATTTTTTTCATCTATTCGTTACCAGTTGGGTATAAATATTGCTTAACAAATAACTATAAGCTTGAAGCTGACTTAAGTGCGTTTTTCTTAATCTGAACCATTAATGAAAAGCAAAGACTGTTCCAACATTGTAATCCATTGAAAAGAATAATGGTGAGAACATATTGGAACAGGTAGCACTAAATATATCTGGAGATAAGAGAATGAAAAACTGGCTCGTAGTAATGAGTGTCATGTTGATGACATCATGTGCTTATTCGCCCATCTATAACGGCAAGTCTGAGTATTCAGGTAGTCAGTTTATGTTGATGGACAGCCCTCGTCATACCATGGATTTTTTCGTGGAAAGTATGACTGAAGATCTGATCATTTCGAATACGAGTATTTCAGCGAGAACGCCAATTGCTATCACTTCGTTCGTTGATCTGCAGCATATGGACACAACAAACTGGCTAGGTAATTCAGTTTCAGAAGGCTTCATTCACCAATTTCAGCGTCGTGGCTTTAAGGTCGTCGATTTCAAAACAACGGGCTCTATTCAAGTAACTCACCAAGGTGACTTTGCGTTAAGCCGTGATTGGAAAGACCTCGCGCAGGAACAAGACGTCCAATACGTGCTAACAGGTACGATGCTACGCCAAGAGGGCGGTGTGCTCGTGAATGCTCGCGTGGTGGGCATGCAAACCCGCATTGTGGTTGCTTCTGCGCAAGGCTTCTTGCCAGCAGACCGTATTGGTCGCGACTTAGATACTCTGAACAGTATTCGAACTCAAGATGGCGTTATCATTCGTTCTGACCCAACGATCAGTCAGCCTTATACTGTTATTCTTCGCCCTTAGGAGTTCGAGATGAAGAAGTTAATATTTGTTGTTGCCGCTTTACTGCTTGTTGGCTGTCAGCCACTGCAAAACATGAGGCCAGACGACTATTTGGTTGCTGTTGGTTACGCAAGTATCAGTGAGCAATCAGGCCGTAACGACGAAGAAAAACGCATCCGTGCTATGCGAGCATCCAAAATTGATGCTTACCGTGAACTTGCTGAGCAAGTGTATGGCATGCGAGTGAGTGGCCGAGCTGAATTGTCAGATCAGCGCTTGGGTACCGAGCGAACGACAGGCGCTGTCGATGGTGTTATTCGTGGTGCAGAAGTGGTGCGCAGTTACCCTGTGGGCGATAGTTACGTGACGGAGCTTCAGTTAGACATCCGTAAGATGGAACAACTGCGTAATTACGGTGAAGTTCAGGCTGTACCTGAGAAGAGACAACAAACGCTGTTCTAGTCTTTATGACCATTTAAGTTATATGACCGACGAGTTGTATAAGTGGCCCTCGCTTTCCAGATGGCAGGGCGGCAATAAATAACGACAGTGAATGTAAAAGCGGCAAGTATGAAAATACTTGCCGCTTTTTTGTATTTACAGGTTGGGTGTGGGATCCTGGCTTGGTATGAAAGATAAGTCGAGTAGTAAGTTAAGGATTGGTGTTGCGAAAGACGCAAGGTGAATTACGGTACTGGCTAGAGAATAGAGAATAGAGAATAGAGAATAGAGAATAGAGAATAGAGAATAGAGAAGTAGCTGGTGGCTTGATTAGGCTTTAACGTTGGTGCCAAGTGTAGAAATCGTATGCGTTTGACCACCGGCATTGTAGGTCATGCCGATCTTTCCGTGGCTTTGCTGCATCATATTACTGAGTTTTTTAAAGCTGAGGTGTGCTCGATTCAAGGCTTCACCATTAACCAGGTTCGCTTGATGGCAATCGTACACAACAGATTTGATGGTTTTAACTAACTGAGCTAGATCTGGATTCTCGGTCAGTTCGGAGATATTGCTATGTGCTTCGATTCGTTGATCGGTTGTTCTTAATTGTTCAACTAGGACAACTTTCTCTTTAGCGATGCGTTCAATGTCGGTCGATTTTCGGCTAGTAATAGCGGTTTTCTCTGAATCTAATAGATCAGATAGGGCTTTGGCATTTTGAAGTTGGAAATTAACTAAATCTGCTAGTGCCGCCATAACGTTATCCTACTAAAACCTTAGTGCTCTTTAAGTGGAGATAGCTTGAACTAAGAATCTATCGCTTAAAGACCTTTTAATTCATTCTCGAACTTGATCATGTTGTCAGCCAGTTTTTCTGGGTCGACAGTGTATGAACCGTTCGCAATCGCTTCTTTGATCGCTGCAACTTTTACCGTGTCAAAGCTTGGTTGTGCTGCCATATCTTGTTGGAGCTGGCCAATTGCTTTGCTTTGTTGACTCAGTGAAACCGCGTCTTTGCTTGTCGGTGATTTAGCTGCAACATCAGAACGTGATGCCTGAGAGCTAGAATCAGAGCGCGCTGCTGATCGGTTTGTGGTCGTTAGGGTCTGCCCTGAACGAATATTATCGATGCCTGCCATAGTTAAGCCTTTTTCTTCAAAAATGGGAACCTGTACAGTCAATATCGACCAAGGGTTCGATTACTTTAGCAATTTTTAGCCCAATAGTCGAAAAGGGGCAAAACACCGCAGCCGTCATATTCAGCGTTAGAATTGAGAGTAAAATCACTAACGATTACCACCCATTTAGAAGTAAAGCGTTAAAAGTAAACCGTGACTTCAGACATGTTGGTAACAATACCTTCGATTATACGCTGAGATTTGTCATTTTTCACTCTTACTTGGTCGCCCATCGAGCCATCAGTTAACGCAGTACCTTTGGTGGTAATGGTCATGCCACCTTTTACTGCCTGTATGATAACCTTCTCGTTTCGGCACACGACACAGATATCACCTCGTTCAACAACATCACCGGGTCGCATGTTCTTTTTCACTTTTGCACCAATCACTTGTTGTGGAGCGGTGAAACCTTGACGACGAAACTTGTTAAGCGAAATCATGGCGGTGGTGACATCGTATTGACCGACGATCTCGCCTCTGGCTAAAGAACGGGTGGTGGTAACGAGTGGTACCGACATTGAAAGTCGAACAGGCACGTAAATCCGCCACTCATCCGGTATACATTGCACTAAAACCGTAATGCTACTGCGGGTATTAGTGGTGGTTGAAGCACTGGTTTCAAGAGGGATTGGGCAATCTGTTGCTTTTACTCTTGAGTCGATATTTGCTGCATTAACAAGGAGTTCGCCACCTTGAGGCTGCTCAATGGTCTCAAAGATGTGTTGTTCGGCCGCAGACTGAATCATTTCAATTTGTTCTGGAGTCGCAGCTTGTATAAAAAAACTAAACAATATTGACAAAATGCCGATAAACTTAGCGACAGTTTTAAAAGTAGCTCTACACATTGCTATAGAAAAAGGAGGCAGATTTGTTTTACGATGCGTCATTCTGTTTCTCTGGTAGTTCGTAGCCTGCAGTAGACTAACACTTTTTATCCAAAAAAGTTTGATATGGAGATGAGCTCATGACGGGTATTCTTGATTCAGTGAATCAGCGTACGCAACTCGTCGGTCAAAACCGATTAGAATTACTAACCTTTCGCCTAATGGGGCGTCAGCGTTACGGCATAAATGTCTTTAAAGTTAAAGAAGTGCTTCAATGCCCTAAGCTGACAAAGATGCCAAACTTGAACCCACTAGTTAAAGGTGTAGCACACATTCGTGGCCAAACGATCTCAGTGATCGATTTGAGCTTAGCGATTGGTGGCCGTCCTACAACGGATGTTGAAAAGTGTTTTGTGGTTATCTCTGAGTTTAACCGAACCATTCAAGGTTTCTTGGTCAGTTCAGTAGAGCGCATTATTAACATGCACTGGGAATCGATCCTTCCGCCGCCAGATGGCGCAGGTAGAGCTAACTACCTGACAGCGGTAACCAACATTGACAATGAATTGGTAGAGATTCTTGATGTTGAAAAGATCCTTGCTGAAATATCGCCTGTTGATGAAACAATGGACAGCAAGATTGCTGAAGACATTGCGAAAGTTGAACAAGAGAAACCATTAGTTCGCCGTATCTTGATTGCTGATGACTCTACGGTTGCTCGTAAGCAGGTTCAGCGTGCTATCGAGTCGATCGGTTTTGAAGTTATTTCAGTGAAAGATGGTAAAGAAGCCTATGAGAAGCTGGTGCAGATGTCATCAGAAGGCAGTATTTACGATCAAATTTCATTAGTGATCTCGGATATCGAAATGCCTGAAATGGACGGTTATACGCTGACTGCTGAGATTCGCCGTCATGCAGAGCTAAAAGATTTATACGTAATTTTACACTCATCATTGAGTGGTGTATTTAACCAAGCCATGGTTGAGCGTGTAGGAGCTAACTCCTTCATCGCGAAATTCAACCCTGATGAGCTTGGTGCAGCGGTTAAAGCTGCGTTAACTAACTAAAAGAGACATTAATGACTGCTATAACAATAAGTGATCAAGAGTATCGCGATTTCAGCCGTTTCTTAGAATCTCAATGTGGCATTGTATTAGGTGATAGCAAGCAGTACTTAGTGCGCAGCCGCCTAAGCCCATTAGTAACGAAGTTTAATTTAGCGTCGTTATCTGATTTGTTGAGAGATGTAGTAACAGGTCGAAACCGTGAGTTGAGAGTGGCAGCAGTGGATGCTATGACGACGAACGAGACACTTTGGTTCCGAGATACTTACCCGTTTGCTGTACTTGCGGATAAGCTTCTACCGGAAATAGCGGCAAATAAGCGTCCTATTAAGATTTGGTCTGCGGCAAGCTCTTCAGGCCAAGAAGCATACTCAATGGCAATGACGATTCTTGAAACTCAAGCACGCAAGCCAGGTATGTTGCCAAACGTGTCGATCACGGGAACGGATATCTCAGCGAGTATGTTGGATATGTGTCGTAAAGGCGCTTATGACAATCTAGCGCTGGGTCGAGGCCTTTCTCCTGAACGTCGCCGTACCTTCTTTGAAGATGCGGGTGATGGCCGCATGAAAGTTAAAGATAATGTGAAGCGTATGGTCAATTTCCGTCCGCAGAACTTGATGGACAGCTATGCCTTACTCGGTAAGTTCGACATCATTTTTTGTCGTAACGTATTGATTTACTTCTCGCCTGACATGAAGGCGAAGGTACTCAACCAAATGGCAAATAGCCTAAACCCTGGTGGCTATCTACTATTGGGTGCTTCAGAATCGTTAACAGGTTTAACTGACCGTTTTGAAATGGTTCGTTGTAACCCTGGCATTATCTACAAATTAAAGTAATTACTGGCACCGCATAAGGTGTAACGTTACTGTCTAATTTCAAAACCCAGCCTAGTGCTGGGTTTTCTTTTTCCGCTAAAGCTATATCTTTAAGTCAGAGTGACATTCCAATTTACTCTATTTTTTGGCTTGTATATTGCAATTTTACCCACGAGTAACCTGTAAAAGTATTGATAGCCCGCTTTGTTTTAAAAGTTGGTATATATATTGCTTTGGTTATCTCATAACAGTCAGTTCTTGAGTTGAGGTTTACATGGCTATTTCTTTTGACAATGCTTTGGGCATTCACCAACACACGGTTGGTGTACGTGAGCGTAACGCTGAGGTGCTTTCCACCAATATCGCGCAAGCCAACACGCCTGGGTATAAAGCAAAAGGATTAGACTTTAAGAAATCACTGCAAGCGGCAAGTTCTGGGGCAAGCATTGGTCTTAGTCGTACAGATGGTCGGCACATTTCTGCCTCAACAACGGTGAACGGGGAAACGAAGTATCGAATTCCTACCCAACCTGATACAGGAGATGGCAACACGGTTGATTTGGATTTGGAAAGAAACCTTTTCATGCAAAACCAAATTAGGCATCAAGCCTCTCTCGACTTCTTAGGAAGTAAGTTCAAGAATTTAACTAAAGCGATTAAAGGGGAATAATTAGATGAGTTTATTCAATGTATTCAATGTGACTGGTTCTGCGATGAGTGCTGAATCTGTTCGTCTAAATACGACCTCGAGCAACCTTGCGAACGCGGACAGTGTAAGTAGTTCTGCTGAAGAAACTTACAAGGCTCGTCACGCAGTGTTCGGCGCTGAGTTAAATAAAGCACGCAACAGTGGTCACACTGTGCCTGTGAAAGTATTAGGTATTGTGGAAAGCGATAAGCCGCTGAGCGCGGAGTACAACCCGGATCACCCATTAGCGAATAACGAAGGCTATATCTACAAGCCTAACGTGAACGTTATGGAAGAAATGGCAAACATGATTTCGGCATCACGTGCGTACCAAACAAACGTGCAGGTTGCTGACTCGAGTAAACAAATGCTGCTGCGTACGCTGCAGATGGGTCAATAAGGATAAGGAGGTAGCACATGGCTGGAATCAACAACAATGTTGGTCAAAGCGGCTTGTCCTATGTTGACCAGCTGAAGAGTCTTCAAGATGGCGCTAAAAAGCCCGATGAAACAACAGGTAAGCAGGATCTTAAACAAGAAGACTTCTTATCTTTGTTGACTAAGCAATTAGCACAACAAGACCCTTTTAAGCCGGTTAGCAATGACCAGATGATTGCGCAAATGGCTTCATTTGCGACCGTAGATGGCATTGGCAAAATGAATACACAGTTTGAAAGCTTGAATTCATCAATGACTTCTAACCAAGCATTACAGGCTTCCTCTTTGGTTGGCCGCGATGTATTGGTTCCTGGTGCGGCAGGTGTGAAACCCGGTGATGGCGGTATGGCGTCCATGGTTAAGCTTCCTCAAGCAATGGACAATGTAATTGTTCGTGTTGAGAACGAAGTTGGCCAATTGGTTCGCACTTTTGATATCGGCTCTAAACCATCAGGCGACACACGTGTTGAATGGGACGGAAAAGACGAAGACGGTAACCCATTGCCGGCTGGTAAATACAACGTGAAAGCGTCGGGTTTACTGGATGGCGAGAACACAGAGTTCCAAGTATCGAGTTATGCGAACGTGAACAGTGTGCTTCTTGGTAAGGGTGATGGCAACGTACTACTCAATCTGGCTGGTTTCACATCGCCAGTACGACTTGCTGAAGTACTAGAAGTTGGTAAAGCGTAACGCTTTAAATGAGTGATTATGCTAGCTAGAGAGATTAGGAGAATATTGGAATGTCATATGTAGCTTTAAGCGGTCTATCCGCTGCACAACTAGACCTGAATACAACCAGTAACAACATTGCGAACGCAAACACATTCGGTTTTAAAGAGTCGCGTGCGGAGTTTGGCGATGTTTACTCAAGTTCGTTATTCACTAACGCAAAAACGACGGCAGGTGGCGGTGCGCAAGCTAGCCAAGTGGCGCAACAGTTCCATGAAGGTTCAAGTATTTATACTAACAACCCAATGGACTTACGTGTAAGTGGTACAGGTTTCTTTGCAGTATCGAAAGACCGTATGGTACCGGAGATCAATGAACTCACGCGTAATGGTGCATTTCACCTAAACAAAGACAACTACATGGTTACTGCTAACGATGAGTTTCTTTTAGGTTACGATGTTGATCCAAACTCGGGTGAAGTTCTTTCTTACGCGCCAAAGCCACTCGACATTCCTGCTGAATTTGGTAAGCCAAAACAGACAGAAAACATTGAAGTAGGGGTTAACCTTCCTGCAAACGGTGATCTTAAAGACCCGGCTGCATTTAACTTCAAAGATGCTGATACCTATAACCGTGCAACGTCTTCGACGGTATACGATTCTATGGGTCAGTCTTACAAGTTAACGACTTACTACCTCAAAGATCAGACTCAACCAAACACTTGGCAGACGTACTACACCATGTCAGATGAGAACGGTGAAAAGCCGGTCAACATTACTGGTGGTGATGCGACAAATGCACAAGGTCATGTTGGTCACACCATGAAGTTCAACAATGACGGTACGTTGGCGAGCCTTAACAATGGCCAGCCAATTAACTCTGAAGCACTAGGTGCTGGAGCGAACCCAATTGATCTGAACGGTGCTGATCCAACGCAAGTGCTTAAGTTTGGTCTAGATTCGTCAACTCAGTTTGCTGCTCCATTTGAACTGACTAAGTTCGATGAAGATGGCGCGACAACAGGTTTCTTAACCAAAATCGATTTCGATGAGTACGGCAGTGTTTTAGGTACTTACTCAAATGGTGAAAACGTGATGCTTGGCCGTGTAGGCTTGGTTCGTGTACCAAATGAGCAAGGCCTAGATAAGAAAGGCGGCACTCAGTGGGATTCTACTAATGACTCAGGTTCTAAAATCTGGGGTGAATCGAACAAAGGTTCATTTGGTAGCATCAACAACGGCTCACTAGAGCAGTCGAACATCGATATGACTCAAGAACTGGTTGATTTGATTTCTGCTCAACGTAACTTCCAAGCGAACTCGCGTTCTCTAGAAGTACATAACCAACTGCAACAGAATATTCTTCAGATTCGTTAATCGTTTCGAGCGTTTGAATCATCTGCGAATACCCAATTCAATGTTATTGAATTGGGTATTGTTGCTGAATTTGATATGGCTGTTTGTTTTTCTATTTGCCGCCCCTATTGCCGCACGGTAATGCCACTGGCAAAAATTCTTCCTCAATGATCCTTTTGTGATCCCTCTTCTTAGTTGTTTTCTATTTAAATTATTGATAAATAACAGTTAAAAATATTGGCACAGTGTTTGCTTTATTAGCCCCAGAAGATGATTTTTGGAGCAAAATTATGGATCGCGCACTGTTTCTTGCCATGAGTGGCGCTAAGCAAAATATGCAAGCTTTGCAGCTACGTGCAAACAACCTTGCCAACGTAAGTACAACGGGTTTCCGTGCTGATTTAGCACAAGCACGTTCAATGCAAGCGTACGGTGAAGGCATGCCTACTCGTGTTTTCAGCATGACAGAACGTCCGGGTCATAATTTCGCACAAGGTAGTGTGGTCACCACTGGCCGCGATCTTGATGTCACGATACAAGGTGATGGCTGGATTTCGGTAATGGACAACACTGGCCGTGAAGGTTTAACACGTAACGGTAACCTAAAGGTTGATCAAAACGGTTTGCTAACCAACGCAAGCGGTCATTTGGTGTTAGGTGAGAACGACGCACCCATCACTCTACCTATTCCTATCAGTAAAGTAGAAATCGGCACAGACGGTACCATTTCGGTGATTCCTCAAGGCGCTCCAGCTGAAGAATTAGCGATTGTCGACCGTATCAAACTTGTGCGTCCAGACAACCAAAGCTTATTTAAAGACACGAATGGTCTATTCCGTTCGAAAAACCCAGATCAGGCATACGAAGCAGATGCAGCGGTAACGTTGCTAAAAGGTGCCATCGAAGGCAGTAACGTAAATGCTGTCGGTGAAATGACCAGCCTAATTGACTTACAACGTCAATTCGAAATGCAGGTCAAGATGATGAGCACAGCAGAGGAAATGGACAAGTCGTCTGATTCACTGCTTCGTATGAGCTAATAGAATTTAAAGGAATTTGCTATGCATCCAGCATTATGGGTAAGTAAAACAGGTTTAGACGCCCAACAAACCAATATCTCAACAATTTCAAACAACCTTGCCAACGCCTCAACCATTGGCTTTAAAAAGAGCCGTGCGGTATTTGAAGATCTGTTCTATCAGAACATCAATCAGCCGGGTGGCCAATCTTCTCAGAATACTGAGCTGCCAAGTGGTTTGATGTTGGGTGCTGGTTCTAAAGTTGTGGCAACTCAAAAAGTTCACACTCACGGTAACGCACAAACGACATCGAACAGCTTAGATATGATGATCGAAGGTGATGGCTTCTTCCAAGTGGAAATGCCAGACGGTGAAACAGGCTACAGCCGAAATGGTCAGTTCACACTGAACGGTGATGGCGCGATCGTAACTTCGGGCCAAGGTTATGCTCTGCAACCAGAAATCGTTATTCCTGAAGATGCGATTTCGGTGACGGTTGGTAACGATGGTGAAGTGTCGGTTCGTCTACGTGGTGAGCAAAACAACGTCGTGGTTGGCCAAATCACCATTACTGACTTCGTAAACCCAGGTGGTTTAGAGCCAGTAGGTCAAAACCTTTACTTACCAACGGGCGCAAGTGGCGATCCGCAAGAGGGTGTTCCGGGCTTTGATGGCTTGGGTAACATCCGTCAGTCGATGCTAGAAACATCGAACGTAAACGTAACCGAAGAGCTGGTTAACATGATTGAAGCTCAACGTGTTTACGAAATGAACTCAAAAGTTATCTCGTCAGTAGACAAGATGATGAGCTTTGTTAACCAACAGCTGTAATTGGTTTATTTGCCGTTTACTGACTTATTTACAATTAATAGATCTGTTTTTAATGAATAGACGAGTTTCTACTCATTGATCTATTTACCATCGCCTGCTGAGAGTATATCGCCATGAAACGTATTTTTTGTTTAGCTCTGTTTCTGTCTATGACAGGCTGTTCTGTACTGGATCCCATCGAAACTCCAGCACAAGAAAACGCGACTACAGTGGTTGATGCAGTAGAAGGTGATAAGTCGGCTGAAGAGAGCTCTGGTATTATTGACACACTTCGTGGCAGAACCGATCCAATCGCGGGCGACCCTGCATGGGCACCAATCAACCCAAAGAAGAAACCTGAACACTATGCTGCAGCGACAGGTTCGCTGTTCAATGTGAGCCATATTGGCAGCATGTATGACGACTCAAAACCTCGCGGTATTGGTGACATCATTACAGTTGCACTCGATGAAAATACTCGAGCAACAAAAAAAGCCAACGCAGACATGTCTAAGTCGAACGACGCATCAATGGAACCATTGGCTGTTGGCGGCCAAGAGCTAACCATAGACAAGTACAATTTCTCTTACGACCTGAGCAACACCAACACCTTTGCTGGTGATACCTCAGCCAACCAAAGTAACAGCATCAGCGGCTACATCACCGTAGAAGTGATCGAAGTGTTAGCCAATGGCAACCTCGTGGTTCGTGGTGAAAAGTGGATGACACTGAACACAGGCGATGAGTATATCCGCCTAAGTGGCACCATCCGCCCTGACGATATTGATTTCGAGAATACCATTGCTTCGAACCGAGTTTCTAACGCGCGAATTCAGTACTCAGGTACTGGCGTTCAGAAAGATATGCAAGAGCCTGGATTCTTGGCACGATTCTTTAATGTATCTTTGTAGAGCTTGAGATAGTGTCGACATACTGGCACTCCCATAATTATTTGATTTCAAGCTAACTCATTATAAATTTAAAGCAATACAGACAGGTTACTCAATGAAAAAACTGACACTCGTACTATTCGGCATGCTATTTCTTGCCACCAGTGCCCATGCTGCGCGTATTAAAGACGTGGCAAAAGTGGCGGGTGTTCGTAGTAACCAACTTGTCGGCTATGGTTTGGTCACAGGTTTGCCGGGTACCGGTGAGACAACTCCCTTTACCGATCAAACGTTTAACGCCATGCTGCAAAATTTTGGCATTCAATTGCCGCCTGGCACCAAGCCAAAAACCAAAAACGTAGCGGCCGTTATTGTTACCGCTGAACTGCCGGCATTCTCTAAGCAAGGTCAGGAAGTTGACGTAACAGTATCTTCTATCGGTTCAGCAAAAAGCCTTCGTGGTGGTACCTTGCTACAGACCTTCCTAAAAGGTTTAGATGGTCAAGTGTACGCGGTAGCACAAGGTAACTTGGTGGTAAGTGGCTTTAGTGCTCAAGGTAATGACGGCTCTAAAATCGTCGGTAACAATCCTAATGTCGGCATCATCTCTAGCGGTGCGACGGTTGAACAAGAGATCCCAACACCATTCGGTCGTGGTGACTACATCACTTTCAACTTAATCCAATCAGATTTCACAACAGCTCAACGTTTGGCTGATGCGGTGAATAATTTCCTAGGCCCACAAATGGCTTCAGCGGTCGACGCGACTTCAGTAAAAGTTCGCGCACCACGTGAAATCAGTCAACGTGTGGCTTTTCTCTCTGCCATCGAAAATATCGAATTCGATCCTGCAGAGGGCTCTGCAAAAATCATTGTTAACTCACGTACCGGTACGATTGTGGTTGGTAAGCATGTTCGTCTAAAAGCCGCTGCGGTAACGCACGGTGGCATGACGGTCGCAATCAAAGAAAACCTAAACGTGAGCCAACCCAATGCATTCTCTGGCGGACAAACAGTTGTAGTTCCTGATTCTGATATCGAAGTAACGGAAGCTGATGGCAAGATGTTCAAGTTTGAGCCGGGCTTAACGCTGGATGATTTGGTTCGCGCAGTCAACGAAGTGGGCGCAGCGCCTTCTGATTTAATGGCAATCCTTCAAGCACTAAAACAAGCGGGTGCAATTGAAGGCCAATTGATCATTATCTAAGGGATAAAGCATGATTAAAAATAACAATGACATCGGCTTTATTCACGATATCGGCAGCCTAGATCGTCTTCGTCAACAAGCAGTAAACGGTGAAGAAGGCAGCGAGAAAGAAGCATTAACCGCTGCGGCAAAACAGTTTGAATCCATTTTTACGTCGATGTTGTTTAAGTCGATGCGTGATGCGAACTCTAGCTTTAAGTCAGATATGCTGAACAGCCAGAACGAACAGTTTTATCGTCAGATGCAAGATGACCAAATGGCGAGTGAACTCAGTGCTTCAGGTTCATTAGGTCTTGCGGATATGATCGTAGCTCAATTAAGCGCGGGTCAAGCAAGTGATGCGACAGAAGACAAGGTTCGTAGTGAAGGTTTTGATACCTCACTGGAAAGACCTAAGTATTCAGGTCGTTCAGAAGGGAAAGTCTCTGAAGTTCAATCAGCTAAGTCAGCAACAGCCATGTCAGCAGCAAAACAACCCGCATCTTTCGACTCTCCAGAATCGTTTGTGACCTCAATGAAGCCTTACGCTGAAAAAGCGGCGAGCGCACTCGGTGTTGATTCGTCATTGCTATTAGCACAAGCGGCACTTGAAACAGGCTGGGGTTCTAAGATGATTAAGAACTCTTTGGGCAACAGCAACAACCTATTCAACATCAAAGCAGATAGAAGCTGGAAGGGTGATAAGGTCGCGACTCAAACGCTTGAGTTTCATGGTAAAACAGCCGTTAAAGAGTCAGCTTCTTTCCGTTCTTACTCTAATTTCGAAGAGAGCTTTAATGATTACGTGAAGTTCTTGAACGAAAACCCAAGATACGAAACAGCGCTACAGCATCAAGGCAATTCAGAGAATTTCATCAAAGGCATTCATCAGGCAGGTTACGCAACCGACCCTAACTATGCAGACAAGGTTTTACGAGTTAAAGCCAAGATCGATGAGATGAACTAGTGTCATCAATCAACATAGAGAGCTTGCTACTGGCAGGCTCTTTTCTTATCCGCCCCTTCCGAACTTGCCACTCCTTTCATCGTTATCTCCTTACACTTCAATAAATTATTGTCTTTTAACTCTCCGTTATTTCTATTGGCACATATATTGCTAAATATCTTAATAATAAGCTGTAGTAGTTAATCAGTTCATGCTGATTTTGTTAAGTTTTTTGGGGGCATTATGGCGTCGGATCTTCTGAATGTAGGGGCACAAAGTGTTCTTACGGCTCAGAGACAGCTAAACACCACAGGTCATAACATTTCTAACGCCAACACAGAGGGCTATAGCCGCCAGTCTGTGATTCAAGGTGTGAATGACCCGCGCCAGTACGGTGGGCAAACCTACGGTATGGGTGTGCATGTGGAAAATGTTCGCCGCTCTTGGGATCAGTTTGCCGTTAAAGAACTTAACTTATCGACAACCAATGCCGCCAACAAAGGCGATACCGAAGCCAACCTCGATATGCTGTCGAGCATGTTGTCGTCGGTCGCTTCAAAGAAGATTCCAGAAAACCTCAACGAATGGTTTGATTCCGTTAAGACTCTCGCCGATACCCCAAATGATGTGGGTGCGCGTAAGGTCGTGTTAGAGAAAGCAGGGCTTGTAACTAAAACCTTGAATGAATTTCATGAAACGGTACGTCAACAGTCTGATTCTACGAACAAAAAATTAGAAGTCGGCATAGAACGTGTAAACCAAATAGCGGTTGAGATTCGTGATGTTCAGCGTCTGATGATGCGAACACCAGGACCTCACAATGATTTACGAGACCAGCACGAAAAGCTGATCAATGAGCTATCTGGTTACACCAAAGTGACGGTAACGCCGCGATCTAATGCGGAAGGATTTAACGTCCATATTGGTAATGGTCATACCTTGGTTTCTGGTAGTGAAGCAAGTCAACTGAAGTTAGTTGACGGTTTACCTGATACGCATCAGCGTCGATTAGCGATAGTTGAAGGCAAGTCTTTGAAGCCGATTACCAGTAATGATATCGATGGGAAAATCGGTGCCATGCTCGATATGCGCGACGAACACATCCCTGGCATCATGGACGAACTTGGACGTTTGGCGACGGCTTTCTCTGAGAAAGTAAACTCACTTCAATCACAAGGTCTGGATCTCAATGGCAACGTTGGCCAAAACATTTTCACCGATGTGAACTCTGAGCGCGTTGCGAAATCACGCGTGACGGCTGGCAGCCAATCAAAGGCTGATGTTGCCGTTTATATTGATGACACTTCTGCCTTAAAAGGCGGCGAGTATGGCCTTAAGTATGACGGCAGTGACTATGTCGTGACCAAGCCTGACGGTGAAACGGTAAAAGTCAGCACTAATTCAGCGGGCAATGCTTTTTATCTCGATGGTATGCGAGTCGAAGTTCGAAACCCACCTGAATTGGGTGAGAAGCTGTTACTGCGTCCAACTCGTAATTTTGCTGCTCAGATTCAGATGGAAACCAAAGACCCTAGAGATATTGCCGCACAAAGTTATGAGGCATCGACCACGTTCGCAAAAGGCTCGGCGGGGTTCAAAATCCTAGCGGCCGGTCAATTACGTGAGTTTGAAGTGATTGTTTCACCAAAAGGTGAGCAGTTTGCCGTGACTGACCCGAAAGGCAATATTTTAATGCAGCCGCAGCCGTACCCACCTGAAGGTCCGGTTACGATTAATGGCACGACTTTTGAGTTGACCGCTGGGGCTGTGGCAAACGATAAATTTACGGCAAACCTTGTCCCATCAGAGGGTGACAACGGTAACTTGCGTAAGCTGCAAGATCTCCAAACAGGAAAGATCTTGAATGATGGTGAGTCTACGATTTTAGACCTTTACCACAACTTGAATACCAATACGGGCCTGAAAGCGTCGACGGCAAATCGCTTAAGCGACATTGCCACCTTAGAAAAGGAATCCGCTCAGGAACGTATTGCTTCAGTGTCGGGGGTTAACCTCGATGAAGAAGCGGCAAATATGATGAAATTTCAGCAAGCGTATATGGCTTCTTCACGCATCATGCAAGCAGCCAATGATACGTTCAATACTATTTTGGCTCTGAGGTAGGAAGTATAAATGTTGAATCGTATTTCTAGCTTCCACAACTACCAATCTGTTCAGAACGACTTGCGCCGTCAAGAGAACAAGATACATCACAACCAAGCACAACTTGCTTCCGGTAAGAAGTTGCAGTCGCCAAGTGATGATCCTCTTGCGACCCACTATTTACAAAATATTGGTCAGCAATCAGAGCAGCTTAAGCAATATAGTGACGCAATCGTCTTAGTTCGTAATCGACTGGAACATCATGAGGTGTTGGTCTCCAACACCGAAGGCTTTGCTGATGAAGCAAAACGAACCGTGATGGAAATGATTAACGGTGCGCTCTCTCCTGAGGACCGTTTAGCTAAGAAGCGCGAGATCCAAGAACTATCGAATAACTTTCTGCATCTAGCTAACTCTCAAGATGAGTCGGGTAACTACACGTTTGCGGGTACGAAGCCGAAGAATCAACCCTTCTTTAGAGATAACCAAGGCAACGTCAGTTATCAGGGCGACGACTATCAGCGAAAGATGCGTGTAGCGAGTAGCTTCGAGATGGCGATGAATGATCCGGGCAGCAAGTTATTTATGGAAATAGATAACCCGTTTGGTGATTACGAACCGCAGTACGAGCTTGAACCCGCTTCTGAATTACTTTTGGAACGTGCGACGAACTCAGCTGAAGATGGGTCAACGTATAAAGTGACGTTCGTTGATATGCAGACCGGGAATTATGCTTATCAACTTGAAAAAGATGGCGCAGTGGTGGCCGCAGAAGACTTTGATCCTTCGACTGGCATTGTCTATGAAGGGCTGAATATCCAAATCAAAGGCCAAATTACTAAAGGCGATTCGATCACCTTAGAGCCGAGAGAGACCTTCTCTATCTTTGATACGTTCAAAGAAGCGGCTGAGCAGGCTGAAAACCCGGTATCGGATGCATCAGCAACAGCGAAATTGCACCAAGTGACTGAAGAATTTCATGCTGCGTTTATTCATCTAACGAAGGCTAGAACCGATGTCGGTGCACGCTTGAGCACATTGGATATTCAAGAGCAGCAACATGAAGATTTTAAGTTGTCTTTAGCCAAAGCAAAAAGCAACTTTGAAGACTTGGATTACTCGAAGGCCATCATTGAGTTCAATGAAAACTCTCGAGCATTGCAAGCTTCTCAACAAGCGTTTGGTAAAACCAAAGACCTGACCTTGTTTAATTATATTTGATAATTAATCGGTATTTAGTGGTGAACTAACACTCACCATTGAAGTTAGATTCTTTGCCATATGTGCTATGCCGTATGCGCGAATCACTTCAACCTTTGCCGGTTTTTCATACAGGATATCATCTGTTTGAGAATAGCGGCAAAAAGCGGCAATGGGCGAATGAAGATACTTTTTGTTCCCCAAGCTAGTTAAACCAAATCGAGTTAAGTTTTAATTTAAGTGATTGATTTTATGTATATTAAAAATTAATCAAAACAGTATTAAACTTGGCATATAACTTGTATCTGTGTTGGTCATAAAATGATTTATACAGATCTTAAACCCTGCATAGGGTTTAGCGAGTAATACACGGTCAGTGCTTATCCATATGAGAGTAAAGCTGGCCGCTTCGCAGAAAGTTTGCGAACTCATAAGGAGAGCAAAATGGCTATTAATGTAAGCACTAACGTTTCTGCTATGACAGCACAGCGTTACCTAAATAAAGCGTCTAATGACTTAGCGACCTCTATGGAGCGTTTGTCATCAGGGCATAAAATCAACAGCGCGAAAGACGATGCAGCCGGTCTGCAAATCTCGAACCGTTTAACGGCGCAATCACGTGGTTTAGACGTGGCAATGCGTAATGCCAACGATGGTATTTCAATTGCACAAACCGCTGAAGGCGCGATGAACGAATCAACCAACGTACTACAACGTATGCGTGATCTGGCGATTCAATCATCAAACGGTACGAACTCGGCAGCGGAACGTACAGCGCTTAATGAAGAGTCATCGGCACTTCAAGATGAGCTAAACCGTATCGCGGAAACGACCTCATTTGGTGGCCGTCGTCTGTTGAATGGTTCATTTGGTGAAGCATCTTTCCAGATAGGTTCTAGTTCTGGTGAAGCAATGATTATGGGACTCACTAGTGTTCGTGCTGATGATTTCCGTATGGGCGGTACTACGTTCGATTCTGAAAATGGTAAAGATAAAAGCTGGGAAGTGCCGCCAACGGCGAGCGACCTTAAGTTTGAATTCAGAACCAAAGCAGGTGAAGACATCGTTTTAGATATCAATACCAAAGCGGGTGATGATATCGAAGAGCTTGCTACTTACATTAATGGTCAATCTGATCTTGTGAACGCATCGGTGACCGATGATGGTCGCGTACAACTATTTGTTGCTGAACCTGACCTTGACGGTGCAATGTCGATTTCTGGTGGCCTAGCATCTGAGCTAGGTATTAAGAGTGAAGGCCGTGCAACATCGGTTCAAGATATCAGCCTGACTAGCGTTGCAGGTTCACAAAACGCAATCAGCGTGATTGATTCTGCAATGAAATATGTAGATTCACAGCGTGCTGATTTGGGTGCTAAACAGAACCGTCTAAGCCACAGTATTAATAACTTGGCAAACGTTCAAGAGAACGTAGACGCGTCTAACAGCCGAATCAAAGATACGGACTTTGCGAAAGAGACGACGCAAATGACCAAATCACAAATTCTGCAACAAGCAGGTACTTCGATACTTGCTCAAGCAAAACAGTTGCCTAACTCTGCAATGACACTATTGCAATAGTTATTGGTTGAACTTGCTGTTCGTGTTCAGACGTGAGCCATACAGCAAGGGATACTGGCAAGCATACTTACTATGAGTGTTTAGCTCTCTCATCTCTCACCTGCTATTCATTTTTACGGTAAGAATGCAACGGCGAGTCAGAAATGTGTTCATTTCTCGATGATCTCCACACAGGCTCTGACCTGCCAACTAGCCCCGGTTCTCTCAAAGGAAAAGGGGCTTTTTCCTTTCTGTTTTTTATTTCTCTGTTTCCTATCTTTCTTATTGCTATCTTTTTGCTTTCCTGTCTTTTGCGTTTCCCGCTGGCTTCTAACTTTAGGTTTCTGATCTTTAACGTTTCAATTCAACCCATTTTCTTGGTTACAAACGCTCTCCTTGGCTAGATAAATTGCACAATCTTTATGCCCATCTGCGATCTTTGGTGATTGATCATTTCTGAGCTTTGACTAATTTGAACGACAGTTAGCGTGTTTTTTGAACAAGTTAGGATCTTTAGCCCGTTAAATCCAATAGCTGTTTTAGAAAAGCGATAAATTTAACTTGCTGATAAGTAACAAAATAATATTTTATTTGTGGTTTTTTAAAAGTTTTTCTAAAGCTTCGGGATTTTGAGCCGTTATTAAAAGTAACTTTGAGAGAACTACTTGGTTTTCCGAGACGTCGGAAACCGCTATACCGGAAAATCAATTGGAG